>CAZZND010000040.1:0-21670 GCA_964655465.1 uncultured Actinomycetes bacterium
CGTCGATCACGTCGCGAGCCAGACGGTTCCACGGTCGACCCAGATGAAGTCGAGCGTTTGTTCCTGGTTCTCTTCGCTCAAGCATCCGCCGGGTCATCGCTCGGCGGCCCCCTGCTCTTCCTCTTCGCCTCGCCCGGACCCTCCATCGAACGCCTAGCCGGCCCCGGCGAGATGCTCTACGACACACCGGTGGATCTCCTCGCGAGGTCAAGGATCGGCTCCGTGGGTGCCGATGACTCCCTACGAGGGGGTGCGAACCATGGCTGATCCACGCTTCGACCCTTTGCGGATCGCAGCCTCGCTTCGATCGCACGGGGTCACCTACGTTCTGGTCGGCGACATCGCCGCGGAGGCCCACGGCGCCAGGGTCGAGACCGACCAGACCGACCTGCTGCTGCCCGAGGACGACGCGAACCTCGAACGGCTCGGCCTGGTCCTGATGGAGCTCGGCGCGCGGCCGCTCGAGTCGGGTGATGCGCATCGCACGTCGTACGAGACCGCGGCGGGCCGGCTCCACCTGATCGAGACCGAGGCCGGGTTCGATGTCCTCGCGGCCGCCGCGAGCGAGATGGACCTGGGGAGAGGGGTGATCGCGCGCGTCGCCTCGGCCGAGGACGTTGCCGCGATGCGCCGGGAGTCCGGCGACCTGGCCGGCGCCGCGCGGCTCACGACGATCGCCGGCGCGCAGATGCGAGCCGACGACGAGGACGACGAGGACGACTCGCCGGGCGACGCCGGGCCTGCGCCACGCCGTGTCCGCGACCGGGTCTGGGGTGCCCTGGAGAGCGTCGACACGTTCCTCACGGATCTCGATAGCCGAGGACCGCGGCTCCAGCGTCGCTGAGCCCGGGGGCGACACCCCCACGCGACTCGCCGTAGCATCGCGGGCATGCATACGGTCAGCTCGCTGCTCGATGGCCACCCCCTCGACGACGCCTCCGGCGACACCCGGTCCATCACGAACCCCGCCCGGCCGAGCGACGTCGTCGCGAAGGCTCGGTTGGGCGACGCCACCACGTTCGCCGACGCCGCCCGCCGCGCGAAGGCGGCCCAGCCCTCGTGGGCGCTCGTCCCGGCCCCGGTCAGGGGCCGCGCCGTGCAGCAGCTCGGCCGACTGGTCGAGGACAACCTCGAGACGCTCGCCCAGCTCATCACGCGTGAGATCGGCAAACCCATCGCCGAGTCTCGTGGCGAGGTCCAGGAGGTCGTCGATACCTGCACGTTCTTCCTCGGCGAGGGGCGGCGTCTCTACGGGCAGACGGTGCCGAGCGAGATGCCAGACAAGCAGCTCTTCACGTTCCGCGCGCCGGTGGGCGCCGCCGCGATCATCACCGCCGGCAACTTCCCGGTCGCGGTCCCGAGCTGGTACCTCGTACCCGCGCTGCTGTGCGGGAACACGGTCGTGTGGAAACCCGCCGAGTACACGCCGACGACCGCCGAGGCGTTCGCGGAGCTCATCCTGCACGCTGGGTTCCCCGAGGGCGCCTTCCAGATGGTGCTCGCCGACGGCGCCGCCACGTTCGCCGGGCTCGAGCGAGGTCTCGCGGAGGGCAGTATCGACAAGGTGGGGTTCACCGGATCGACCGACGTCGGCCGCGCTATCGGCGAGCTGTGCGGCCGGCACCTGCAGACGCCGTGCCTCGAGCTCGGGGGCAAGAACCCGCTCGTCGTGATGCCCGACGCCGACCTCGACCTCGCCGTCGAGGGTGCCCTGTTCAGCGGGTTCGGGACCGCCGGTCAGCGTTGCACGTCGCTCGGGACCGCGATCGTGCACGCCGACGTCCACGATGCGTTCATGGATCGGTTCACGAGGGCGGTCACCGACGCGGCCGTCGGCGATCCGACGCGCGACGTGCTGTACGGCCCGATGATCGACGCGCGGTTCGCGGAGCGGTTCGAGGGCTGGCTCGGGCTGATCCGCGACCATCACCGCGTGTCGGGGTCGTCCGCCGTCGGCCGGATCACCTCGGCGAACCCGCGCGCCGGGTTCGTCGGCGATCCCGGGGACGGGCTCTTCTACCACCCGACGATCGTCGACGGGGTCACGATGGACGACGACCTGTACCGAACCGAGACGTTCGGCCCCATCGTGGGTGTCGCGAGCTTCGAGACGTTCGACGAGGCGATGGCGCTCGCCAACGGTCACGGCTACGGCCTGTCGAGCTCCATCTACACGACCGATCCGCTCCACGCGTTCCGGTTCCGTCAGCGCGTCTCCGCCGGGATGGTCAGCGTGAACAACTCAACGAGCGGCGCCGAGGCGCACCTGCCGTTCGGCGGCAACGGCAAGAGCGGGAACGGCTCGCGCCAGTCCGGCGTGTGGGTCCTGGATCAGTTCACCCGATGGCAGGCGATGAACTGGGACTACTCGGGGCACCTGCAGAAGGCCCAGATGGACGTCGCCGACGTGACGGCCGACCTCGGGTTCCGGCTCGGCGCCGGCTAGGGCGACGGGCTCGCCGTCGGGGTCGCGGCGGGCGTCGGCGTCGGCGACCCGGGGGGCACGCTGGCGCCCAGGAGCTCCGCCGCGGCTTCGATATCGGCCTGCGCCGCCTCGACCTCCGCCTGGTAAGTCCCCAGGTCGCCTGCGGCGAGCGCCGTCTGGGCTGCCTGGTGGTGGGCGGCGGCCGAGGTCAGCAGCTGCGCGATCTGCTCCTCGACGGTCCCCGTCGGCGGCTCGCCCGGTTCGGTCGGCTCGGTCGGCTCCGTGCCCACCGCGAGGCCGATCGCGTCGGCGAGCGACGACCCGACCGAGATGGACCCGGAGCTGCCGTTCACCACGATGACGCGCTTGAGCTCGGGCACGGCCGCGGGCTGCGCGGATCGCACGTACACCGGCTGCACGTACAGGAACGAATCGTCGATCGGGATGATCAGCAGGTCGCCGAACAAGATCTCGGACCCCCCACTGCCGAGCAGCGTCCGCTGGCCCGAGAAGGTGGGGTCCTGGTTGATCCGTGAGAACACCTGGCCCGGACCCTCGATGTTGCGGCCCTCGGGGAACCTGAACACCGTCACCTCGCCGTAGTCCGCCGGATCCGAGGATGCCGCCATCCACCCGACCATGTTCGAGCGGCCGAAGGGCACGTACGGGAGCACGAGCTCGAAGCTCTCCGACGCTCGGCCCGGGAGCTTCAGCAGCTGGTAGTAGGGCTGGACCGGCAGACCCGCTTCGCCCGAGACGGTGCTTCGTGTCGGATCCGCGGGGATCTGCCAGAAGTCGCGCTGCTGGTAGAACGCCGAGGCGTCCGTGACGTGGTAGTTGGCGAACTGAGCGGCCTGGACCTGCAACAGGTTCTCCGGATACCGGAAATGCGCCTTGAGCGCGTCGGGCGCCTGCTCGATGTCGGTGAACAGCTCGGGGAACGCGAGGCTCCACGCCCTCGTGATGGGCTCCTGCAGGTTCGCGTAGTACGTGACCGTGCCGTCGTAGGCGTCGACCACGACCTTCACCGAGTTCCGGAGGTAGTTGAGCCGCCCGGACTGCCGCGGATCGAGCGTGGCGCTGCCCACGTCGATCGACTGCGAGTTGGGGAACGCGTCGGTCACGACGTACGCATCCCAGATCCACATCGGTTGGCCGTCGACGACGGCCGCGTAGGCGTCGGCGTCGAACCCCAGGAACGGCACGGCCTCGCGCACGCGGCTCTCGATGTCGCGCCGGATCAGGATGCGGCTGTCCGAGTCGACGGCGCTCGACACCAGCAGGTTGTAGTCGCGGAAGTTCCACGCGAACAACGCCCGCTTGAAGATGTTGTCCAGCACGATCCCCGCCTCGCCCGCGTAGCCGGTGGTCTCGGTGGCACCCTCGAAGTCGAGCTCCTCGGTCTCGGTCCCGACGACGACGTAGTCGACGTCGTCGGACTCGCCGAAGTAGATCCGGGGCTGCTCCATCGCGGGCTCGCCCACCGGCGGGAGGTCGTTGAGCGTGAACAGCGGCTGACCGTCGACGGTGGTGGCGTCGACCCGGGCGGCGACCCCCCCGAACCCGTGGGTGTAGGTGAGGTGCCGGTTCTGCCAGGTCTGCCCCGCGCCGGGGATCTGGTCCTGGATGATCTCGCGCATCGCGATGGCCAGAACGCGAGGCCGGCCGTCGACGATGTAGCGGTCCACGTCGACGTCCAGGAAGTCGTAGTACTGGCGGATCCGCTGCAGCGCCCCGAAGTTCTCGGCGAGCACCGGGATCCCCCGCCACAACCGGATGTTCTCGACCGTGCCCCGGTTGTCCTCGAGCTGCTTCGCCGACAGCGGCCCCGCGACGTCGCGTTCGGACTCCTGGATCTCGTCCAGCGCGAACGCGTCCCGGGTGAAGGCGATGTTCCGCTCGATGTACGGGAGCTCCAGCTGTTGCTCGTTGGGGCCGACGCGGAACTGCTGGATGAACGCGGGGTAGGCCGTGCCGAGCAGGATCGAGACGAGCCCCAGCAGCGCGACCGCGATGATCGGCAGGCTCCACTGACGAACCTTGATGTTCGCGAAGAACAGCACGGCACAGATGACCGCGATCACCGTGAGGAACGTGAGCGCGGGCAGCTGCGCCTTCTGGTCGGTGTAGGACATCCCCTCGACGACCCCGCGGGACGAGGTGAGCAGGCCGTAGCGCCCGAGCCAGTAGCCCCAGGCCTTCACGAGCATGATCACACCTAGGAGGACCGAAAGGTGTGCGCGTGCGGCCGGCGACACCTTGTTGGCGAACCCTGCGGCCTGCGGTCGGATGCCGCCCCACAGCACGTGTGCGATGCCCGTCAGCACGGTCACGCCCACGAGCGCGGAGAACAGCCAGCTCTGGACGAACCGGTACCACGGCAGGGTGAACACGTAGAAGCCGGCGTCCTTGTCGAAGTAGGGCTCCGCGACGCCGAACGTGACGCCGCTGCCGTTGCGCCACAGAAGGAAGGTCTGCCACTGCCCCGAGACCCCGATCCCGGCGATCAGCCCGAGGAGCACGCACCCGAGCGGGATCAGCCAGCGCAGGTACGGATCGGACACGTCGCGGATCCGCTCCAGGACCTCCTGATCGGGCGTCAGCGGGATGACGTCGGGGCGGAGCCGGCGTGCGATCGTGAGGTTGACCAGCAAGAGACCGGCGAACACTAGCCCGAAGATGAGCCCGAGCGCGACCTGCGACCCGAACGTGGTCCAGAAGACCTGCTCCTGCCCGATCTCCCGGAACCAGAAGACGTCGATGATGAAACCGGACAGGACCGTGAACAAGATCGCGATGCCGACGACGACAGCGAGCATGACGAGCGGCCATCGCCGCCGCGGGGTTCGGAGCCGGATCGTCGTGGTCTCCATCTCGTCGCTTCCGTGTGGTCTCGGGCCAGCCTACTTCACTGCGTCGCCGGTCCCGGTTCGAGCGCCGCGAGCGCGTCCGCGAACGTGTCGACCGGCACGATCCGCAGTTCGCCGTTGTCGAGACCGTCGAGCTCGGCCATGTTGTCACGGGGCACCAGGAGCAGGTCGACACCCGCGTCGCGGGCCGCGGCGACCTTGTCCCGGATCCCTCCGATCGGGCCGACCCCGCCGTCGAGGTCGATCGTGCCGGTCCCGGCGATGAACCGCCCGCCCGTGAGGTCGCCAGGGGTCAGCAGCTCGTAGAGGCCGATGGCCCACATCAACCCCGCCGAGGGTCCGCCGACGTCACCGCTCGCGATGGAGACAGGGAACGGGAACGCGTCGATCATCGAGACCCCCACCAGGGGTTCCCGGCCGTCCAGGCACCGTTCGCGTGCGAAGGTCGCCCGTTGCGCGATCCCGTCGACGTCGACGTCGAACACCATGTCATCACCCGGCGGGGTGGATCCGATGATGCGACTGGCCTCGCGGACCGAGTCGATCGCTTCTCCGTCGATCGAGACGACGCGGTCGCCCGGGAACAGCCTGTCGAAGGCGGGGCATCCTTGCGCCGTCGCCTCGATGAGCACACCCCCGCCATGCTCCTTCGGATAGTCGGTGAGCTGCCGGAGCACCACCGCGGTGGCGTCGATCTTGCTCTGGTCCATCTGCGAGAAGGCCGTCCGCTCCTCGAGGTCGCGGTCGACCCCGGGCCGGTAGAGCAGGTTCTCCCCGATGATGGAACGGTCGGGATCCAACCATGCCGCGAGGGCCGTGATCGGCGTGAGCTGCTCGAAGCGCACGGTCGTCATGGCGAGGCGGCCCGTCGGTTCGTACCGCTCGTGCCCTTGGAAGTCGATCAGCGGCGTCACCTCTCGGGCCGGGCCCGGCCCCTCCGCGTAGTACGGGAGCGAGATCCACGAGGCCGCTGCCATCAGCAGGACCAAGCCGACGACCGAACCGACCCAGGCACCCTTTCGGCGGGCGCGTCGGTCGGGCGAGCGAGGCGGTTCAGGGATCGGCTGCATGGCAGGCCCCTCCATGCTACGGGCGTTCGATCCGTAACCCCGGGTTCCACGACCGCAACCACCGACGGGGGTACCCTGCCGTCATGCCCTACCTGTTCGTGCTCGCGCTGGCCTGCGCGGTCGGCGTCGCCGTCTACGCCATCACCTTGCGGTCCGCGGCCCACCCCTCTTCCTCGCTCGCGGATCCGGTCGCCACCGCGTCGCCGGGCCCCCCGACGTACCTGACCAACGACGGTCGACCCGACTGGCAGACACGGCTGACCGGTCTGCTGGGACTGATCGTGGCCGTCGTCGTCGGCGGGATCGCGCTGGCGGCGACCCTGTACGTGTCGATCTCGACGGGCGTGGGGTTCTTCACCCGCTAGCGAGCCGGGCGGCGGCGCGCTGGATCTCCTCGACGAGCTTCACCGAGACCCGATCGTCCTCACGAAGCCGGAGCTCGAGGTTCTCCCGCCCGGCCCAGTCGGCGAGACCCTGGCGGGTCGCCTCGTCGAAGGCGCCGGTCGGCGCGCCGTCGAGGTGCCCGAGCGTGCCGAGCCACGCCTGGAGATCGAGGACGAGGTCGGCGGTCACCTCGATGGCGACGTCATCGCGCACGAGCATCGTGTCGTCCCACACCGCGAACAGACGGGTGAGCTCGGCGGGCGCGTCGGGGTGATCGTCGACTCGTAGGTCGACGTAGCGGTCGTTGAACCCCTCGTAGCCGCCACCCTCCCGCACGACGAGCAGCGCCGCGGACTGGCGGCCGCGACGGTCGCCACCGGTAGCGTCGCCCGCAACGAGCGCCGCGAGCAGGCGGTCCACCAGGTCGCCGGCGGTCTCGGTGAACGCGCGGGCCATCTCCCGCACCACCGGCTCGCCGGTCAGGATGTTGCCCTGGGCCGCGAACCCTTCGCCGGTGATGCCGCCGGCCCAGTCGAAACACGCCGCGCCTGTGAAGGTCGCGACGCCGCCTCGCGCGTCCAGGATGCCGGCCTGCCGCTCATCGCGGCCGTCGTCGGCCGCGATGAGCGCGTCCAACGTGGACGCCGCGTCCATGCCGCCCTCCAGCAGCGACAGCCCACGTGGGCCGTACGAGGTGTTCGCGGCGGCCTGCGTCGCGATGGCCCCCACGCCCGCGCGTGCCCACGGCACGGCTGCCCCGGCTGCCGGGAACTTGGAGGCGACCGCCACCCCCAGGTCGCCGTTCCCCGGGTCGAAGCCGACGATCGAGAAGGTCACCTCACCGCCCCCTGACGAGTTGGAACGAGGAGCGGTAGTCCTCGAGGTGTTCCAGCATGTGGCCGGCGCCCGTCGCCACCGTCTCGAGCGGGTCTTCGGCCACGTGAACCGCGACCTCGCACTCCTGCGCGAGCAGCTGGTCGAGCCCCTTCAGCAGGCTCCCGCCGCCGGTCAGGAACATGCCGTTGTCCAGCACGTCGTGGGTCAGCTCGGGGGGCGCCTCCGCCAGGGTCGCGCGGGCGGCCTCGACGATCCGACGGATCGGCGGCGCCATCGCCTGCCGGATCTCGTCTTCCTCGACCCGCACCTCGACCGTGTTCCCCGAGCTCAGCTCGCGGCCAAGCACGAGCGCGGCCCGGCCTCCGGCCGAGGGGAACGCCGACCCGATCGCGTGCTTGATCTCCTCGGCCGCCCGCTCGCTGATCGTGACGCCGTCGGTCGCGCGGACGTGCTCGACGATCGCCTCGTCGAGATCGAACCCGCCCGTGCGGACCGTCCGGCCGGTGATGACGCCGCCGAGCGAGACCACGGCCATCTCGGAGCGCCCACCCCCGATGTCCACGATGAGGTGGCCCATGGGCTCGTGGATCGGCAGCCCGGCGCCGATCGCCGCCGCGAGCGGTTCCTCCACCAGGGTCACGTGGCGGCCCCCGCTGAAGGCGACGGCCTCCTCCATCGCCCGCCGTTCCACGGGCGAGCTGTCGGGCGGGATGCAGATGAGCACCCTCGGGCGGGCGAGCCGGCTGAACCCCACGCGGCGGATCACCGCCTCGAGGAACCGCTGGGTCACCTCGAACTCCGTGATCGCGCCGTCGCGGAGCGGGCGCATGCCGATCACGTTGCCCGAGTCCCCACCGACGCGCCGCCAGGCCTCCTCACCGATGGCGACGACCTCGCCACGTGCCGTGTCGATCGCGACGACCGTGGGCTCGCGGAGCACGATGCCCGCGCCCTGCCGGTACACCAGCGTGTTCGCGGTGCCCAGATCGATCGCGAGGTCGCGGCCCACCTAGGCTCCCTGCACCCATCGGGCCTCGCCCGTAACGAGCGCCTCTTTCTTCCAGATGGGCACGTCGTGCTTGAGCCGTTCGATGGCGTGGCGTGCGGCGTCGAACGCCTCGGCGCGGTGCGCGGCCGACGCCGCGACGGCGACGCTCACCTCACCCACGGCAAGCTCGCCGTGCCGGTGGACCAGCGCGAGCTTCGACAGTGGCCACGTGGCCAAGGCTTCGTCGGCGATCTCGTGCAGGCGCCGCGTCGCGAGGTCGTCCCAGGCCTCGTAGGTGATGCCGGTCACCCCGCCTTCTTCACCGTGATCGCGGACGGTACCGACGAACAGACAGGTGCCGCCGGCCGCAGGGTCGGCGACGAACGCCAACACCTCGTCCACGGCGATGGGGTCGGCGCCCACACGGACGAGCACGCGCTCGGGGTCGGCCACGGGGCTCATGCTAGCGCGCAGAGGTCGTACGCTGGCCGTCATGAGCACACCACCCGGGTTCGGCTTCGGGATGGACCCCGAATCGCTCCGCGACGCACCCTTGTTCCGCGAGCTCCAGCGGGTGATGGCGGCTGGCGGTGGCGGTCCGGTGAACTGGGAGCTCGCCCGGCAGGTCGGCGTGGCGACGGCAGCCGAAGCCGGTCCCGACCCCGAGCCGACCGAGGCCGACCGGCGGGGTCTCGAGGAAGCCGTTCGTGTCGCCGAGCTGCAGGTGACGGCGCGCACGGGCCTCGAGGCGCCGGGACGACTCGCGCCCGTGCGCGCCGTCCGCCGGTCGGAGTGGGTGACCCGCAACACCTCGTCCCTGCAGGGGCTGATCGAGCCGGCCGCGACCCGGACGAGCCAAGCGCTCGAGCGCGGGCTGGCCGAGCAGTTGCCGCCCGAGGCCGGCCCGATGGCCGGGCTGCTCACACAGGTCGGCCCTCTGCTGCAGGGATCGCAGGTCGGCCAGGTGCTCGGGGGGCTCGCGACAGAGGTGTTCGCCACCTACGACGTCGCCGTGCCGCGCGACGGTGAGGACGACCACGCGTTCGTCGTCTCCAACCTGGGGGCGTTCGAGCGCGACTGGTCGCTCGACCCCACCGAGCTCCGCACCGCCGTGGCGCTGCGCGAGGTGGCGCTCCGCCTCGCTTTCGCCCAACCGTGGGTCCGGCCACACGTCGTCGGGCTGGTCGACGATTTCCTGTCGACACTGACGGTCGATGTCGCCGGGATGATGGAGCGTCTCTCGGGGCTCGACCCGACCGACCCGGGTGAGATCGAGCGCGCTCTCGGCGAGGGCGACGGCACGATATTCGGCACGGTGCTCGATGACGAGCAGCGGATCAAGCTCGCGCGGGTCCAGGCGTTCGTCGGCGCCGCCGAGGGATACGCCGCGCACGTCGTCGCGGAGGTCGGGGCGGGGTTGCTCGGTACGTGGCCGATGATCGCGGAGGCGCTTCGCCGCCATCGTGAGAGCGAGGAGACCGACCCGGTGTTCTCGCGGCTGCTCGGCATCCCGGTCGAACGCGCCGTGGCGGCCACCGGGAGGGCGTTCTGCGACGCCGTCGTCGAGGGCGCCGGCGAGGCTGTCCTCGCCTCGATGTGGCGGGAAGCCGAAGCGATGCCCTCGCTGCCCGAGCTCGACGAGCCGACCCTGTGGCTCTCGCGCACCGTGTAGGCGAGCGTCCGGTATCCTGCGCCCCGATGGATCCCGTCGGAGAGCTCGTCGCCGCTGCTGTCGTCGATCGGCGCGTCTGGGAGGCCCAAGGGAACGTCGCCCCCGACGGCATCTACCTGGCCGGCCAGCCCGGTCCCGCCCTCCCCTTCGTGCTGTTCCGGGCGTGGAAGATCCCGGTCGGGTTCGTACAGGAAGAGGTCCGGCTGTACGGGCCGTCGGGCCGGATGATCGTGCGCTGGGGACCCGAGTACCGGCGGATGGCGGGCATGTTCGACCTGACGACCGAGGTCGACGTGGTCGAGGGCGTGACGTTCGACGAGACCGGCACGTACGTGGCCTCGTTCATCGTCGACGGACAGATCGTCGGCGAGCTCGACGTTCCCGTGTACGTGCAGGCGCCGTCGTCGAAGCTCGCGAAGGAGACCGAGGACGGCCTGAAGAAGTCCGACGTGATCTGGGTGAGCATCGAGGTTGGCGGACGAGAGTTGTCGGTCCCCGCCTGGTTCGCGTACAGGAACGGCCGGATCTACGTCCTTAGCCAGCGCGAGCCCGGGCCCGAGGAGCAGACGCTGCCGGGCGCTGGCGTGGCCCACGAGATGCGGGTCACGACCCGCCGCAAGGGGCGCGACACCTCGCTCGAGGAGTTCGCGGTGGCGCCGCGCGTGCTCGAGGGCGCCGAGTGGGAAGAGGCCGCCAAGCTGCTGGTCGACAAACGCAAGTCGCGCGAAGGGCCACCCGGTGAGTCGTTGGCTCGTTGGCGGGGTTCGTGCGACATCCTCGAGCTGACGCCCAACGTCCCCGCGGGCGTGTAGCGGCCTTCGCGCGCGAACCGCGGTGTCAACAGGTTGACCCCACCGGTCGGTCGCTGCGCAGGATCTTGTCAACATGTTCACGATTGCGACCGCGGTGTTTGTCGTGAACCGGTTGACACCGGCGGGCGTGGACGGCCGCTGCGGCGGTCAACAGGTTGACACGACGCCCCAGACGGCCGCGGGTCGTGTCGGTGGCCGGTGGTATCAACCCGTCATGTGCGACGACGACTTCTTCGCATCGGGTTGGGACGTCATGGTGGAGGCCCGTCGCACCCAGCATCGATTCGAGGTCGCGATGGATCAGGCGCTCGAGGCCTACGGCATGTCGTACGCGCAGTACCGAGCGCTCGAAGAGGTGCTCGCCTCCCCCGGTCTGCACATCTCGGAGCTCGCCAGGCGCATCCGCATCTCGCGACAGGCCGTCACGCGCCTCGTCGACAAGCTCGAGGCCGGCGGCTACCTGAATAGCGAGCGCGAGGCGCACGCGCGGTACCTCACGGCCGGGCGCCACGCCCACCCCTACATCGACGGCATCCGGAAGATGGCGGACATGCCGGAGGATCTCGACCGCGAGATGACGGGACAGGAGCGCGGGCAGTTGGTCCTCCTGCTCCGCAAGGCAGACCGAGCCACCCGACCGCCGAGACGACCGACCTGGTGGCTCGATCCCTAGTTCATCGGGCGGCCGACGGCCGCGGCCACCGCCGCCAGCCGCCGCCCCAGGTCCTCCATCTCGGCGGGTACGAGCGCCTGCGGCACGTCGCACAGCGCCTTCTCCGGATCGGCGTGCACGTCGATCATCACGCCGTCGGCCCCGGCCGCGACCGCGGCGAGCGCCATCGGCGCCACCAGGTGGCGCTTGCCCACCGCGTGGGACGGGTCGACGATCACCGGAAGGTGCGACTCGTGTTGGGCCGCCGCCATGCCCGCGAGGTCCAAAGTGTTGCGCGTCGCGGGCTCGAACGTCCGGATACCGCGCTCGCACAAGATGATCTCGGAGTTGCCGCGCTGGGCCACGTACTCGGCCGCCTGCAGCCACTCGTCGATCGTCATCGCCAACCCCCGCTTCAGCATCACCGGCCTGTTCGCGAGCCCGCACTCCTTCAGCAACTCGAAGTTCTGGGCGTTCCGGGTACCGACCCGGATGCAGTCCGCGACCTCGGCGATGTGCTGGACCTGGGACACGTCGACGACCTCGACGATGATCGGCAACCCCGTCTCGCGACGGCACTCCTGCAGGATCTCCAGGCCCTCCTCGCCGAGGCCCTGGAACGAGTACGGCGAGGTCCGGGGCTTGTAGACGTCGCCGCGGAGGATCGTCGCGCCCGCGGCCTTCGCGGCCTTCGTAGCCGTCATCGCCTGGTCGTAGCTCTCGACGGCGCACGGGCCGGCGATGATCGTGAACGTCTCCCGACCGACCGCCCTCGTGCCCACCTTCACCATGGTCGGCTGCGGATGCAGATCGGCGGCCACCATCTTGTAGGCCTTGCCGATCTTGATGACGTGCGCCACACCGGGCAGCTGCGCCCACTGGACGGCCTCGAAACGGTCCGTGTCGCCGACCAGGCCCACCACGGTGTGCACGGTGCCCGTGCTCACGAAGGCCTCGCCGCCGGCGGTGCGCGCGCGCTCGCAGACCGCTTCGATGTCGGCCTCGGTGGCCTCCTGGGTCATCACGACGACCATGGGGACGGGTCCTCCTCATCCGGCCCGGTCGAACCGGCCCGGGGAAGTCGAAACCCCGGGCGGTCCGGCCCGGGGTCGCTGGCTGCTCGGTGGCTGCTGGCGACTACGCCGGGCTGTGCCCGTCGTAAGCGAACCAGAAGCCGAACGTGTACCGCATGACCGCCCCATGGTGGCAGACCCCACCCACGGGTGGCAAGCACCCGCTAGGATCGCCGTGATGGCCGAACTCACCGTGCTCGATCACCCGCTCGCTCACGACCTGCTGGGGCGGCTGCGCGACGCCCGCACGGGCTCGGCGGAGTTCCGGACCCTGACCCGGCGTCTGGGGTGGCTCCTGATCCTCGAGGCGACCCGCGACCTCGCCACCGAACCGGTCGAGGTTACGACCCCGCTCGAGACGGTCCCCCAGGAACGGCTCACCGAGCGGCTCGTCGCCGTCCCCGTGCTCCGGGCCGGGCTCGGCCTGCTCGACGCGGCCACCGACCTGTTCCCCGACACCGTCGTCGGCTACCTCGGGATGGAGCGCGACGAGGTGACCCTGCTGCCGCGCGACTACTACGCCAAGCTTCCACCCATGGAGGGCCGTCGGGCGCTGGTGCTCGACCCCATGCTGGCCACCGGGGGCTCCGGGGCGGCTGCGATCGCCCACATCAAGGGCACCGCGAACCCGAAGTCGATCTCGTTCGTCTGCGTTGTGGCGGCCCCCGAGGGGATCGCGCGGATGGCGGCCGACCACCCCGACGTCCCGATCGTCGCCGGCGCGCTCGACCGTCGGCTGAACGACGTCGGGTTCATCCTGCCGGGGCTCGGCGATTTCGGCGACCGCCTCCACGGGACCGAGTAGCCGGCGCTAGCCCCCGCCGCCCTCGTACGCGCGTCCCGCGGCCGCGGGCGGCCGAACCTTCCCCACGAACCCCGCCAGCACCACGATCGTGACCACGTAGGGGATCATGCGGATGAACTCGTCCGGGATCAGTCGGATCACCGGCGCATCATCGAGACGAAGCGGGATCGCCGCCGCGAACCCGAAGATGAGCGCCGCGAACAGCAGTCGGACGGGGCTCCAGTTCGAGAGGATGAGCGCGGCCAGGGCGATGAACCCGAGCCCTTGGGTCTGCCCCTCGTTCCAGCTGAGGTTGACCTCGACCGCCAGGAAGGCCCCCGAGAGCCCGGCGAGAGCTCCCGACAGCATGACCCCCTGGTAGCGAAGGGGCGCGACCCGGACGCCCAGGGATCGCGTGGCGTCGGGGTTCTCGCCACACGAGCGCAGCCGCAGGCCCCATCGCGTCCGATACAGCGCATAGGTGGCGGGGATCCACAGGACGGCCGCCACGAGCACCATCGGCGAGAGGCTTTCGAACGCCTTCCCGAGCCCGAACGGCAGCTCCGAGAGCAGTGGGAAGTCGAAGGGGGCCATGTGGGGCTGACCCGAGTCGGACTGGGTCGCCTGGCCGAAGAAGATGGTGGAGAGGAACCGGGCGACGCCGATCGCGACGAGGTTGATCACGACACCGGACACGATGTGATCGACCCGGAAGGTCACGGTCGCCAAGGCGTGGATGCCGGCGAACAGCGCGCCGGCGATCATGCCCACAACGAGGCCCATGATCGGACCCCACGGCACTCCCCACCCCTCGCCCCCCACGTCGTTGGTGAAGTAGGCCGCCCCGAACGACCCGGTCACGGTGCCGATGATCATCATGCCCTCGAGCCCGATGTTCACGATCCCGGAGCGCTCGCTGAACAGGCCGCCCAGGCCCGTGAGGTAGATGATCGTGAAGTAGGTGAAGCAGATCCCGAACGCAGCGCCGAGGTCCCCGAGGTCCATCAGCGATCGTCCCTCGCGATCGCGGTCACGTCGCCCGGAGCTTCAGCGTCGGACATGTCCTGGACCGCCGCCGCCTTCTGGAGCTGCCGCGCGAACAGACGCCGCTTCGCCATCTGGTACGTCACGACGACGGAGAGGATCAAGATGCCCTGCAGGATGATGATGAACTCGCGCGGCAGATCCGTCTCGATCTGCACGGCCGTCTCACCGCGGGCGAGCGCGCCCCATAGGATCGCGGCGAAGATGATGCCGATCGGATTGTTCTGACCGAGGAACGCGACCGCGATCCCGGTGAACCCGAGCACCGCCTCGTACCCGACCGGCAGGAAGTTCTTGTCACCCAACAGCTGCTGCATCCCCACGAGCCCGGCGAGGGCGCCGGACAGCACGAAGAGCTTGATCTGCACGCCGCCTATGGAGATGCCGGACGCCTGCGCGGTCCCCGCCGACGCCCCGACAGCGCGGGCCTCGTACCCGAGACGCATGCGCCTGAGGATGAACCACACCACGATCGCGGTCAGCACCGCGGCCGGGAAGAGCCAGGTGAGGTTCGCGCTGGGACCGACCCCGAAGAGATGCCCGAAGTCCGGGATCCTCGCGTTCTCGGCGAACGGGTCCGTCCGAAGGTTCACATTGAACCCACCGCCGGTGTCCTCGTAGCGGAGCGGTCCCGCGATCACCCACGCCACCAGGCTCACCGCGATGCCGTTCATCATGATGGTGGTCACCACCTCATGCGCGCCGGTCTTGACCTTCAGCACCCCGGGAACCGCCGCGAACGCCATCCCGCCCAACATCCCGCACCCGATCGCGGCGAACATCAGCAACGGTCCGGGGAGGAAATCCAGCGCGAGGGCGCCCCATGCCGCGGTCATCATCCCGACGATGTACTGGCCCTCCACGCCGATGTTGAACATGCCCCCCTTGAAACACACGGCGACGGCGAGGGCCGAGAAGATCAGGGGTGTCGCGTTGGCGAGGACGTAGCCGAAGCCGGTGATGTCGCCGAAGGAGAACTTCGCGATCGCGCCGTACACCTCGAGCGGGCTCTCGCCGTACGCGATGGTGATGAGGCTGCCCAACAGCAGCGCGATCCCCATCGCGGTGAGCAGGGCGAGGAGCTGGCCGCCGAGGCCGTCGACCCACGCGGGACGAGAGCGCTCACGGGCGGTGGGCATGGCGACGCCGCTCGCGGCCATCAGCCGGCCGCTGCCTCGGCCACGTCGCCGAGCATCCCGCGCCCGACCTCCTCGGGAGGGGCATCGGGCGGGTACTCGGCCGTGATCCGCCCTTCGTAGAGGGTCACGATCCGGTCCGAGAGCGCATAGATCTCGTCCAGCTCGGCCGAGATCAGAAGGACCGCCTTCCCGGCAGCCTTCTGGTCGAGGATCTGTCGCCACACGAACTCGATCGCCCCGACGTCGAGCCCTCGGGTCGGCTGCGCTGCGAGGAGGAGGCGGGGTTCGGTCTCCAGCTCGCGCGCGAGGATCAGCTTCTGCTGGTTCCCACCCGACAGGGTTCGCGCCGACATCTCGATGCTCCTGGCCCGGACGTCGAACTCCTTGAGCAGTCGGGCTGCCAGCACCTTGATCTTCCTGATCCCCAGGACGCCCCTCTTGCTCAGGAACTCGCGGTCGTCCTGACGGCCCAAGACCGCGTTCTCCCACAGGGTCATGTCCAGAACCAGACCCTGTCCGTGACGATCCTCGGGGATGAACCCCACGCCCATGTTTCGCGTCTGGCCGGTGTCCATCCCGGCGACGTCCTGGCCGCCCAGCACGATCCTTCCGCCCTCGAGCGGACGCAGCCCCATGATCGCGTCGGCGAGGTCGCGCTGCCCGTTCCCCTCGACGCCCGCGACGCCGACGACCTCGCCCGCGCGAACCTCGAGGGAGCACCCGTTCAGTCGTCCACCTCGAAGGTCTTCGAGCCTGAGGATGGGCTCACCGATCTCGACCTCAGGCTTCTCGAGGTCGAACAGGACCGGGCGGCCGACCATCATCTCGGCCAGCTTGGCTTTGGAGGTCTCGGCCGGTGTCGTCTCACCGACCACCTTGCCTCGCCGAAGGACCGTGATCCGATCCGCGATCTCGAGCACCTCGTCGAGCTTGTGGCTGATGAAGACGATCGTCTTACCGTCGCTACGGAGACGACGGAGGTTCTCGAAGAGGTCACGGATCTCCGCAGGGGTCAGCACCGCGGTCGGTTCATCGAGGATCAAGATCTCGGCGCCCCGATACAGCGCCTTCAAGATCTCGACGCGTTGCTCCTCGCCGACCGATAGATCCTCGACGACCGCGGCCGGATCGATCTGGAACCTGTACGAGTCGGCGAGCGCGCTGACCTTCGCCTGCGCTTCCTCGAGATGGAGGATCTCGCCGTCCTCTTTCCCGAGGATGATGTTCTCGGTCACCGTGAACGGGTCGACGAGCACGAAGTGCTGGTGGACCATGCCGATACCGAGGGCGATGGCGTCGCGTGCGGAGGCGATCTTCTCGACCCGGCCACGAACCACGATCTGACCGCTCTCGGGCGGGTAGACCCCGTAGAGCACCTGCATGAGGGTGGACTTGCCCGCCCCGTTCTCCCCGATCAACGCGTGGACCTCGCCCACGCGGAGCTCCAGGGACACGTCGTCGTTGGCGACGACACCCGGGAAGCGTTTGGTGATGCCTTCGAGGACGACGAGGGGCGAGGCGCTCTCGCGCCCCGCCCCCGTCTCGTCCGTCATCGACGCCGGTTCCGTCGAGGTCAGACCGTGGTCGGATCGGTCGGCGGCACGATGTCGCCGGCGATGATCTTGTCGGCGTACTCCTGCACCACCGTGACGATGTCCTCGCCCATCTCGTCCGGGTTGGACGTGGCGAAGCCGAGGCCCTCACCTTCGAGGTCGGAGACGACAGGTGCGCCGCCCACCCACGCGCCGTCCGCCGCCGCCTTGATCGCGTTGTAGGTGGCGGTGTCCACCCGCTTGATCATGGAGGTCATGATGTAGGGCTTCTGCTCGTCCGTGACCACGTTGTACTGGTCTGCGTCCACGCCGATCGCCAGCTTCTGCTGCTCGACCGCGGCCTTGAACAGACCGTTCCCCGAGTCGCCGGCGGCGTGGTAGATGATGCAGGCGCCGTCGTCGTACATGGCGTTGGACTTCGCCTCACCACCGGTGATGTCGTCGAACGCCTTCGTCGTGTCGCCCAGGTACTCGACGAGCACCGTCATCTTCGGGTCGATCTCGGCGACTCCTGCGCGGTAGCCGGCCTCGAACTTCCCGATGAGGAAGCCGGTCTGGCCACCCAGGAAGCCGACGGTGTCGCAGCCGAGCTCCTGCGCCTTGAGGGCCGCGGCGACCCCCATGAGGTACGAGCCTTGCTCCTCGGTGAATGTCAGGTCGGCCACGTTCGGCAGATCGGCGGCGTCGTTGGTCAGGAACGGGCAGAACTCGAGGCCACACGTCGCGTACCCGTCGATGATCCCGAAGTTCGTGTCCGGGTAGTCGGGCGCGATCGCATTCACGCCCCCGTTCTCCGTGAAGTCGAACCCGGTGCCGATGATCACGTCGTAGCCCGCCTCGGCCAGGGACAGGACGTTCTCGTCGAGGTTCGTGCCCTCGGAGTTCGCCTCCAGGAACTTGGTGTTCTCGGCGCACACGATACCCTCGGCGATCGCGTTGTCGAGACCCAGCTTGGCGAGGTCGTTGAACCCGTTGTCACCCAGCCCGCCCACGTCGAGCGCGACGCCGACCGTGAAGTCCTCGGGACATGTAGGTGCTGCGGTGGTATCGGTGCCGCCGGCGGCCGGGCTCGTCGTCGTCGGATCGCTGCACGCAGCGCCGACCATCGCGAGCACGGCGAACGGCAAGGCAACCGTACGGAGCCACTTCGGCATTCGGTTCTCCCTCCGATCCATGTGTTCTTCCCCAGACCGGACGCCAGGCGCCCGGCCGCCGCCTATCCTGCGGCGAGGAACGGGCATCGTCAAACGCGCCCGCTCAGCAGAACCTACGGACACGGGAGGGTGCCGGGATGGCTGAGGACGACATCCTCGTGGGGCTCCGCGAGCGGGTCGAACGGAGCGCCTTCCACCGGGGGCTCGGGCTCCGCGTCGAAGAGGCATCGCCCGGCGAGGTCCGCCTGTCGATGGAGGTCCGCGAGGATCACCTGAACCTCCAGGGGCTCGTCCACGGCGGGCTGCTGGCGACCCTCGCCGACACGGCGATGGGGCTTGCCGTCCTGACCGCGGTCGGACCCGGGCGCCGGTACGTGACGGTCGACCTGTCGATCCGGTTCCTGCGGCCGGCGCGGCCGGGGCGCATCGAGGCCGTCGGGCGCACCGAGCGCGTCGGCACATCGGTCGGGTTCGCGGAGGCCTCGGTGACCGACGGCGAGGGGACGGTGCTCGTGCGGGCCTCGGGTACCTACGCGGTCGGCGCCGAACGCCCGACCGATCAGTAGGTCACGTCGAGGGTGCCCATCCCGTCGGCGAGCTTGGACAGCACGCCCTGCAGCGCCATCAGCCGGCCCATGTCGCCCTGGACCTTGATCTTGCCGATCAGGTAGGCCGTCACCGCGTTGATCTCGCGGCGCGCGAGGCCCGCGGCCGTCTCGTAGCTCTGCGTGATGATGGCGTCGGGCGACTCGAGGTCCCCGAGACCGAACGAGATCTGCCCGTCGGCGAGCCGGGTCCAGTAGTGGACGTCGCCGTCGGGCTTCGTGATGACTTGTTGCAGGGCGATGGCATGCGGCCCCGCGATCTCGCGGAACGACGGATCGGCGTTGAGCGCCGCCGCCAGCGCGTCGACCCATTCCTGGGAGAGGAACCGCATGGTCACGCAGGATACCCGTCGGTCAGGGGAACAGGTTGGGCTCGGTGTAGTGGGTGTCGTCCGCCAGGAACCAGAGCGAACGCCGGTCGCCGTCGACCTTCACCGTGTTGATGCTCGTGTTCGGGGGGAGGAAGAACATCTCCTGCTCGGTCACCCCGAGCACGCGGCCCAGGTAGGCGTTGATGACCCCGCCATGGCATACCACCCACAGGTCGCCCTCGGCGTGGTCGGCCAGCAGCTCTTCCACGGCGCCGACCACGCGGCCCTGGAACGACGCGAAGGTCTCGCCACCCGGCGCGAGGAAGAACAGCGGATCCTGGAACAGGATGCGCTCCGGGATCTCGGGATGTTCGACGAGCAGCTCCTCGAACTCCTTGAACTCCCAGTCGCCGCCGTGCCACTCGGCGAGATCGTCGCGGTAGATGGCCTCGACCCCGGCCGTGTCGAGGTAGGGCTGGATGGTCTGGCGGGCCCGCGTCAGCGTCGAGCAGGCGATCGACGTCGGCGCCGGCATCTTGCGCAGGCGCCGTGACAAGATCTCGGCCTGCGCGAGCCCGGTGGCGTCCAGCGGCGGGTCGGCGGCGAGCCCGCGGCCGGTCTCGGCGTGGGCGCTCGAGCGGCGATCGGCTTTACCGTGCCGGATGAGGTAGAGACGACGCTCGGTCACGCGTTCACGCGCCTTTCGCCGTCGGATGACGCGCACGCCAGTCGCGCGCGTAGGCCTCGACGTCCTCGCGGAGCCAGATCCGGCCGCCGGCGAGCGACGCGATGGGCTCGGGGAAGTGCCCTCGGTCGATGTAGGTGACCACGCGGCGCTTGTCCCATCCCATGATCTCGGCGGCCTCGGCCACGCCAACCAGGCTTGGGATGACCTCGACCGTGAGGTCGGTGCCGTCCCCGGCCGCCTTCCTCAGCTCGCGCAGGCACGCGTCGCGTGAGGTGCCGGTGACCTCGACGAACATGGGGGCGTCCAGCACGTGGGCGTACCACCGCCCCCCCGACTCCCACATGCGCGCGTGCACCGGCTCCGGCATGTCCGAACCGTATGACGGTGTCCACCGATGGCGCAAGTCAGCAGCGGGTTGGTCACCAGCCGCAGCACGGCAGGATGTAGTGGCACGACGGGCACCTGTAGTGCGCGTGCTCGGGCTCCATCGGGGTGCCGCAGACGTCGCACGGGACGCGCTTCGAGTCCAACGGCGTGCAGACGGGAGCGTCGGTCGCGGTCACGAAACGCATCGTAGTCCGGCTCCCGCACGGTTCCGGAGATCCGGGCTTAGAGTGAAGACATGATCCCGACGATGCTGCTCGCGGGTCTCGCGTTCGGCAGGTGGTGGAAGGTCGCGATCCCGCTCGGCGGCCTCGCGTGGGCCGTGCTCCTCGTGGCGACTGAAGTCGGGTCGGGTCCCGGGTTCTTCGCGGGAGCGGCGCTGCTCGGTGCCGCGAACGTAGCCGTCGGCGCCGCTGTCTACCAGGCCGTCGGGTTCGCCATCCGAGCCGTCAAGGCCCGTCGCCCGTCGGACGGTTGAAGCCGCGCCGACGGAGTTCGCTCTGCCAGCATTTCGTATGCCAGTGACGTCGCTCATCGGCGTCGCCGACGGGGATGACCACCAGGTGGCGGAGGCCGACGCGGATGCTGTGGTCGCACCCCGGGCAGACGTAGGGCTTATCCCCCGTCACCTCATGCACGTCGTCGGCGTCGTCGGCGCTCGCCCACGACGGCGCGCGCTCCCGGAGCACGGGGGCGGGTGAGGTCATCGGCACCTCGGGTGCGCGGCGATTCTTGCGGGGCATCTACGTATGGTCGCGCACGAACGCCGCGACCGTGGGAGCGAGGGAGGCACCGACCTGGGCGGGCTTGTCCTTCCGTGACCGTTCGAAGGAGTGGCCCGCGCCCTCGTACGGCACCCACGTCGCGCGGTCGCCGATCTTCGCGAGCACGAGCTCCAGCACTTCGGGCTTGGCGAACGGATCCTTCGTGCCCTGGAGGAACAACATCGGCTGCGTGAGCCCGTACAGATGCTCGTCGCGGACCTTGTCGGGCGTGCCCGGCGCGTGAAGCGGGTAGCCGAGGAACACCAGGGCGGCGGCCGGCATGCCCTCGGCGGCGGCCATCGAGGCCATCCGCCCGCCGTAGCTCTTGCCGCCGGCGAACGCCTGCCGGCCGCCGGTGCGAGCGGTGGCCGCCTCGAACGCGGCACGCACCGCGGCGATCGCGTCCCTCGGCGAACCCGGGCTCTTCCGCCCCGCCTCGAGGTAGGGGAAGTTGAAGCGGA
>CAZZND010000041.1:0-1148 GCA_964655465.1 uncultured Actinomycetes bacterium
CCGCTCGCTCCACGACGCGATGGCCTCCGCAGGCCACGACGGGGTGGTCGTGGTGCCGGCCGGTTCCTACGCCCTCACCACCGTCGAAGCCGGCGGCCCAGGCGACGGGGCGATCGAGATCACCGACCATTTGGAGACCCGAGGTGAGGACGGGGTGGACCGGTGCCTCGGTGGCCGCGGCCGAGACGATCTCATCGGATGCGAGCCTTGAGTCCTAGCCGACTCGGCGCCGTCGTGACGCCGGCCAGTACACGGCCACCACCTTCGCCTTCAGCTCCTGTCGCGTGACCGACCCGAAGTGCCGGGAGTCCGTCGAGGCTTGGGCGAAGTCACCCTCGACCCACCACTCGTCCCCGCCGAGCACCCGCTCTCCGACCGTATCGCCCGGCACCCCGACCAAGCGCTTCACCATCTCGTAGCCGGGTCGTCCCGGATGCTCGACGACCACGACGACGTCGCGGTGGAACGAGCGCGGCGCCACCACCAGCGCCCAGTCGCCCGGCAGCAGCGTCGGGGCCATCGACGGTCCTTCGATCGCCACGCGCGAGGGCCGGTAGCGCACGAACGCCGCGACCACGGCCCCGAGGAACGCGAGCGCGCCGACCCCCGCGACTCGAACTCCTCGAGCGCGGTACGCTCCGACCACGTCATCCGAAGGAGGGGGTTCGCTCATGCTCCATCGCATCCTCGCACCCCGCCGCACCGTACAGGCGCACTGCGACCTGCCCTGCGGCGTGTACGACCCGGCCCAGGCCCGCATCGAGGCCGAATCCGTGAAGGCCTGCCAGCAGAAGTGGCAGGACAACGACGACGCCGAGTTCCGCGCCCGCGCCGTCTCCATCAAGGAAGAGCGCGCGAACATGGTCAAGGAGCACCTGTGGGTGCTGTGGACCGACTACTTCAAGCCCGAGCACCTCGAGAAGCACCCAGGCCTGCACGAGATGTTCTGGAAGGCCACGAAGGAGGCCGGCGCCGCGAAGAAGTCGAACGACCCGTCGCAGGGGCAGGCGCTGCTCGACGCGATCGACGAGGTCGCGAAGGTCTTCTGGGAGACCAAGAGCTAGGCGCGCGAGTAGAGGCGGGGGGGGGGGGGGGGGGGGGGGGGGCCCCCCCCCCCCCCCCCCCCCCCCCCCCGGCCCCGGGGGGGG
>CAZZND010000041.1:1158-2292 GCA_964655465.1 uncultured Actinomycetes bacterium
AGAGGCGGGCGGCCGGGGTGGGTCTGGCGGCACCCCGGCCGCAGCCAGCCTCTGCCAGGAGCATCGGGGGATCGAGGCTCCCGCGTATACCGGCCGGAAGTCGGTAGTTTCGGGCAGGACTTCCGGCGTAGCCGCGGATCGAAGGGCTCCCCCCGGCCGCGCCGCGGCGGGCTGTTAGCCTCCCCCCTCGTGAAGGACATCGGGCTCGTCGGCGCACCGTTCGCGGGCAGATCGACGCTGTTCACGGCCCTCACCCACGCCGGCAGCCACGCCGGCCAGGCCAACGTCGCGGTGGTGCCGGTCCCCGACCCACGTCTCGCCGTGCTCAGCGAGATGGAGCGGTCGAAGAAGACCGTCGCGGCGCAGGTCAGGTTCGTCGACGTCCCCGGCGGCATCGCGAGCGCCCAAGGCCTCGCGAAACTGCGCGAGGTCCAAGCGCTCGCAGTGGTCGTTCGGTGCTTCGGCGCCGACGCTTCGGCCGCTTCCGAGCTGGCGGAGGTGCGCGCGGATCTGCTGCTCGCCGACCTCGCCGTGATCGAAGGCTCGCTGCAGAAGGCCGAGAAGAAGGCACGCGGCAAGCCCGGTCCCGAGGTCGAGGCGCTCGCCGCGGCGAAGGCGGCGCTGGACGCGGAAACCCCGCTGCGTGACGCGGGGCTGGATCCTGCCGTGGTGGCCGAGCTCAAAGGGATCGCGCCGCTCACGCTGAAGCCCGAGGTGGTGGTCGCGAACCTGGAGGAAGGGGCGTCTGTACCACCCGAGCTGGGTTCCGGCGCGGCCGGCGTCTACGCCGCGATCGAGGCCGAGGTCGCGGAGATGGACCCCGAGGAGGCGAAGGCGCTGCTCGAGGAGTTCGGGGTGGAGGAGCCGGGCCTCGAGACGGTGATCGCGGCGTGCTACCGGGCGATCGACCTGATCACGTTCCTCACGACCGGCGAGGACGAGACGCGCGCCTGGGAGGTCCCCCGCGGGGCGACCGCGCCTGAGGCGGCCGGCGCGATCCACACGGACCTCCAGCGTGGGTTCATCCGCGCCGACGTCATCGGCTACGACGAGCTGGTGGCAGCCGGGTCGATGGAAGCCGCGAAGGCCGCCGGCAAGATCCGCGTCGAGGGCAAGGACTACGTGGTGCAGGAA
>CAZZND010000041.1:2302-3421 GCA_964655465.1 uncultured Actinomycetes bacterium
GTGGCGGAGCGCGCGGCCGCGACCGGGACGCGAGAGGTGCAGGAAGGCGACATCCTGCACGTCCGCTTCTCGGTGTAGCGCCAGGTTCTCCCCATGGTTCTACCAGGAAACCCTGTACTCTTCGGTCCTGATGTCTGGTGACATGCTTCGGATCGGGGAGGCCGCCGAGGCACTCGGCGTCCGTGTCGAGACCCTCCGGCGGTGGGAGCGAGACGGCAAGCTCACGGCTTCACGGACCGCCGGCGGCCAGCGGATGGTCCCCGCGAGCGAGGTCGCCCGGCTCCTGGCCGAGCGCCGAGCCGCGAGACCGGAGGCCGTTCACACGAGCCGCCGCAACGCCTTCCCGGGGATCGTGACGAAGGTCACGAAAGACAAGGTCTCGGCGCTCGTCGAGATCCAGGCCGGGCCGCACCGCGTCGTCTCGCTGATCACGCGCGAGGCGGCCGACGAGCTCGATCTCAAGCCCGGCATGTCTGCCACCGCGACCGTCAAGGCGACGAGCGTCATGGTCGAGGTACCGGACCGGTGAGCGCCACCCGCGCCCGCTCGGCGTTCCACATCGGCATCGGCGAGGTCGCGGGGTCGGTCGCCGACCTCGGCATCTTCGTCCCGCTCGCGACCGCGCTGATCCTGGTGAACGGGCTGAGCGCGGGCGCGGTGCTCGTCTGCGCCGGCGCACTCGTGATCGCGGCAGGCGTTGCCTTCCGCATCCCGTTCCCCGTGCAGCCACTGAAGGCGCTCACGGCGCTCGCGGTCGCGAACGAGCTCTCCCCGGCCACGATCAACGCCGCGGGGATCGAGCTGGGCGCGATCCTGCTCCTGCTCACGCTCGGTGGATCCGGCGCGTGGCTCGCACGGTGGTTCACGCGCCCGGTGATCCGCGCGTTGCAGCTGGGGGTCGGCATCCTGCTCGCGGTCGGGGCCTGGAAGCTGATCACGGCGCCGGCGTCGGTGTTCCAAGGGGTGCCGTCGGGATCCTGGTTGCTCATCCTGGCCGCCGCCGCCTTCCTGGGCGTCTGGGTTGCCGCGCGGGCGGGGAAACCGTGGATCGCCGTCGGGGTGCTCATCGTCGGGGTCGTCGCGACGGTCGCGGCCGCCGAGCCCCAGCTCCACGCGCCC
>CAZZND010000041.1:3431-21001 GCA_964655465.1 uncultured Actinomycetes bacterium
CACGAGGGCCCGAACAATATCGCAGTCAATCTGTTCTCGTTCCCGTCGCTCGCGATCCCCGACGGTGCCGCCTTCGCGAGCGCGTTCTTCTTGCTCGTCGTGCCGCAGATCCCACTCACCTTCGGCAACGCGATCGTCGCGGTGAACGACCTCGCCCACGAAGACTTCGGCGAGCGCGCGGCGCGCGTCAGCGTGCCTCGCGTCCTGCTGTCTGGCGGTCTCGCGAACGTCGCGACCGGTTTGCTCGGCGGGATGCCGATGTGCCACGGCTCCGGCGGGCTCACCGCGCACGTCAAGCTCGGCGCGCGGACCGCCGGGATGAACCTGCTGCTCGGCGGGGTGTTCCTGGGGATCGGTCTCATCTTCGCGGACCAGGTCCCCACGCTCCTCGGTCTGTTGCCGGTGTGGGTGCTCGGGGGGTTCCTGGCCTACGCGGGGCTCCGCCACGCGATGCTCGTCACGGATCTGCGCGGCTACGACCTGGGCGTGGCGCTCGTCGCCGGATCGCTCGGTGCCTGGCTCGGCAACCTCGCGATCACCGCGGCGCTCGGACTGCTCGCGATCCACCTCCCAGGGGCGCTCAGCCGCGTCCGGCACCGAGCCGATACCCTGGGGGCGTGAAGACCGAAGAGCGACCGGCGCGTCCGGCCCCCGAGGACGACGTCCCGGCCGCCACGACGAAGAAGCGCAACCCAATCCTGCGGTTCTTGGGTGAGCTGCCCGGCCTGATGCTGATGGCCCTCATCCTCGCGATCTTGATCAAGACGTTCGTGGTCCAGGCCTTCTACATCCCGAGCCCCTCCATGGAGCAGACCCTCGTCAAGAACGACCGGGTGCTTGTCTCGAAGATCCCGTACTACTTCGGGGGTGAGCCCGAGCGCGGCGACGTGGTCGTGTTCGAGGAGGCCGATCCGGCCAAGCGCGAGGAGCAGGACCGAGGGGTCGTGGGGGGCACGTTCCACTGGCTGATCCAGAAGATCGGCGTCGAGCAGCCGGACAACCCCGACTACATCAAGCGGGTGATCGGCGTGCCCGGCGACGAGATCGCGGTGAAGAGGGGCGGCAAGGTCTACGTCAACGGCGATCAGCTGAACGAGCCGTACCTTGACCAGACCACCAGATGGCCCGACCTCGGCACGATCGTCGTGCCGGAGGGGATGCTGTTCGTGATGGGCGACAACCGGTCCAACTCGCTCGACTCGCGCTATGGCCTGGGCGTCCGCGACCCCGAGCAGGGCAGCGCCGGGTTCATCCCGATCGACAGCGTGGTGGGGAAGGCGTTCGTCATCGTGTGGCCACCCGACCGCATGGGTGGCATCGAAGGCCCCGCCTAACCCGCCGCGGGCTCGCGGCGCCCGCGGCGCCCCATCCGACGCTTCTCGGGCACGAACAGCCGCGCGAACGACCACACGATCGCGGCGATCCCGATGTCGGCGAGCGCGATCACGAGCGGCGGGAGGTCGATGGCGAAGAACGCGCGGGTCATCGGCAGCGCGAGCATCAGCACGAACCCGCCCGCGAGCCCCGAGACCAACGCCAGCCGCCGCGCGTCCAGCGGTGCCGCGACGATCGTGAGCACCGCGAACCCGATCCACGTCAGGGTCAGGAGCGCCGAGGTCTGCGCCTGAGCCTGCGTCACGTCAGGGCTCCGCAGCGACAACGCGTAGGCGAACAGGGTCGCGATCGCGGCGAGCGTGCCCGCGGGGATCGCGAACCGCAGCACCCGCCGCACGAACCCCGGCCGGAAGCGCTCACCGCCGGGCGCGAGCGCGAGGAAGAAGGACGGGATCCCGATCGTGACGGCGCCGATCAGCGACAGGTGCCGCGGCAGGAAAGGGAACGCGAACGCGAGCACCCCGGTCGCGAGCGAGATCAGCATCGCGTAAACCGTCTTGGTCAGGTACAGCCCCGAGGTCCGCTCGATGTTCCCGAGAACGCGGCGGCCCTCGGCGACCACCGGTGCCAACGCGTCGAACGTCGAGTCCAGCAGGACCAGCTGGGCGACCGCGCGCGTCGCGTCGCTGCCCTCCCCCATCGCGATCCCGATGTCGGCGTCCTTCAGCGCGAGCACGTCGTTCACCCCGTCGCCCGTCATCGCGACGGTGTGACCCGCCGCCTGGAGCGCGTTCACCATCGCGCGCTTGCGATGCGGCGTGACGCGGCCGAACACGCTGTGGGCCTCGAGCGCGGGGCCGAGCCCGTCGTCGTCGAGGTCGCGCGCGTCGACGGGTGTCTCCGCACCGGCGAGCCCGAGCGAGGCCGCGATGGCGCCCACGGCCTTGGGATGATCACCTGAGAGCACCTTAACCGAGACGCCCTGCTCGGCGAAATACCTGAGGGTCTCGGCCGCGTCGGGCCGAGTTCGGTCCGCGAGCATCACGGCGGCTACGGGTGCCAGGTCGTCGGGAACCTCGTCGCCGCGCAAACCCGCGGCACGCGCGAGGACCACCACGCGGGCCCCCCGAGCTGCGCGCTCCTCGAGCCCGGCGCGCACGGCGCCTGGCGCGAGCAGGGCATCGGGCGCACCCAGGTACCAGGCGCCGTGCGCGCCGAAGGCCACCGCGCTCCAAGCCCGGGCGGACGAGAACGCGACCCGGTCCGTGACCGGCCAATCCGGCACCTCGGTGAAGGCCGCCGCGATCGCCCGCATGGTCGCGTTGGGCGCGGGGTCGTGACGGGCGATCACGGCGAGCGCCGGGGCCGGATCGGCGTCGCCGAGCCGCTCGACCTCGTCCACGGCGAGCCGGCCCTCGGTGAGGGTCCCCGTCTTGTCGACACAGAGCACGTCGACCCGCGCGAGCCCCTCGACCGCCGGCAGCTCCTGCACCAGGACGCGCCGCTCGGCGAGGCGTACCACGGCCGCGGCGAACGCGATCGAGGTGAGCAGCACCAACCCTTCCGGCACCATCGCCACGGTGCCCGCGACGGACCCCGAGACGGCCTCCTCCCACGACTCGTGCGCCTGGAACTGGCTCCAGAACAGCAGCGCCGCGGTGGGGACGATCGCCCACGTGACGTAGAGGAGGATGCGGTCGATCCCGGCGCGGAGCTCCGACCGCGTCAGCGAGAAACGCCGGGCTTCCTCGGCGAGCCGGACCGCGTAGGCCTCGGCGCCCACGCCCTCGGCGCGGTACCTCCCGCTCCCCGCGACGACGAAGGACCCGGACAGGACCGTGTCGCCCGGCTCCTTCCGCACCGGATCCGATTCCCCGGTCAGCAGGGATTCGTCGACCTCCATCGCCTCGGCGTACAGCACCTCGCCGTCGACCACGATCTGGGCGCCGGCGGGGGCGTCGATCACGTCGTCCTGGACCAACGAGGCGGCGTCGACCTCGTGGACCTCGCCGTCGCGCACCGCGCGCGCCTTCGGCGCGGTCAACACCCGCAACCGGTCCAGGCTTCGCTTCGCGCGCAGTTCCTGGATGATGCCGATGGCTGCGTTCGCCACCAGGACGAGGCCGAACAGGGCGTCCTGCGGAGGACCCACCACCATGATGATCGCGAGCATCGCGCCGAGCAGGGCGTTGAACCGCGTGAACACGTTCGCGCGGACGATCTGCCCGACGGTACGCGAGGGCGCCGAGGGGACCTGGTTCGCGAGCCCCGACGCGACGCGCTCGCGGACCTCGGCGTCGGAGAGCCCGTGCATCGGATCCACGGCGATCGCCATGGGGCCAGCGTAGCCTGCGACCCGTGCGGAACCTCCTCGTCGCGCTCGCGATCGGCTTCGCGATCTGGGTCGTGCTGGTCCTCGCGCTCATCGCGTTCGGCCGGCGCGTCGCGGCTCGCGAGCTCGCCGGCATGATCCCCGCCCTGCTGCGTCTATTCCGTGACCTGCTGCGCGATCCGCGGGTGCCGCGCGGTCCGAAGCTCTGGCTCTGGCTCGGTCTGCTGTACCTGCTCAACCCGCTCGACCTGCTGCCGGAGTTCATCCCGGTGATCGGGCCCATCGACGACGCGGTGGTGGCGGCGCTCGTGCTCCGACACCTGATCCGGCGCGCCGGTCCCGAGGTCGTCCGGGAGCACTGGCAGGGCGGGCCCCATACGCTCCGCGTGCTGCTGCGGGTCTCGGGGGTCTAGCGCAGACCCTTCCCGCGCGCCCACTCGTCGAGCGCCGAGTAGGCCTCGGCATCGTCGACCGGCCCGCGCTCCATCCGGATCTCCATCAGCATCGCGAGCGCTTCCCCGACGAGCGGCCCGGGTGCGAGGCCCAGGTGGGCCATCACCGCCTCACCGTCCAGCTGAGGCCGCAGGGCCTCGAGGTTCTCCTGCTCGGCGAGCACGGCGATACGCTCCTCGAGCTCGTCCTGCAGGCCCCTGAAGTCCGAGGCCTTCTGCGGGTTGCGCGTCGTCACGTCGGCCCGCGTCAGCTGGTTCAGGTCGTCGAGCAGCGGCCCGGCGTCGCGCACGTAGCGGCGCACGGCCGCGTCGGTCCAACCCTCGCCGTACCCGTGGAAACGCAGGTGCAGCTCGATGAGCGTCGCGACCTCCTCGATCACGGCGTTGGGGTAGCGGAGCGCGGAGAGCCGCTCGCGCGCCATCCGCGCCCCCACGACCTCGTGGTGGTGGAAGGTCACGCCCTCGGACGTGATCTTGCGGGTCGCAGGCTTGCCGATGTCGTGCAACAGCGCCGCCAAGCGCAACCGGACCCTCGCTTCGGTGCCTGCCACGACCGCGAAGGTGTGGCGCAGCACGTCCTTGTGGTGGTGGACGGGGTCCTGCTCCAGCTGCAACGCCGGTAGCTCCGGCATGAACCGTTCCGCCAGCCCCGTGTCGACGAGCAGCGTGAGTCCGTCCGCGACGTGCTCGGCAACCACCAGCTTGTCCAGCTCCTCACGGATCCGTTCCGCCGACACGATCGACAGCCGGTCGCCCATGGCGCCGATCGCCTCGAGCACGCGAGGGGCTGGCGTCACCCCGAGCTGAGCGACGAAACGCGCGGCCCGGACCATGCGGAGCGGATCGTCTGAGAACGCGACCTCGGGATCGAGCGGCGTGTCGAGCGCGCGTGCGCCGAGCGCCTTGACGCCACCGTACGGATCGACGAACGTCCCCTGCGGTACCCGCACCGCCATCGTGTTGATCGTGAAGTCGCGGCGCGACAGATCGGTCTCGACGTCGTCGCCGAACGTCACCGCCGGCTTGCGGTGCTCCTCGGCGTAAACCTCTTGGCGGAAGGTCGTGATCTCGAGCAGGTGGCCGTCCTTCAGGGCGCCGACCGTGCCGAACCGCACGCCGACCAGGTACCGGCGATCGGCCCAGCCGCGCAGAACCTTCGTGGTCTCTCGTGGGTGCGCGCTCGTGCAGAAGTCGAGGTCACCGTGGTCGCGGCCGAGCAGCAGGTCGCGAACGGTGCCCCCGACGAGGTACAGCTCGTGGCCGGCCTCAGCGAACCGCGCGCCCAGCTCCTTCGCGAGCGGGGGAACGACGAGGACGGCGCCGGACGGTGTCGAGGCGGCCATTGCGGGGAGGATACCCGTGGCCGCTCGCGCTACCGTGACGTCGTGCCCACGTGGCTCGGGTTCATCTGGACGTCGCCCAACACCCTCCTCGGGCTGGTCGTAGGGCTGCTCACGTTCCAACGGCCACGTCTCGCCCACGGGTTGTTGCTGTTCGACCGCGGGCCCCGAGGCCTCACGACGCTCATGCGGCGCATGAACCGGCTCGCGATGATCGTCGGCTTCGTCGTGGTGTCGTCGGTGCCGGTCGAGGGATACCTGCTCGTGCACGAGCGCTGGCACGTGCGGCAATACATGCTGTGGGGACCCCTGTTCATCCCTGTGTACCTGCTGCTCGCGGTCGGCTACGGCTACCGCCGTCATCCGATGGAGCGCGGCGCTGAGCGCGCGGCGGCTCAGTACGGGGCCGAGGACGCTTCGTAGGCGGCGCGGCGGTCCATCACGCCGGCCAGCTGCAGGTCGAAGTCGTGTGGGCTCGAGGCCGTGCGCCGTGCGTCGTCGGCGGTCACAAGGCCTTCCTTCACGAGCTTGACGAGGGCCTGATCGAAGCTCTGCATGCCGTAGAACTCGCCCTCGGCGATCACGTCGACGATCGAGTCGGTCTGGTCGCCGTCCGCGATCCGATCGAACACGCGACCCGTGTTGATCAGCACCTCGACGGCCGGGACGCGCCCCTTGCCGTCGCTCTTGGTCACGAGTCGCTGCGACACGATCCCCCGCAGCGCCCCCGCGAACGAGGTCCGGACCTCCTTCTGCTGTTGGGCCGGGAACAGGTCGAGCACGCGGTTGATGGTCTCCATGCAGTCGATCGTGTGCAGGGTAGAGATGACGAGGTGCCCGGTCTCGGCCGCCTGGATCGCGGACAACGCCGACTCGGCATCGCGGATCTCTCCGACGAAGATCACGTCGGGGTCCTGGCGGACGACGTACTTCAGCGCGGCGCCGTACGAGTCGGTGTCGATCCCGACCTCGCGTTGCTGGATGATCGACATGACGTCGTCGTGCACCACCTCGATCGGGTCCTCGATCGTGACGACGTGTGCGCGCCGTGATCGGTTGATGTGCCCGATCAGCGCGGCGATGGTCGTCGTCTTACCGGTGCCCGTCGGCCCCGTGACCAGAACCAACCCGCGGGGCGAATCAGCGAGCTCGCGCATGACCGGTGGGAGCCGAAGCTCCTCGAAGGTCGGGATCTCGGAGCGCACGCGACGGATCGCGAGCCCCACGACCCCGCGCTGGCGGAAGACGTTGATCCGGAACCGCCCGACCCCCGTCACCGTGTATCCGATGTCGGCCTCGCTGGTCGCCTCGAACTGGCGGCGCTTGTGCTCGCTCATCACCGCCAAGGCGAACGCCTCGGTGTCGGTCGGGGTCAGCTCCTCGAACGTCGTCGGCATGAGGTCGCCGTCGACGCGGATGAAGGGGACGTTCGCGACCTTGAGATGCAGGTCGGACGCCCCGGCTTCCACCGCATGGCGCAGCAGATCGTCGATGTGCATCGGGGTTCCCTTCGGCACGAGGGCGCCCCAGCCTGAGCGGCCCGCCCGAGCGGGCCGCTAGCATCGGCGGCATGACCGACGAGCCCCGTTCCGAGGAAGGCGCCAGCAACGCCGAGCGTCCGAAGCGCAGGCGTCGCCGTCGTCGGCCTGCCGGTGGGACGCCGAAGGGCGCCGGGGGCTCACCTAAGGGCGGTGAGACGCCGAAGGCCGCCGGCGTCCCCGGGGGCGGGACGACCGCCGGCGCATCCGGCGGGGGCACCAAGGGGGGCGCCTCGTCGGAGAAGAAGCAGGGAACCTCGGACGGCAGGAAGAAGGCCGGCGCGAGCCGCTCCCGTCGTCGCGGCAAGCCCCGCCCCGGCCCCGCGGGCATCCCGACCACCAAGGAGGTCTCCGCGGGCGGCGTCGTCTACCGGCGCACCTCCGAGGGAACGATCGAGGTCGTGCTCGCGTCGCGGCGCACGCGGCGCGGGGATCTCGCGTGGGGCCTCGCGAAGGGCGGCATCGAGACGGGCGAGAGCAAGGATCAGGCCGCGATCCGCGAGGTACGCGAGGAGACCGGTCTGACCGCGGTCATCGAGGCCGATCTCGGCGACACCAAGTACATGTACGTGTGGGAAGACGTGCGCATCCGCAAGACGGTCCACTTCTTCCTGATGCGCCACACGGGTGGTGACCCGGGCGACCGCGACGACGAGATGGAGGAGATCCGCTGGTTCCCCATGGAGCGGGCGGTCAAGCGCGCCGCCTACCGGGGCGAGCGCGACATGCTCACCCGCGCGGACGAGATGCTGAGGTGAACCGGTGACCCCGGCCGAAGCCGGCCTGGCGGTCCTCATCGGCGCGATCAGCGGGGTGCTGGCGGGGCTGTTCGGGGTCGGCGGCGGCATCGTCATGACCCCGGGCATCCAGGTCGGCCTGGGCGCGTCCCCGATCGTCTCGCTCGCGACGCCGCTGCCGATCATCCTCCCCACGGCCCTATCGGGGGCGCTGCGCTACCGGCGTGACGGCGAGGTCGACCTCGCGGCGGCCGGGTGGTTGATCGTCGGTGGGATCCCGGCTGCCGTCGTGGGTGCGCTCGCGACCGAGGCCGTGCCGACCCACTTCCTGCTCGTCGTCACCGCCGCCCTGCTCGCGTGGCAGGCGGTCGGGATCATCCGGGGAGCGAACCGGGGACCCGGCGAGGCCCGGAGCGAGCCGGGCCTCGGGGCGTTCGTGGCGATCGGCGTCGCGGCGGGTCTGATCTCGGGCCTGCTCGGGATCGGGGGCGGGCTGATCATGGTGCCCGCGATGGCAGGGCTTCTGGGGATGCCACTCCGGCGCGCGCTCGGGACCTCGCTCGCGGCGATCTGCGGCATGGTCGTGCCGGGGACGATCGTGCACGCCGCGCTCGGCAACATCGACTGGGCGATCGCCCTGTTCGCCACGATCGGCGCGGTCCCCGGGGCGCGCGTGGGGGCCGCGATCGCCCTCGGAACCCGCGAGCGCACGCTCCGGCTCCTGGTCGGTGGGTTCATGCTCGCCGTCGCCGTGGCGTACGGGCTGCGTCAGGCAACCGCCCTGGTCAGCGGGTGAACGGCGGCTAGGATCGGGCGAGCGATGACGATCCGACCCGCGTGCGCCTTGGTGACCGCCGCCGTGCTGCTGATGCTGACGTCGTCAACGACGAGCGGCGCGCTCGCGCAGGACGCACCCTCGGTGTCCGCGACGCTCTTGTTCCAGACCCGGTTCACCACGCCGGACCGGCCCGAGCTCAAGATCGCCGTCGCCGTCACCAACACGGGAGCCTCGCCGGTCGAGGACCTGGCGCTCGCGATCTCGTTCGGGCCGGCGGTCATCTCCCGGCTGTCCTACGAACAGGCCCTGGCTACCGGCCCGAGCAGCGTCATGGCGACCGAGGTGGTGCCACTCGACAGAACGATCGACGTGGGCAGCGCCCGGGTGCTCTCGGCCGGTGTCGACGTCACCGCGGTGCCGGGGATCGCGCTCGAGGACTCACGCGTGTACCCCATCGAGATCGCGGTCCGTGCGGGCGGCGTCACCGTGGCCGAGATCCGCTCCGCCGAGATCCACATCGTGCGCGAGCCCGAGGCGCCCGTGCGGTTCACCTGGTGGCTCTCGTTCACGGCGGCACCGGCGTTCGACGCCGACGGGACGTTCCGTAACCCGGCGCTCGCGGCCTCCCTCGCGCAGGGCGGATCTCTCGCCGCGCGTGCCGAGGCGCTCGCCCGCGTCGCCGCGCGCGCGGCGACCGTCGACGCGGTGATCCAACCATCGCTGCTCCTCGACGCCGCCGACATGGCCGACGGCTACGTCGAGCCGGGCGGCACCCAGGTGCCGCCCGGCTCGGGAGGGGCGGCGGCGGCGGCCCGCTTCCTGGCCCAGCTCCGGGCGGCCGCCGCCGCCCCGACGATCCGGATCGTCCCGCTGCCGATGTACGCGCCGACCTCACCCAGTCTGCTCGCCGCCGACCTCGGCCCGGAACTGCGCGAGCAGGAGCGGATCGGCGCCCAGGTCATCCGCGACACCCTCGGGGTCGAGCCGGCCGTCACCGCCGTCCGCCCCGTGGACGGGGCGCTCGACTCGAAGACGCTCGACCGGTACGCGGCCCAAGGCCGCGACGTCCTGCTCGCGGATGCCGAGACCGTCGCCCGTCCGCCGCAGGAGAACGGGTTCGCGCCCGACCCGACCGCGACCGTGGCCGGCGCGGACGGTCAGCCGGTGACCCTGGTCCTGCCCGACCCCAGCACCCAGTCGCTCATGGCGTCGCCGGACCTTCTCGCCGACCCGGTCCGCGCGGCGCAGGCGGTGCTCGGCGAGATCGCGGTCATCTGGAAGGAGGCCCCGAGCCCAGATCCCCCCGTCGTGCGAGGGCTCGCGGTCGCGCTCCCCGACACGCTGCCGCCACCGGTGTGGGCCCCGCTCATGGATCGGCTGGCGACCGCGCCGTTCCTGCAGCGGGTGCACGGGCCGACGCTGGTCGCCGACGTGAGCCCGGCCGGTGCCGCCGCGACGCTCACGTCGCCTGACTCCCGGACGTTCTCAGAGCCCTACGTCGATCGTCTGCGCGCCCTCGGTCTCGACGTCGAAGCCTACGCCTCGATGCTGACCGAGGACACCGTCGAGCCCGACCGGCTCCGCCTCGACCTCCTCCAGGCGCAATCGGCCGAGTACCTGGGCCTCGAGGCGCTCGGCGCACCGTGGATGGACCACGCGGCCGCCATCACCGGCGCCGCGTTCGAAAGCACCACGCCGGACGTGCCCCAGGCGTTCACCCTTACCTCGGCGGAGGGGACGCTGCCCCTTCGCATGGGCGACCCCGGCGGAACGCCGCTGTCCGTCACGGTGCGCCTGGAGTCCTCGCGATTCGAGTTCCCCCAGGGCAACGAACAGAAGGTCACGCTGGTGGAGCCGAACCAGGTCGTCGAGTTCGAGGTCGTCGCGAAGGCCGCCGGGCGCAACCCGATCCGGCTCGTGGTGCTGACCCCGACCGGCAGGCCCATCAGCGAGCAGACGATCGTGGTGCGCACGACGACGGTGAACACCATCGCCCTCGCGATCACCGTCGCGGCGGCGGCCGGGCTCCTGTTGCTGTACGCGAGGAGGTGGACCCGACGCCGGACGAGGACCTGACCCGCGACTCCCGCGACGCGACGATGAAGAGCGCCGCTGTCATGTCCGGCGGCACGCTGATCTCACGTATCACGGGGCTGCTCCGGGTTTCCGTGACCCTCGCCGCGCTCGGCCTGACCGCGGTCTCCGACACCTACAACGCCGCCAACACCACCCCGAACATGATCTACGAGCTCGTCCTCGGCGGGATCTTGACCTCGGTGTTCGTGCCGCTGATCGTCGAGCGGCTCACGTCCCACCGCGACTGGAGCGAGGCTGCCTCGCGGTTCCTCACGCTCGCGCTCGTAGTGCTCGGCGGCCTCGCCATCGCGTCCATGATCTTCGCTCGCCAGATCATGGGGATCTACCTGGCCGGGGTCGCCGACGACGCCCAGCGCGAGCAGCAGATCGAGCTCGGCACCACGCTGCTGCGGTGGTTCATGCCGCAGGTCGTGTTCTACGGGATCGGCGCGATCGCCGGCGGCGTGTTGACCGCGCACCGGCGGTTCGGGGCCCAGATGTTCGCACCGGTGCTCAACAACCTCACCGTGATCGCGACCATGGGGGTGCTGATCGCGTGGAACGTCGAGGGGCTGGCCCCCGATGAGCTGAGCGACGCGCAGGTCACGTTGATGGGACTCGGCACGACGCTCGGGATCATCGCGATGACCGTCGCTCTGTGGCCGTCGCTCAGGCGCACCGGGTTCCGCTGGCGTCCCCGTTTCGACTGGGGGCACGAGAGCGTACGGGTGTTGGTCCGGCTGGGGCGCTGGGTGCTGCTCTATGTCGCGGTGAACCAGCTCGCGTACCTGATCCTCATACGGCTGAACGGACGGATCGGCCCAGGCGCGTACACCGCCTACTCGCAGGCGTTCATCCTCTTCTCGCTCCCGCACGCGATCATCGCCGTCTCGATCGTCACGGCGCTCATGCCCGGGATGGCGGAACGATGGGGGCAGGGACGGCCCGGCGGCGTCGTGGAGTTGTTCTCCCGAGGCTTGCGCGACACGGTCGTCGCCATGCTGCCGGCCTCCCTCGGCCTGATCGTGCTCGCCGGTCCCATCGTGGCGCTGTTCGCCGGGTACGGCGCGATCGGAGGGGCGCAGGGCGAGTTGCTCGCCGACACGCTCGCGGCCTTCGCCGTCGGACTGCCGTTCTTCTCGGCGTTCCAGCTCCTCACGCGCACGTTCTACGCCACGGGTGACAGCCGCACGCCGGCGATGGTGAACATCGTGGTCGCCGTGGTGGATCTCGGCGTGGCGGTGGTCCTCGCGTTCGTGCTCGATCTCGGTGTTCCGGGCCTCGCCCTCGGACACGCCGCCTCGTACCTGGCGGGGGCCGCCGTCCTGCTCGCCCTGCTGCGCGGGCGGCTGGGCTCGGTCGACGGCGCACACATCCGCTCGACGGTCCTGCGTGCGAGCGGGGCCGCGGTCGTCTGTGCCGCCGCCGCGTGGGGGGCCGCCTGGGCCGTCGCCGAGCTCCTTCCGGTGGAACGGGTCTCGGGGCGACTGATCCAGGTATCGGCAGGGATCGTCGCGGGGATGCTCGCGTTCGTCGCGGGAGCGTTCATGCTCCGGGTCGAAGAGGTCGATGAGGTCAGGAGGGCCCTCATGGCGAGGTTCGGCAGATGACGCTTCATCGCGACGAATCGGGGATGGTCGGCAAGATCATCGTGATCTGGCTGCTCCTGGTGGCCTTGCTCGGCGTTGTCGCGATGGACGCCGGCTCCATCATGTTCACGACCTTCGCGGTCTCCGACGCCGCCCAGACGGCAGCGGTCGCGGGCGCCACCTCGTATCGCAACAGCCGCGACGTCACCACCGCCTGTCAGGCGGCGCGTGAGGCGGTCCCGACCGACGAGAACTTCATGGTGCCGAAGGCCTTCTGCAAGGTCGACAGCGAAGCCGGCGAGGTCACGATCACCCTGCGCAAGCAGGCCGACACCTTGATCGCGGGACGCCTCGGGCTCACCGAGGATCTCACCAAGATCGAGATCAAGGAGACCGGCCGCCCGTCCACGTTGTAGCGTGCGGCCGTGGGCGAGCCCGAGCGCGACGAAGACCTCGTCCGTCGGTACCTCGCCGGCGACGCGGCGGCGTTCACGACGCTCGTCGAACGCCACCAGCAGCGCGTCTACCACCTGTGCCTGCGGGTACTGGGCAACGCCGACGACGCGGCGGACGCAGCTCAGGACGCATTCATCTCGGCTCTGCGCAAGCTGTCGCAGTTCCGCGGTGACGCGCGGTTCACCACCTGGATGCACCGGGTGACGGTCAACGCCTGCTACGACATCCTGCGCAGGCGCAAGCGGCAGCCGATGCTCCGGGCCGTCCTCGACGACGGTCCCATGCCCGAGCCGGGCACCCCCCACCCCGACCATGCCGACGAGGTGGTGGGGACACGAAGCGCTGCCGAAGCGCTCGCCCTCATCCCCGAGGAGTTCCGCGTGACCTTGGTCCTCGCCGACGTCGAAGATCTGCCCTACGAGCAGATCTCGCAGATCTTGGACATCCCGGTGGGCACCGTGAAGTCAAGGGTCCACCGCGGCAGGCTCGCCCTGGCCAAGACGATGGGCCTGGACCGGGAACCGAGGCGCACGCCGGGCCCGTCGGAGGAGCGGTCATGAGTCACCCCCTCGAGCATCTCGTGGAACTGGTGGACGGCGCGCTCCCGGCACGGGAGCGCGCCGTCGTGCTCGAGCACCTGCTGGGATGCCCCCGGTGCCGGGCCGAGGTCGCGGCCGCGACCTCGGCCCGAGACGCCCTCGCCAACCTCGAGGCACCACCGGTACCCGCAGGCCTCGGTGACCGCGCGATCGCGGAGGCCCGGCGCGCAGCGGCGAGCCGAGAGCCCGAGGTCGCGTCCATGGACGAGGCCCGCGCCCGGCAGCAGCGGTGGTCCCGGGTCGCGGCGGGGGCCGGCATCGCGGCCGTCCTGGTCCTCGGCATCGCCATCGCGCTGCCTCGTATCGGCGTCCAGACGACCCAGGACGTCCACACCGAGGCCGTGGGCACGGTCGATACCGTGTCCAGCCCGTCGGTCGCGTCCGCGGTCGAGATCATCGACCGCGACTTCGACTTCGAGGCCGTCCGCGAGCTCGCGAACGAGTCCCGGGGCATCATCGCGGCCGACGCCGCGTTCGCGGGGGCGACCGAGGGAGCCCCGGCCGCGGCGTCGGAGGACGTCTCCATCGCGGACGCCGTCAGATGCCTGCGCACCGCCTTCGAGAAGCTCCCCGGCGAGCCCATCCGGGTCGTGCGCGCCAGCTTCGAGGGCACCCCAGCGTACCTCGGCGTCTTCGCCGTCGGACCCGGCGCCGGACAGCCCGTGAACGAGCTCCAGGTCAAGGTCGCCGCCATCGAGGGGTGCCGCGTCGTGTCGGACAGCCGCATCGCCCTGTGACGGCGCGCGGGAATAGGCGGTCGTTGGAGCCTGTGGGAGGATTTCAACCGTGACCGACGTCCGCAACGTGGTGATCATCGGCTCGGGGCCCGCGGGCTACACCGCCGCTCTCTACGCCGCGCGCGCCGACCTGCGTCCCCTCGTGTTGAAGGGGGTCGAGGCCGGCGGGCAGCTCATGCTCACCACCGACGTCGAGAACTACCCGGGATTCGCCGACGGGATCATGGGCCCCGAGCTCATGGAGCAGATGGAGAAGCAAGCCGCCCGGTTCGGGGCCGAGATCTTGGCGGTGCACGCCACCGAGGTCGACCTCTCGTCACGACCGTTCACGGTGAAGGCCGGCGACCAGTCCTGGCAGGCCGCCACATCGATCGTGGCCAGCGGCGCCACCGCCCGCTGGCTCGATGTGCCCGGTGAGAGCGCCCTGCGGGGCCGGGGGGTCAGCGCCTGCGCCACCTGTGACGGCTTCTTCTTCCGCGACCGCGAGCTGCTCGTGGTCGGCGGTGGCGACACCGCCATGGAGGAAGCAACCTTCCTCACGAAGTTCGCGTCCAAGGTCACGATCGTCCACCGGCGTCATGAGTTCCGCGCCTCGAAGGTCATGCAGACACGCGCGCTCGCGAACCCGAAGATCGAGGTCCTGTGGGACTCGGTCATCGACGAGATCCTCGGTGATGACGCCGTCACCGGCGCGGTGATCCGCAACGTCGAGACGGGCGAGACCACCCGGACGGCGACCGACGGTGTGTTCGTCGCGATCGGGCACGACCCCACGACCGAGCTGTTCCGCGGCCAGCTCGATCTCGATGACGCCGGCTACATCGTGGTCCAGGAACCCCGGACCCTCACGAGCGTGCCGGGCGTCTTCGCGGCAGGCGACGTAGCCGATCACACGTACCGACAGGCCGTGACCGCCGCCGGCCAAGGCTGCAAGGCTGCGATCGACGCCGAGCGGTTCCTCGAGGTTGCGGCGCACGACGGCTGACATACGACGAACAGGAGAGACCCGACATGGCGAACATCGGTGACGTGAGCGACTCGCAGTTCCAGGAAGTGGTGTTGGACTCCGACACCCCGGTGCTGGTCGACTTCTGGGCCGAGTGGTGCGTGCCGTGTCACATGGTGTCGCCGGTCGTCGAGGAGCTCGGCGCCGAGAAGGGCCACGAGCTGAAGGTGGCGAAGCTCAACATCGACGAGAACCCGCAGGCGACCCGCACCTATGGCGTCATGTCGATCCCGTCGCTGATCCTGTTCAAGGGCGGTCAAGAGGTCGCGCGCGTCATCGGCGCGAAGCCCAAGGAGCAGATCCTGCGCGACCTGGCCGCGCACCTCTGAGGCCGCGTTTGCCGGGGGCCCACCCGGTCCGCACACTGGGGCGGTGCGGATCTATCGCGAGGGCGACACCGGAGCCGAGATCGCCGACATCCAGCAGCGGCTCGCCGCGCTCGGCGCCGACGTGCCCCCGGACGAGTCCGGACGATTCGGCGAGGCGACGCTCCGGGCCGTTCGGGCTTTCCAGGTTCGGCGGAGCCTCCGGGTCGACGGTTTGGTTGGCCCCGACACGTGGGGGCAGCTCGTCGAGGCGAGCTTCCTCCTCGGCGACCGCACGCTGTACCTGCACGCCCCCCACATGCGGGGCGACGACGCCCGTGACCTCCAGCGCAAGCTCAACGCCTTAGGGTTCGACGCTGGGCGTGAGGACGGCGTGTTCGGTCCTGCCACCGACCGCGCGGTCCGCGAGTTCCAACGCAACGTAGGCGAGGCCCCCGACGGAGTCGTCGGCCTGCATACGATCGAGACGATCGACCGCATGCGTCCGATCGAGGGCGCGCCCAGTCGGGCGGTCGTGCGCGAGGGAGAGCAGCTCCGATCGATGACGGCCAGGCTCGAGGGACACGTGATCGCGATCGACCCGGGTGACGAGCCCGATGACCTGCTCTCGGCCGCCGTCGACGCGATGGTGGCCTCGATCGAAGCAGCGAAGGGACGACCTGCCGTCCTCGGCGGCGCCGGCGGACGCACACCCAGCCAACGGGCGCGCGAGGCCAACGACCTCGGCGCCGCGCTCTGCATCTCCTGGCGCGTTGACCCCGAGCCCTCAGATCATGTCCCCGCGTGCTCGTACTTCGGCTCGGCGTCGACGCACTCCCCCGCAGGCGAGCTGCTCGCCAGGTCGATCGCCGCGGAGCTCGAGCGCGCGTTCGGGGTGGCCGCCATGCTGCAGGGGCTCACGGTCGCGATGCTGCGAGAAACGCGGATGCCCGCGGTCCAGGTGGAGCCGGCCGGCATGGCGGATGCGACTCGGCTCGGCCGCGCCGTCGCGGCGGGCGTCCGGCGGTTCTACGGCGAACCCGGAGACTGACGCCGTCGCGCCACGAGCGCGAGGAAGAGACCGAGGAACGCGCCGAGGACGACCGCGCGGAAGGCACGCTGGGCCTCGCTCGGATGCGATGCGCTCGGGTCCACGCCGATAGGCTACGCGTCATGAGTCCCTCCGAGCCCCCACGTCGCGTCGTCCTCATCACCGGCGGCGCCGGAGGGATGGGGACGGCGATCTCCGCCCGGTTCGCGAGCGCGGGCGACCTCGTGGTCACGGCCGATCTGCGCGACGCGGACGTGATCGTCGACGTTCGCGACCCGACGGCCTGCGCGGCCATGGTGCGCGAGGCGCTCGAGCGTCATGACAGGATCGACGTCCTCGTCACCGCCGCCGGCGTATGGGTCGAGGGGCCGAGCGCCGACATGACCGAGGACCAGTGGGACCGCACGATCGACGTGAACCTGAAGGGCACGTTCTTCGCCATCCGCCACGCGATCCCGGCGCTGATCGCGTCGCAAGGGTGCATCGTCGCGATCTCGAGCGACTACGGTCTCGTCGGCGGGCCCGAGGCCGCGATCTACTGCGCGTCCAAGTTCGGCGTGAACGGCCTGATCCGCTCGCTCGCGCTCGAGCTGGCGCCGCACGGCGTGCGTGCGAACAGCTTGTGCCCCGGCGACGTCGATACGCCGATGCTCGCGGGGCAGGCCCGTGACTTCGGCGGCGGCGATCCCGAGGGCTACCTCGAGGCGCTGCGAGCCCACCTGCCGCAAGGTGAACGGGGCCGGTTCGTCCAGGCCGCCGAGGTGGCGAGCGCCGTCTGGTACCTCGCATCGCCCGAGGCCGCGCCGCTCAACGGCGTATGTCTGCCCTTCGAATGGGGCGTGACGGCCGGCTACTGATAGGAGGGCAGCGATGGTAGGGCAGGAAGGATCATCGGACGCTGCGGTCGGCGTCGTACTCGTGCTGTTCGCGGGGCTCGCCGTCGCGGGCATCGCGTTCTGGATCTGGGCGCTCGTCGACGCGATCCGCATCCCAGACGATTCCCTGTACAAGAGCGGGACCAAGCTGATCTGGGTCCTGGTCGTCGTGCTCGCGGGCTGGATCGGCGCGATCATCTACGTGGTCGTGGGACGTCCCGACGGTGGCGCCAAAGCAGCGATCGCGCGCTGGGGATCGAGGCGTGACGACATGACCCCCCGGGATCGGCGATCCCGCCGCCCCCCGCTCCCTGAGGTTCCCGGGGGCCGAAAGCCCGCTGCTACGCTGAACCCTTCCCCATGG
>CAZZND010000042.1:0-4387 GCA_964655465.1 uncultured Actinomycetes bacterium
CCGGCCCGTCGGCGGACCTCCTCGGTGAGCGCTGGCACGATGGTGAACAGGTCGCCGACCACGCCGAGGTCGGCCATCCGCATGATCGGGGCTTCGGCGTCCTTGTTGATCGCGACGATCCGCTTCGCGCCCTTCATCCCGGTCACGTGCTGCAGGGCGCCGCTGATCCCGACGGCGATGTAGACGTCGGGCTTCACGGTCTTGCCGGTCTGACCGATCTGGTACGCGTAGGGCACCCAGCCGGCGTCGACCGCCGCGCGCGACGCGCCGACGGCCCCGCCGACCGCACCCGCCAGGTCATCGAGCAGCGAGAACGCGTCGGGGCCCCCGAGCCCGCGACCGCCCGCCAGGACGACCTTCGCGTCCCCGAGCTTGGGGCCGCTCGCGGCCTCCTCGTGGCGTTCGACGACCCTTGCGCCCCTGGCGGCCTCGGGGACGTCCGCGGCGACGGGCACGACGTTCGCCGTTCCGCCGCCCGGCTCGGCCGCGAACGACTTCGGCCTGACCAGGACGAGCCGGGGGGCCGGCCCCTCCAACTGGACCTCGACGATCTTGGTTCCGCCGAAGATCTCGGTGACGGTCCGGTCGGCGGCGAGCACGTCGGTCGCGTTCGCCACGAGCGCCGATCCGGTGGCCGCCTGCAGGCGCCCGGCGACATCGCGGCCCTCGTACGTGCCTCCGAACAGGATCAGGTCGGGCGTGTGTTCGGCGACGAGAAGCGCCAGGGTGTGCGCGGCGGCCGTGCCGGGGTGGTCGGCGTACACGGCGTCGTCGCTCGCGTAAACCGTCGAGGCGCCGTGGGCGCCGAGCGTCTCGGCCGCGGCCCTCGCGCCCGGACCGAGGGCGACCGCGGCGACGTCGGTGTCCAGCGAGCGAGCCTTCGTCAGCAGTTCCAGGGCCGCAGGGTACGGACCGTCGGTGGTGAGATCGGCGTAGACCCAGGTGGCCATGTCAGATCACCCCCGCCTCGGCGAGCAGATCCGCGATCGCGGCGACGGCGTCTTCGCCGACGACGACACGACCGCCGGCCTTCGCGGGGGCGTCGCTGACGGCGGTCACCCGCTGACTGGACGTCGTGTCGGCCCCGAGGTCGCCGGCGCTCAGGCGTTCGACCGGTTTCGACTTGGCGGCCATGATCCCCTTGAGGCTCGGGTAGCGCGGCTCGGTGGCGCCCGCTGTCACGGTGACGAGCGCGGGGGACGGGCACTCGAGCACGTCGTAGCCGGCCTCGGTCTGCCGCTCGATGCGGAAGCCTTCCCCGGCCGACCCGAGCTTGCGGACCGCCGTCACGCTCGGGATGCCGAGCAGCGCGGCCACGGTCACCGGGACGGTGCCGGTGTAGCCGTCGGTGGACTCGGCCCCGGCGATGATCAGATCGAACGGACGTCGGCTCGCCGCGGCCGCGAGGACACGAGCCGTCACGAGCGCATCCGCGCCGCGCAGGTCGGGATCGGTGACGAGCACGCCGTCGGCCGCGCCCATCGCGAGGGCCCGCTGGATCGCGGCGGTCGCCTCCTCCGGGCCCATCGAGATGGCGGTGACCTGGCCGCCTGAAGCCTCGGTGAGCTGCAACCCGAGCTCGAGGCCGTACTCGTCGCCGGGGTCGAGCGCACCGTCACCCGCCGTGCGGATGAGGAGGTTGTCGGGCCCGAGCTCCGGCGTGCCTTGGGGGTTGGGGACGAACTTCGTGAAGACGAGGACGTTCATGGCGCGGATCCTACCTACCTCTCGGCCCGGCCGGGTACGCCACCCCTCGCGGGGAGCCCCAGCGCCCGTAGCGGGCACCGACATATCGTATAAAGTCTCCTGTGATGGGCTCCACAGGGGCATTGAACGGGTTGGTGATCGCCGACTTCTCGCGTGTGCTCGCGGGACCGATCGCGACGATGCTGCTGGCCGACCTCGGCGCAGACGTCATCAAGGTCGAGCGTCCGGGCACCGGCGACGACACGCGGGCGTGGGGTCCGCCCTGGTCACCCGACGGTGAGGCCTCCTACTACCTCGGAGCCAACCGCAACAAACGGGGCGTAACGCTCGACCTCGCCGACGACGCCGATCGCGCCATGGCAGCCAAGCTCGCGCTCCGCGCCGATGTGGTCGTCGAGAACTTCCGTCCCGGAGTGATGGCGCGCCACGGCCTGGACGAAGCGACGCTCCGCACCGAGCGCCCCGGGCTCGTCTACTGCCGGATCGCGGGGCTCGGCCGCGGCGACGTCGCCGGCTACGACTTCCTGGCCCAGGCTGTCGGCGGGCTCATGTCGATCACCGGCGATGCCGACGGGGAGCCACGCAAGATCGGTGTCGCGCTCGTCGACGTGATGGCGGGGTTGCACGCGGCCATCGGCATCCTCGCGGCGCTGCGCCACCGCGACCGGACCGGCCAGGGGCAGCTCGTCGAGGTCGATCTGCTGTCGACGACGTTGTTCTCGCTCGCGAACCAGGCGTCGAACTGGCTGACCGCCGGTGTCGTTCCCGGTCGGATGGGCAACCGCCACCCGAGCATCGCGCCCTACGAGACGCTCCGCGCGGCGGACGCGACGATCGTGATCGCGGTCGGCAACGACGCACAGTTCGCGACCTTGGCGGAGGTGCTGGGCGAGCCCGCGCTCGCGGCCGATGAGCGCTTCGCCACGAACGCGGCGCGCGTGGCCAACCGGGACGCGCTCGTGGACGCGCTGGAGCGACGGTTGGCCACGCGCGCCGCCGCCCCGTGGATCGCCGAGCTGTCGGCGGCCGGCATCCCGTGCGGGATGGTCAACCAGATCGACGAAGCGTTCGAGCTGGCACGGACGCTCGGGCTGGACCCCGTCGCGCCGGTCGCGCGCGACGACGGCTCGGTGGTCGCGACGACGGCGAACCCGCTCGCGATGTCGGTAACGCCGCCCACCTATCGCGCCGCGCCGCCGCGCCTGGGCGAGCACGACGCCGAGATCCGCGCCTGGCTGGAGGCCGACGGTGGGTAACCCGGTCGCGTTCGCCCGTCCGCGCACGACGCAGGAACAGGTGTTGCGCGAGCTCCGCCGCCGGATCCTCGCCGGTGAGGTCCGGCCGGGGGACGCGATCCGGCCCGACCAGGTGGCCGCCGAGCTCGACGTCAGCCGCGTGCCGGTCCGCGAGGCGCTCAAGATCTTGGAGGGCGAAGGCGTCGTCGCGTACCGCGCGCACCACGGGAGCACGCTCGCGTCGCTCCGTTCGGAGGACCTGCTCGAGATCTACCGGATCCGGCAGCTGCTCGAGGCCGAGGCCGTGCGCGTCGCGCTGCCTCGGCTCACGCCGGCCGACCTCGAGATGATGCGCGAGGCGAACGCCGAGATGGACACCATCGGAGGCGACGACCTCGCCGGGCTCGCCGAGGCCAACCGCCGGTTCCACTTCGCGCTCCTCGATGCCTCCGCCATGTCGCACCTGCTGCGTCTGATCCGACTGCTCTGGAACGCCACCGACCACTACCGCGCCACGTACTACCGCGACGACGCCCACCGCGACGAGGTCCGCACGGACCACGCTGCGATCGTCGCCGCGGCCGAGGCGCGCGACGAGACCGCGCTGCTGCGCGCGCTCGACGATCACCGGGCCCACGCCATCGAGGCGCTCGGGACCACGCTCGATACGGAGGAACCGCGATGAACGACCTGCACCCGCTCGACCTGTTGGAGACCGACGCCCTGCTCAGCGACGAGGAGCGGCAGATGCGTGATCTCGTCCGCGAGTGGGTGCGCGACCGCATCCTGCCGCGTGTCGAGGACTGGTACGAGGCCGGGACGTTCCCCGCGCGCGAGCTCGCCCCGGAGCTCGGCCAGCTCGGACTGCTGGGCATGCACCTGCAGGGCTACGGCGCCGCCGGGACGAGCGCGACCGCCTACGGCCTCGCCTGCTTGGAGCTCGAAGCAGGCGACAGCGGGCTGCGCTCGTTCGTGAGCGTGCAGGGCTCGCTCGCGATGTTCGCGATCCACACGTTCGGCTCCGACGAGCAGAAGCAGCGGTGGCTCCCGGGGATGGCCGCCGGCGAGGCTATCGGCTGCTTCGGGCTGACCGAGCCCGACAGTGGGTCGGATCCCAGCTCGATGCGCACGTTCGCCCGCCGCGACGGAGACGACTGGGTCCTGAGTGGCACGAAGATGTGGATCACCAACGGCAGCGTCGCTGACGTCGCGATCGTGTGGGCCGGTACCGACGACGGCATCCGTGGCTTCGTGGTCCCGACCGACGTGCTCGGGTTCAGCGCCCCCGACATCCACAAGAAGCTGTCGCTCCGCGCCTCGGTGACCTCCGAGCTTGTGCTCGACGACGTGCGTTTGCCCGCCGACGCCGTGCTGCCCGGGGTCCAGGGGCTCAAGGGGCCGCTCGCCTGTCTCAACGAGGCCCGCTACGGGATCGTGTGGGGCGT
>CAZZND010000042.1:4397-20419 GCA_964655465.1 uncultured Actinomycetes bacterium
CATGGGTGCCGCGCGCGCGTGTTTCGAGAGCTCCCTGGACTACGCGATGACCCGCGTCCAGTTCGACCGGCCGATCGGCGCGTTCCAGCTCACGCAGAAGAAGCTCGCCGACATGGCGCTCGAGCTCAACAAGGGGATGCTGCTCGCGATCCACCTGGGCCGGATGAAGGACGAGCATCGTCTGCGGCCCGAGCACGTGAGCGTCGGCAAGCTGAACAACACGCGAGAGGCGCTCACCATCGCGCGGACCGCGCGCGGCATCCACGGCGCGAACGGGATCACACTCGAGTACCCGATCATGCGGCACATGACGAACCTCGAGTCGGTCCTGACCTACGAGGGCACCGAGGAGATCCACACCCTCGTCGTGGGGCACGCGCTCACGGGGCTCCGCGCCTTCGCGTAGGGTCGGCCCGATGCGGATCGGGGTGCACCTCGGGCACTGGGAAGGCTCGCCACACGACGTGGCGGGGCTCGCCCGCGAGGCTGAGACCTGCGGGCTCGATTCGGTCTGGGTCTCGGAGACCTGGGGGTCGGACGCGATGGTCCTCGCGACGTGGATCGCCGCCGCGACCACACGGATCGGCGTGGGGACCGGGGTGCTGCAGATGGCGGCCCGAACGCCGGCCGCCGCCGCGATGGCCGCGCTGACGCTCGACCATCTGAGCGGCGGCCGACTCCGGCTCGGCCTCGGTGTGAGCGGTCCTCAGGTCGTGGAGGGCTGGCACGGTGTTGCCTTCGACCACCCGCTGGCGCGGACCCGCGGATACGTCGCGATCGTTCGAGCGGTGCTCCGCCGCGAGGGAGCGCTCACGTCCGTGAGCCCGCACTACGCGGTGCCGCGGCCGGGCGGCCCGGGCAAGGCGCTCAAGACCAACGTGCGGCCGCTCCGACCTGAGGTCCCCATCTACCTCGCGGCGATGGGGCCCCGCAACGTCGCGCTCGCCGCCGAGATCGCCGACGGGTGGCTGCCGCTGCTGTTCAGCCCCGAGCACGTGGACGCCTTCGGGCTGTCGGCACTGCCCGACGGGCTCGACGTGGCGCCGATGGTGCTTACCGCCATCGACGACGACGTCGTGGCCGCGCGCGACGCCGTGCGACCCGAGATCGCGCGCTACGTCGGCGCCTTCGGCTCGCGCACCGTGAACTTCTACGCCGACCTGGTCCGGCGATACGGATCCGAGGCCGAGGTCGCGAAGATCCAGGATGCCGCCCTTGACGGCAGGATGGCGGACGCGATCGCCGCGGTCCCCGACGCCCTGGTCGATGCCGTCGCGCTGGTTGGGCCGGCTGAGCGGGTACGCGAGCGACTGCAGGCGTACGCGAGCGCCGGCGCGACGACCGTGCTCGCGATGACGAAGGACGCCGCGACGATCCGCGCACTCGCCGAGGCCGCGGCATGAGGAAGGAACAAGGATGACGATCTACCTGGAGGAGATCGAGGTAGGGCAGTGGGTCGTGAGCGAAGGCATCGAGGTCACCGCGGATGCCATCGCGTCGTTCTGCGAGCTCTCGAGCGACCGGAACCCACTGCATACCGACGACGACCACGCCCGCGCCGCGGGCTACCGGGAGCGGATCGCGCATGGACTCCTCGTGGTCTCGCTGACCAGCGGGCTCGCGTCTGACGCCGACGACTGGTCGCTGAACGCCTACCTCGAGGAGACGAGACGGTTCCGTGCGCCCGTGTACCCGGGCGACACGGTGAACACGGTGAGCCGCGTGAGCGACGTCCGCCGCTCACGATCGGATCCCTCCCGCGGCATCGTCACGATGGACGTCGAGGTCCTGAATCAAGACGGCGTCGTCGTGCAGTCAGGCACCGACGTCGTGATGGTCGGCGCGAGGGAGGACGAGTGAGCACCACCGACCCCGAGGTCGAACGCGCACTGGTCGCGCTCGCCCACGAGTTCGCCGCGAACGAGATCCGGCCTGTCGCGCCGCACCATGACGAGACCGAGACCTACCCTGCCGAGGTCATCCGCAAGGCCGCGCGCGCCGGGCTCACCTGCTACGACCTGCCCCAGGCCTACGGCGGCGGCGGCGTGGAGAGCGTGCGCACCCTGTGCCTGATCGCGGAGGAGCTCGCCTGGGGGGACGCACCCATCGGCTCGCTCGTCGCCAGCGCGTCGTTCTTCGCGGGGCCCATCCTCGCGATGGGGACCGAGGAACAGCGGAAGCGATGGATCGAGCCGCTGTGCACCGAGGACCCCGTCATGACCGGTCTGGCGCTCACCGAGCCCGGGGCCGGTTCCGACGCCGCCTCGATCGTGACGACCGCCGTCCGCGACTCCGACGGTTACGTGCTGAACGGCCAGAAGACGTGGGTGAGCGGCGCGCCGAACGCCGACCTGTACCTCGTCTACGCGACGGTCGCCCCCGGGACACGGTCGAAGGGCATCACGTCGTTCGTCGTACAGAAGGACGACCCCGGGTTCGAGATCGGGAAGAAGCTCCCCAAGATGGGGTCGCGCGCGTACCCGACCGCCGAGCTGTTCCTTCAGGACTGCCGCGTTCCTGCGGACCGCAGGATCGGCGAGGAGGGCCAGGGCTTCGCCGGCGTGATGCGGTGGTTCGAAGAGACACGGGTCACGCTCGCGGCGAACTCGATCGGGATCGGGCGCGCCGCGCTCGAGGTCGCGGTCGACTACGCGAAGGAGCGCCAGGCCTTCGGCAAGAAGATCCACGAGTTCCAGGCGGTCTCGTTCCGGCTCGTCGACGCGAAGATGGCGCTCGACCAGGCGCGGCTGCTGACCCTTCACGCGGCCGACCTGGCCGACCGCGACGAGCCGTTCGGCACGGAGGCCTCGATGGCGAAGCTCGCGGCGAGCGAGGCCGCGTGGCAGGCGTGCAACGCCGCGGTGATGACCCTCGGCTCGTACGGCTACTCGCGCGAGTACCCGGTCGAGAAGTGGCTCCGCGACGCGAAGCTCGAGGAGATCTACGAGGGCACGAGCGACATCCAGCGATCGATCATCGCGCGCTCGCTGTTCCCCCGATGAGCGCCCTCCCTACGATGTATGTTTCGTAGTACACTTGGGTCCATGACGAGCGACGACGTCAAGGGACAGCCGTTCAGCATCCGCTTGAGCGGGTCGACGGAGCGACTGGTTGAGGCCGAGGCGAGGCGCACGCGGCGCTCGAAGAGCGCGATCGTCGAGTCGCTCACCGAGGAGGCGGCTCGGGTCCGTCGGTTCCCTGGCACCGGGTTCCGCGGCGACGACGCCGCGAGGGTTCCTTGGGTGATCGGGACCGGTCTCGACGTGTGGGAGATCTGCGAGATGCTCGACGACTTCGGCGACGCGGATCGGCTGGTGCGCGAAACGCACCTGACGGCGGCCCACGTTCGGCTCGCGGTCGCGTATCGAGAGGCACATCCCCTGGAGATCGCGGAGGCGATCGAGCTCAACCGCCGTCCGCCAGACGAGTGGCGGTCGCTCTACCCGTTCATCCAGACCTCCGCCTGAGATGCGCATCCTGCTGGACGCGCACCTGTCGCCGAAGCGGATCGCGGCCCCGCTCCGGCGCCTGGGACACGACGTGTTCGCTCTGGCGGAAGCTCGAGAGCTCGACGGTCTCACGGACCCGCAGGTGCTCGAGCTCGCGGCTGTGGAGCGCCGGGTGCTCGTGACGCGCAACGCGAAGGACTACGCGCCGCTGCTCCGAGTCTGGGCCGAGGCCGGCCGGCACCACGGAGGATGCATCTTGGTCTGGAGCCTCCCGCACGACGCGTTCGCCCCGATCGTCCGTGGCGTCGCGCGCTTCCTCGACGCGTATCCGACCCCGACCGCCTGGATCGATCGCAGCGTGGCGATCTGATCGCGGAAGGTCGGATCGGTGCCTCGGGAGCCCGTGGTCTACCCTTCGGCGATGGGTCGACCGAGCCTCGCCGACGTGCGCCGCCCGCAGTTGCTGGACGCCTACGCCGAGTGCCTCGTCCGCTACGGCGTCGACGACACGACCCTGGAGCGTGTCGCCGAACAAGCTGGCGTGACGCGCGGTCTCGTCCGCCACTACCTGGGCAACCGCGAGGATGTGCTGCGGGCGCTCGGGGAGCGGGTGCGTGACCGCTACCTGGCGTGGCTCGAGGAGACGGTCGCGCGGAGCGCGAGCGAGGATCGCCTGGAGGCCATGCTCGACCGGCTGCTCGTAGAGCAGCCGGTCGAGCTGTACGCGGTGATCGACGCCCTGTTCGCCGAGGCTCCCAAGGACCCCCAGATCGCGGACGTGCTTCGGGACATCTACACCGCCTTCGACAAGGCGCTGCAGGCAGAGCTCGCCGCCGCGTTGCCGTCCGCGCCGCCGGCGGCGCGCCGACAGGTCGCGCTCGCGCTGCTGAGCTTCGGGTTCGCCGACACCGACTTCGACGCGATCGGCTTCGGGCGGCGACGGCGCGCCGACTACCGCGCCGTCGCCGCCCGCCTGATCGACAGCCTCCGCTGAAGGGACCTCCGACCGATGGACGCTCGGCCGTGTAGTCTGCTATTTATTGTCACGTCCGATAAGAAACGTGCCGTCGCGCGGGAGCGTGCCGGCGGGAGGTGGGATCATGCATGGACGTTCCCGCGGCCTGAGGGTCGCGATCGCTTCGACGGTGCTGGCGGGCGTGCTCGCCGCCACCGGTCTGCCCGGCGCCTCAGCGGCGCCGAGCCCCGGGTTCTACGACGCACCGATGGCCAACCTGGCCAAGGTCAAGCCGGGAGCGGTGCTCCGCTCCGAGCCGGAGACCTCGTTCCTTGCGACCCTCGACGGGTTCTCCAAGGCCTACCGGATCCTCTACCGCTCGACGGGGCAGGTCGGTCAGCCGGTCGCCGTCGGTGGCATGGTCTTCGTCCCGAAGGGCAAGGCGCCTCGGTCCGGGTGGCCGGTCGTCGCGTGGGACCATGGCACCTCGGGGATCGGGGACCAGTGCAACCCGTCGCGATGGCCCGACATGTATGACGGCGGGCAGTGGGACCTGTACGCCGACCAGATCGACAACCTGCTCAAGCAGGGCTACGTCGTGACGGCCTCGGATTACGAGGGCCTCGGCACCGCCGGTCTTCACACGTACCTGCTGACCGACGCGCTCGGCCGCGTGACCATCGACGCGGTCCGCGCCGCGCGGACGGTCGTGCCGGGGACGAGCGCGAAGTGGGCGGCCATCGGCCACTCCGAGGGCGGCCAAGCCGCGCTCGGCGCCGGTGAGCTCGCGGCCACCTACGGCAAGGGCCTCACGTACGTCGGTGCGGTCGGCTACGCCCCCTCGCAGCACCTCGAGGAGGGCGTGACCGCGATCGCGTCGGACAAGTTCGCCGCGCCGTACCTCGCCTACATAGCGGTCGGCATGCGCTCGATCGATCCGACCTTCGACTACGCGGACTTCGTCGGTCCCCTCTACGCCGACCGGATGGGCCAGGCCGAGACGCACTGCTTCGACGAGTGGTTCTACCTCGACAACCTCGGGCAGAACCCCACACCGGCGACCGCCCTGAACCCCAACTGGGCGCTGGACCCGACGGTGCAGCGGTACTTCGACCTCTCGGTCGTCGGCCAGCGCCGGGGTGCGGCACCGGTGCTCGTCCTGCAGGGGACGGGCGACGGCCTGTACGCGACCTACGACGCGTTCCTCGCGGACATCTGCGCCACCGGGACGACGGTCCACGGCATCACGTACCCGAACATCAGTCACGACCACGTGATGCCGCAGGGTGCGGCGGACGCGCTCGCGTGGCTGTCGGACCGGTTCGCAGGCCGGCCTGCCCCCAACGACTGCGCCTGAGCGCGGTCGCACGACGCGAGCCGCAGGGGCGGGTTCTCCGGGACCCGCCCCTGCCGAGCTGCGTGGCGTGGAACGCATCCTCGCGGAGTTCTGACTTGCGCTCCCATGCGTCAGCGCCCAGACTCGCCGGGATCTGCGGATAGGGAGCGCAGGTGGACAAGGGGTACTTCGAGGCGGAGGCCCAGCGGCTGCTGAGCCTCGCCGACGAGGACGGCGTGATCCTACGGGTGCTCGGGGCGGTGGCGTTCGCCCGCCGCTGCCCGACCCACGCGTACCTGCGCGAGCGCCTCGGCCGTCACTACACCGACATCGACTTCGCTGCGTATGGCAGGCAGGCCCAGGAGGTCCGCGCGATGCTCGCGGCCGCCGGCTACGTCGACGACCCGCAGGTCTTCGTCGACTCCGAAGGCTCGCGTGTGGTGGCCGAGCACCCCGAGACGGGGCTGCACATCGACGTCTTCTTCGACAAGCTCGAGTTCTGTCACACCGTGTACTGGAAGGACCGCCTCGAGATCGACCCCGACACGATCCCCCTGTCCGACCTCCTGATGCAGAAGATGCAGATCGTGGAGATCAACGAGAAGGACCTGATCGACACGATCATGCTGCTGCTCGAGCATCCCCTCGGAGACACGGACCGGGACACGATCAACATCGCGCGCGTCGCGCAGATCTGCGCCAAGGACTGGGGGTGGTGGCGCACCCTCACCATGAACCTCGGGAAGGTGGGGCAGATGGCGGAGCACTACCAGGACCTGACCGAGGACGAGACACATCGGGTCGTCGCACAGGTCGGCGCGGCCCTGGCAGCCGTCGAGACCGCCCCGAAGTCCACCGGCTGGAAGCTGCGTGGGAGGATCGGGGATCGCAAGCGCTGGTACCGCGAGGTGAACGAGCTGGCCCTCACCGAGGAGGCTTGATGGGGCTGTTCTCGAAGAAGGGGAAGGCCACAGGCACCCCCACCCGGCTCTTCTACGCCTGCGACATCCACGGCTCCGAGCCCACCTACCGCAAGTTCGTGAACGCGGCGAAGTTCTACGAGGTGGACGCCTTGGTGTTCGGGGGCGACCTCATGGGCAAGATGCTCGTGCCGATCGTGCGCGACGCGGGCGAGACCTGGCGCGCTCGCCTTCAGGGCCAAGACCACCACATCACCTCGGTGGAGGAGATGGCCACGTTCAAGCGATCGTTGCAGACCCTCGGGTACTACTGGCAGGAGATGGACCCGGAGGAGTACGAGGGCTACGTCGGCAACCAGGAAAGGATCGACGATCTGTTCGACGTCCTCGCGAAGCAGCGCCTTGCCGGGTGGGTGGCCCTCGCTGAGGAGCGACTCGACGGGACGCACGTGAAGGTGTACCTATGCGGAGGGAATGACGACACCGACGTCGTGCTGGAGGCCCTCGACGAGGCGCCGCAGGAGCGGGTGGTGAACGCGGAGAACCGGGTGGTCGCCCTGGACGACGAGCAGCACACCCTCATCACGGTCGGCTACTCGACCCCGACCCCGTGGGATACGCCGCGGGAGCGCACCGACGAGGAGATCGGCAAGGTGATCGACGATCTGCTCGCGGACGTGGCCGACCCCTCGCGGGCGGTCTTCAACTTCCACTGCCCACCGCTGGACTCGACGCTCGATTCGTGCCTGAAGCTCGACGCCAGCGTGTGGCCGCCGACCCCGGTGATCGAGCGGGGTCAGCCCGTGTACTACGGGGCCGGCTCGCAGTCGGTCGGCGATGCGCTGACGCGCTACCAGCCGGCGGTCGGTCTCCACGGGCACATCCATGAGGCCCGGGGTTCGGCCACCTTCGGCCGGACGCCGGCCTTCAACCCGGGGAGCGAATACGGAGAGGGGGTGCTTCGAGGGGTGATCGTCGCCATCAAGGATGGCGAGGTGGTGGGTCAGCAGTTCACCTCCGGGTAGCCGCGGCCGGCCCCGGAGGGCATCGGTCCGACAAGGAGGAGGTATGGCGGAAGCAGCAGCACCGCAGGTATTCACGCGGCGAGCCTCGGGACTCGTGCGGGTGATGTCACCCTATTCCGCGTTCATCTACAACGTGCTGACGATGGGCGTGATCTTCCCCTGGACCTATCTGTGGGCGCCCACGGCGTTCCAGGGCTCCAACCTCGTCCTCGGCATCGTGTTCGCGTTCCTGTTCGAGTTGCCGATCGCGCTCGCCTACGCGTGGCTGGCGACGGCACTTCCTCGTTCCGGCGGCGACTACGTGTTCCAGAGCCGTGTCTTCGGCGGGGGCTTCGGGTTCACGGTCGTGTTCGCGTTCTTCGTGGTGTGGATCCTGCAGTGGGTCGCGCTGTCCGGCTGGCTGATGGCCACGCTCGGCCTGGCGCCGACGTTCATCGGACTAGGGGTCACCACCGGCATCGATGCGTTCACCGACATCGGCACGTGGGCTGCCTCGGCGAACGGCATCATCATCATCAGCGTTGTCAACGCGGCGGTCGCGCTCGTGCTGCTCGTGAGCGGGTTCCGGAACTACGTCCGGTTCCAGTTCGTGATGTGGTACGCGATCTTGATCTCGTTCGGGCTGGTGCTGGTCCTGTTCCTGGCGACCGATCCGGCCACGGCGCAATTGAAGCTGGACGGGTTCGCGGGCAGCGTCGACGGCGTGACCGGGTTCTTCGCGACGGCCCGGGGAGCAGCAGAGGCCGCGGGCGTGGACTTCAACCCGCCGTTCTGGCTCTTCGGCACCCTGATGGTGGCCCCGATCGCATGGACGAGCCTGCAGTGGGCCACCTACTCGGTCGAACAAGGCGGCGAGATCAAGAACGCTCACGTGTTCCGCAACCAGGTCTTGATCCTGGTCGGGTCCCTGGTGGCCGTGGCGGGCGCCCTGATCCTGCTGGCCCTGGCCATGCGGAAGGGCATCGGCACGGAGGGGATCCTGGTGGCGTCCTCGGGGTACTGGTACGCGGTGCCCGAGGCGACGATCGGTGGGAACTACATGTTCCCGAACCTGATCGCGATGGGGCTCACCGACAGTTGGATCATCGTCCTGCTGATCGGGCTCGGGTTCGTCCTCAACTCGTTCCAGATCGTCTGCAACTGCTACATCGGGACGACCCGCATCATGGTGGCCCAGGGCCTGGACGGCTTGCTGCCCGACTGGTTCTCGCGCGTGAGCCCGAAGTTCAAGACGCCGGTCAACGCGCACATCGCCTACTTCATCGCCGCGCTCCCGGTGATCTGGGGGTTCAGCAAGGTCACGTCCTGGACGCGGTGGACCTTGGGGGTGACGTTCGCGAACGGAGCCGTGATGGTGCTGTCGGCGCTCGCCGCCGCGCTGCTGCCCTACCGGGCGAAGGCGGTGTACGAGGCCTCGCCGGGGGCCAGGTACAAGCTCGGGAACACCCCGTGGGTCACGATCATCGGCGTGCTCGGGTTCCTGCTGGGCGGGTTCATGGTCGTGTCGTTCCTGTTCGTGCCCGACCTCGGGTTGGCGTACGCGAGCGATGCGCTCCCGTACTACATCGTGCTGGGGACCGCGGCCCTCGGTCTGATCGTGTACTTCGTGATGCGGTCGGTCCGGGCCAGGAAGGGCCTGAAGGTGGAGTACGCGTTCAAGGAGATCCCGCCGGAGTAGGCCGGCGGTCGCTCGCGCTGCGGGACGGGGCTCCGGCCCCGTCCCGTGCGTTCGGGGGAGGTTCGGCGGTTGGAGGATCGCGCGCGGGTCGTCGTGATCGGTGGCGGGGTGACCGGATGCAGCGTCGCCTACCACCTCGCCCTGGCGGGTTGGACGGACGTGCTGCTCGTCGAGAAGGGCGAGCTGACGAGCGGCTCGACGATGCACGCCGCGGGTCTGGTCACGATGTTCAACCCCTCGCCCACGATGATGCGGTTCCGCCGCTACTCGATCGAGCTGTACCGGTCGCTGGGCGTGTTCGAGGCCGTGGGATCGCTCAAAATCGCCTCGAGCGCCGCGCAGCTGTTGGAGCTGCGCCGAGGGGTCTCACGTGCTCGCGGGATCGGCCTGGACGCCGAGCTGCTGTCACCCGAGGAGACGGTGGGGCTGATGCCGGCGGCGAGCGCCGAGGCACTGTTCGGTGCGGTGTGGATGCCCGAGGACGGGTTCCTCGATCCTCACGGCGCGACGCAAGCGCTCGCGGACGCTGCCAAGGCGCTAGGAGTGCGGATCCGGACGGGGTCGCGCGTCACCGGGATCGAACTCGGGCCCGAACGCGAGGTCCGGGCCGTTACCACCGAGCACGGGCGGATCGAGACCGAGGTCGTGGTGAACGCCGCGGGGCTGTGGGGACCGCGCGTCGCCTCGATGGTCGGTGTGCGGGTGCCCTCGACGCCGGTCGATCATCAGCACGCGGCGATCGCCGCGGTGCCCGGCAGCGAGCTGCCGCGGGACATGCCGTGCTTCCGCGACCCCGACAACCTCGTGTACGGGAAGTCCGAGGCCGGCGGCGTCCTCTTCGGCGGGTATGAAGGCGACCCGGCGGCGCGTTGGATCGACGGCGCGCCGTGGGAGCACGGCGGTGCATCGCTCCCGGCCGATCAGGCGAGGTTCGAGCCCCTCATGCGCGGCGCGATCCGACGTTTCCCCTTCCTGGAGGGGGCAGGGATGGTCCGGCTCGTGTGTCACCCCGATGCGATGATACCGGACGCCAACCCGCTGCTCGGCCCGGTGCCCGGTGTTCGGGGCTTCTGGATGGCGGCCGGCCTCTCGCTGAACGGCTTCGGCGCGGCGGGGGGGATGGGCTGCACCCTGGCTCAGTGGATCGCCTCGGGGGAGACCGAGTGGGACGTCACGTCCTACCGGCCGTGGCGGTTCGGGCGCGTGCACGAGGACGTGAGGTGGGTCGCCGACCTGGCCCGCGAGACGTACCGCTACTACTACCTCCAGCGCTACCCGTTCGATCAGGACGAGTGGGGCCGGCCGCGCCGCACATCGGCGCTGCACTCGCGCCTGCAGGAGGCCGGCGCGGTGTTCCAAGCGAAGCACGGGTGGGAGCGGACGGACCACGTCGTGCCCGGCGCCCCGTGGCGCCGCGCCGGCGCGGATCAGCGTGTGTACGGGTTCACGAGGCCCCCGTGGTTCGACCGGGTGGGCGAGGAGCACGCGGCCGTGCGCGAACGGGTGGGGCTGTTCGACCTCTCGTCGTTCGGCAAGATCGAGGTCGCGGGTCCCGGCGCGCTGGCGTTGCTGGAACGCGTCGCGGCCAACCGCGTCGACCGCCCGGTGGGCCGCGTCGTGTACACCGTGTTCCTCGGATCGGACGGGGGCATCGTGTCGGAGGTGACGATCAGCCGGTTGGAGGAGGACCGGTTCCGTGTGATCACCGGGGCGGCCGCGGTCGACGCCGACCTGGGGTGGCTTCGCATGCATGTCCACGACGGTGACGAACCGGTCACGTTGCGTGAGGCCTCAGAAGCCCTGGCGGTGATCGGGCTGTGGGGGGCGGCCGCGCCGGCGGTGCTGGAGGCGGCGGGCGTGCAGGGACCTGGACCGTTCACCGTCGCCTCGATGCCCGTCGCCGGTGCGGAGGTTCGCGCCCAGGGCGTGAGCTACGTGGGCGGGCCGGGCTGGGAGCTCTACGTCGAGCCCGCCTGGGCGGTGCAGGTGTGGGACACGCTCATCGCCGCCGGGCGCGACCACGGGATCGAACCATGCGGCTACCGCGCGATCGAGGGGCTGCGCCTGGAGGTCGGCCGGCGGGCCCTTGGCACCGACCTGACGGCGGTCGACGATCCTTTCGAGGCGGGCCTGGGTGCCTTCGTCGTGAAGGATGGACACGACTTCATCGGCGCCGTGGCACTGCGGGAGCGTCGCCTCGAGCGGCGGCTCCGTATCCTCGGCCTGGGCGACGGCTCCTACGTGTCTGCCTACGGGGGCGAGGTTGTCTTGCGCCACGGCGCGACGCTCGGACGCCTGAGGAGCTCGGCCTTCGGATACACGGTCGGCAGGCACCTGGCCACCGCCTACCTCTCCGCGGACGTCGAGGAAGGCGCACGGGTGGCCGTCGACGTGTTCGGTGACCTGGTAGAGGCGGAGGTGCTCGCCGACCCTCCGTTGCGTCTATGAGCCGGATGAGGAGCGGATCGCCGTCGATCGACGACGTGCTCGAGCGGGTGCAGGTGTGGCGCGGCCGCGACCCCGTCGCCACGGAGCTCGCCGGGGGGCTCACGAACACGAACTACCGGGTGAAGGCCGGGGACGAGCGGTACGTCGTGCGTATCCCCGGCGCCTCGACGGACCTGCTCGCGGTGGATCGGGCGAACGAGCGCTACAACGCTGAGGCCGCTGCGACCACGGGCGTCGCGCCGCCGATCATCGAATACCTGGAGGACTGGCACGTGATGGTCCTGCCGTTCATCGATGGCGAGACGATGTCGGCCGAACGGCTCCGCGAGCCGCAGATGCCCGCCCGCATCGCCGACTCGCTCCACCGGCTCCACGCCGGCCCGCGGTTCCTCTACGACTTCGACATGTTCCGCACCGTCGAGTACTACCTGCGGATCGTGCAGGACCACGACGTCATCGTGCCCACCGGGTACCACGACCGGATGGACACGGTCGGCGAGGTGGAGCGGGCCCTGGCCGTGCACGCGCTGCCACGTGTCCCGTGCCACAACGACCTGCTCGCAGAGAACTACATCGACGACGGCGGCCAGCTGTGGATCATCGACTTCGAGTACAGCGGCAACGACGACCCCTGCTTCGAGCTCGGAGACACGGCGCAGGAGTGCGCCTACGACGAGGATCTCCGCGCGGCCCTGTGCGAGGCCTACTTCGGGCGACTCGACCCGGTTCAGCTCGCCCGGATGGAGCTGTTCGCGATGATGGCCGACGTGGGCTGGACGCTCTGGGCGGCGATCCAGGCGAGGATCTCAGAGATCGACTTCGACTTCTACGGGTGGGCCGTCGAGCGGTGGGACCATGCGGTCAGCGTGCTGGACGGTCCACGGTTCGCCGGCCTGACGCGCACGGCCGCGGGGTGAGCACTCCGACGCGCCGCCTCCGCGTAGGGTGAAGACATGAGGATCGGCGCGAGCCCCGACGTCGTCGAGCACATCCGCGCGAACGGAGGGCAGGTGTTCGTGTGGACCGTGGGGCTGGTCTACGGCTACGGGTTCGAGCACGTGTTCACGCTGGAGGCTTCGACGTCATCGCCCGGACCCGACCACGAGTTCCTCATGTTCCGCGGCGAGGGTTTCGACGTTCTCTACGACCCCGGCGGCCGCGGCACACCCGCCGAGATCCTCCTGAAGCTGAGCGGGCGGCGCAAGGGCAAGAGGTTGCTCCGCGCCTACTGGGAGGGGCACTCCTTCTCGACCGACGAGGCCGGCTGAGGAGCCCCGGCTCCTCAGCCGACCCGGATGCTCACGGGATCAGGTGATAGATGAAGTCGAGCTCGGCGGCGTTGTTTCGGAACTCGAGGTCCATCGTTCCTCGAGCGTTGTCGAACAGGTCGGTGCCCCCGGTGATCGCGAAGGTCGTCGGGTTGGTGTCGCTGAACTGGCCCTCGACCGTGATCGAGCCCATGCCGTCGATCCACGCGATCCAGCGGCACTCCCAGGTGCCCTGCCCGGGCGAGATCCTCACGCAGTCACCCTGGTCCTTGCCCACGCGATGGTCGTTCGTCTCGTCGAACAGCACGTTGTGGAACGTCAGCAGATCGCCGGGCGAGTCCCCGGGCCGACCCACGTCGATGACGCGGTCGGTCGTTGCGTGCTCGACGACGTTGATCTGGATCGGGTCCACGATCGACGCCCGTCCAGCCATCGAGACCGTGAACGCGCCGACCACGAACGCGGCGATCGCCACGGTCACGGCGATGCTCTTGCGCATGGGATACCCCTCCTTGCGGGTCGCCCACGGACCCGCTCCGCCGGCGAGCCTATCCCGTTCGTCCATCTCGTGCTGCGGGATGGACGGGTGCCCCCTGACGACTAGCCCCGCAGGCGCTCGCCGTGCGGGTCCCACAGCGGTGAGGCGGTCACCACCGCTCGTACCACGCGGTCGAACACGCGGACCGCGAGCACCGTGCCTGGCTCAGCCATCCCGACCGGCAGCGACGCGAACGCGATCGAGCTACCGACGGCGTAGCCGATCCCGCCGCTCGTCACCCTGCTCACGACCTCGTCGCCCGCGAACACCGGTTCGTTGCCGATGACCATCGCGCGGGGATCGTCGAGCACGAGGCACGCGAGCTCGCGGTCGCGAGACGGACCCTTCACGCCCAGCGCCTCCGCACCGATGAATCCGCCGTCGTCGCGGACGGCCCACGAAAGCCCGGACTCGACCGGGTCGTCCTCGGGCGTGATGTCCGCGCCCCAGGCGCGGTACGCCTTCTCGATCCGGAGCGAGTCGATCGCTCGGTAACCCGCCGGCAGCAGACCATGCGGCAACCCGGCCTCCATCAGCGTGTCCCATAGGTGCACGGTGAGCTCGCTCGACGGGTAGAGCTCCCAGCCGAGCTCGCCCACGTAGGTCACCCGCAGGGCCCAGCACGGCGCGTCCCCGACGGTGACCTGCCGCGCCTGCATGAACCCGAACGAAAGGTCGTCGGTGCACACGCTCGCGAGCACGTCCCGTGCCTGTGGTCCCCACAGCCCGAGGCACCCCATCGACGACGTCACGTCGCGGACGGTCACGTCGAACCCTCCCGTGTGCCGGCGCAGCCACGCCAGGTCGTGCTGACCGAACGCCGTCCCGGTCACCAACAGGTAGCGGTCCTCGGCCAGGCGCGTCGCCGTGAGGTCGCACTCGACCCCGCCGCGCTCGTTCAGCAGCTGGGTGTACGTCACGGCGCCGACGGGCCGGTCCACGCGCCCGGCGCACACCCGGAGCAGGAACGCCTCGGCACCGGGCCCCGTGACCTCGATCTTCGCGAACGAGGACTCGTCGAACAGAGCCACGCGCTCGCGGCACGCGAGGTGCTCGGCCACGATCGCCGTCGACCAGTGCTCGCCCGCCCACCCGATCGGCCTGCGGTCCTCGTAGGCGGGGTCCTCGTTGGAGGCGAACCAGTTCGCGCGCTCCCAGCCGGCCTTCTCGCCGAACGAGGCGCCGAGCGCCTGCAGACGGGCGTACGTCGGTGCCATCTTCAAGGGGCGGCCCGCGAGACGTTCCTGCCCGGGGTAGTGGATGTCGTAGTTCGTGGCGTAGATCTCGTAGGCGCGTGCCTCGGCGTAGCGCCGCGACCGGTGCTGCGGCCCGAACCGGCGGATGTCCATCGCCCACAGGTCCCAGGCGGGCTCGCCGTCGACGACCCACTCGGCCATGACCTTGCCGATCCCGCCCGCGCCCGCGATGCCGTGCGCACCGAACCCGGCGGCGACGAAGAGGCCGCCGACCTCCGTCTCGCCCAGCAGGAACTCGCCGTCGGGGCTGAAGGCCTCGGGGCCGTTGATCGAGCTCGCGATGCCGGCGTTCGCCATCGCCGGGACCAGCTTGGCCGCCGCCTCGGCGATGGGACCGAACCGCTCCCAGTCGTCGGGCAGCAGCTGCCGGTTGAAGTCGGCGGGGGGTCCGTCGTTCACGCGCCACGGCTTCGGGTTGCGCTCGTAGCCGCCCATCACGAGCCCGCCGCCCGCCTCACCGCGGAAGTAGATCAGGCGGTCCGGGTCGCGCATCGTCGGCAGGTCGCCCGGCACGCCGTCGATCGGCTCGGTCAGCACGTACATGTGCTCGAAGGGCACGACCGGGATCTCGACGCCCGCCAGGCGCCCGATCTGCCAGGCGTACATCCCGCCGGCGTTGATCACCACGTCGGCGCCGATCGGACCGTGCTCGTCGGTGACCACACCGCGGACCCGGCCGCCCTCGACGGCGATCGCGGTGACGCGGGCGTGCGCCCGGATCGTGACGCCGCCTCGCCGGGCGCCCTCGGCGAGCGCGAAGGTCAGGTTGGAGGGGTCGAGGTGGCCGTCGGTGGGGAGCCACGCCGCGCCCAGGATGCCGGTCGGATCGAACAGCGGCCAGCGTGCGAGGGCTTCCTCGGTGGAGACGATCTCGAGCGGCAGCCCGAACGTCTGCCCGCTGCCGGCGAGGCGTTCGAGCTCCTGCATCCGCTCGGGGGAGCCCGCGAGCCGGATCGATCCGACCTCGCGCCAGCCGACGTCGACGCCGGTCTCCTCGGTGAGGCGCCGGTACAGCTCGGACGAGTACATCATCATCCGGGTGAGCGAGACGCTGGATCGGAGCTGCCCCACGAGCCCGGCCGAGTGGAACGTGGAGCCGCTCGTGAGCTCGTCGCGATCGACGAGCAGGGTCTCGGTACCCCATCTGCG
>CAZZND010000043.1:0-20363 GCA_964655465.1 uncultured Actinomycetes bacterium
CCACGAGGCCGGGGCTCGGCCCGCGGGCGGCGCCCCTGCCGCCGCGACAGCCCCACCCGCCGACGCCCCTGCCGCGGCTCCGGCCGGAGCCGGCGTCGCCGCGGCCACGATGGCCGCCCCCATGCTCACCCAGACCCGGCGCGACGCGCCCCTGCCCACCGGCAACATCCCGACCCCCAAGAAGGGCGCCGAGGACAAACACCGGCTCCTCGCGCTCGTGCCGCCCGAGGGCATCCAGCGCGTCGAACGCGAGCAGGGCGACCGCGTCCACACCTGGCCACATCTGCTGATCGAAGAGCTCGTGGCCATGCTGATCCTGATGGCGGGCCTGCTGATCTTCTCCTCCTTGATCAACGCGCCGCTGCGCGAGGTGGCCAACCCCAACCTGACCCCCAACCCCTCGAAGGCCCCCTGGTACTTCCTGGGGCTGCAGGAGCTGCTGCGCTACTTCCACCCGATGGTCGCGGGCATCGCGATCCCCACGTTCATCCTGGTCGGGTTGGCCGCCGCCCCGTTCTTGGACCGCAACCCGAGCGTGAAGCCAGGTGACCGGAAGGTCGCGATCACCATGTTCACACTGCTGTTCATGTTCGGCGCGACGTTGACCATCATCGGTTCGTTCTTCCGCGGACCCGGCTACAACTGGGTCTGGCCGTGGGCCCAGGGGGTGTTCTTCGAGCTATGACCGTCCTCGCACTGTCGAACGCCACGATCGCGGTCCTCGGCTTCCTGCTCGTGCTCAACATCTTCGCGCTCGTGTGGGGGCTGTCGTTCCTGCGCGCCAGCAAGGAGGCCAAGCGCGCGGCGTCGGGCCTTCCGGCTCCCCCGCCCGTGCGGGTCATGAACCGTCGCGACTTCTTCCGCAAGTCGCTGATCACGTCGGTCCTCGTCTTCGGCGCGGAGTTCGGCCTCGGCAGCATCGCGTTCCTGTGGCCCAACCTCCGTGGCGGGTTCGGCTCCAAGATCGCGGCCGGAACCGTGGCCGACATCAAAGCGCAGCTCGCCGAGGGCGCCCCCGTCTACAACGGCGCCGGCCGGTTCTACCTGGTCCCGTGGGACGGCACCCCGACCCCTGAGGCCGACTACCCCGCCGAAGGCGTGACGATGGACGGGATCATGCCGCTGTACCAGCGCTGTGTGCACCTCGGATGCAGGGTCCCGTTCTGCAACTCGTCGAAGTGGTTCGAATGTCCTTGCCACGGCTCGAAGTACAACTTCGCCGGTGAGTACCGGCTCGGCCCGGCGCCCCGGGGTCTGGACCGGTTCCACATCGCGATCGATGGCGATCAAGTGATCGTCGACACGTCCGAGATCGTCCTCGGACCGCCCCGTGGCACCGACACCATCCTGCAGCCCCCGCAGGGGGCCTTCTGCGTGGCAACGGCATAGGAGCGCACGACCGACCGATGCTGGCCGAGACGAACACCGGTGCGATCGCCCTGCTGGTCCTGGGTGGTCTGCTGCTGCTGCTGTCGATCGTCGCCCTGGTCCTGCGGCATCGCTCCAAGCAAGCTGGGCCCGAGATCCCCCAGGCGATGCGCCCGGGCCCGTCCGACACCGCTCTCGAGACCCCGGTCCTGCAGCGCCTGCAAGGCTGGGGCCTGATCATGCTCGTGTTCATGGTCGTGTGGTTCCCCATGCAGTGGCTGCTCGAGCCCAGCCGGAACCTGGCGCAGGAGGAGGACCTCAAGACGCTCGCGCTCGAGCGCGGCGCGCTCGCCGTCCAGCAGTTCTCCGAGGAGAACCAGCTCGGCGTCGGGTGCGTGCGCTGCCACGGTCCCGAGCTCAAGGGGGGCGCCATCGCCTTCCAGGGCCGGTACGTGAACCCGCCGAACCTGACGACGATCTGCGCCAGGCTGACCCTCGACGAGATCTACACGACGATCGAGCAGGGACGAGAGAGCGCGGGCATGCCCTCGTGGAGCATCCGGTACGCCGGCGCGCTCACCGATCAGCAGATCAACGACATCGTGACGTACCTCGTCTCGATCAACGAGGAGAACGTCCCATTCGAGCAGAACAAGTGCACCAACCCCGACGCCGGTGAGGCGGCGTCGGACGGAGGGACCGCCTCGCCGTCGGCGAGCGCCAGCCCCGAAGGGACGGCCGCCTGATGGAGACGGCGAGCTGCCTCGGCTTCAACATCGCGTGCGACGTTCTGGCGAAGGGTCTTGGGGTCACGATCGGCGGGCTCACCCTGTTCGTCGGCAGCGTCTACCTGCTGCTCGCCGCCGTCTTCGGACGATGGATGGGCTACCTGGTCCTGTCCGCGGCGTTCTGGGGCTGGTTGATGATCCAGTCGTCGCTCTGGCTGTTCGGCTTCTGGTCCCAGGGGCCTGAGACGCCCGTGAACCTCGGACCCCGTGGCCCCGAGGCAGCGTGGGCTGTCAACGCCGCCGGACACGAGATCTGCGACGACGCGTGCCGTGCCGAGGAGTTCGCGGCGTTCGACGAGTACCCCGCGGGTGAGTGGGCGCCGGTCGCGGGCGAGGACCTGAGCAGCTCCGACTCGCAGGCCATCCAGGGCGCGGCGACCGCGTACCTCGCCGAAGAAGCCAACCTCGAGCTGGAACGTGACGAGTTCGCGTTCAACGCCGTGACCGCGTCGAACTTCGTGGTCGACGGCGTGTCGACGGCGACGGCCGAGGACGGAACTCCCCTCGCCGTGGTCGACGCCCACTACATCGGCGGCGGTCCGCAGACGAGCGTGGCGCTGTACTACGACGAGGGCAACGTGGCCGTCTACGGGTGGATGTTCCTGGTCGTGTCGGGGATCATGCTCGTGGTGCACATCCCGCTGCTCGACCGCGCCGAGCGGTCGCGGCGCGAGTTCCTGACCGGTGGCTCGGCGACGCCGTGGTACGGCCCGGCGTGAGGCGAGGAAGGAGGCGGGAACCGTGATCGGACTCGAGGTGCCGCTGCTGGATCAGGGATCCGTGCAGTTCATCCTGCTGACCGTGATGATCATCGCGGTGTGCTTCCTGCTCTGGATCACGATCTCACGTTAGCCCGGTTGCGCCGCTTCGCCATCTCCTCCAGCGCGGCGGTGCGCTGCTCGTAGTACGCGAGGATCTGGAGCTCGATCGCGAGGTCGACCTTGCGAACCGTCACGCCTTCGGGCACGGTGACGACGGCGGGCGCGAAGTTCAGGATCGACCGGAGTCCCGCCTGGACCATCAGGTCGGCGACCTCCTGGGCCGCGCTCGCGGGCGTCGCGATCACACCGATGGCGATGTGCTCGTCGCGGACCAGGTCGGGCAGGTCGGCGATCGCCCGGATGGCGAGGCCGCCCACACGCTCCCCCACCTTGGAGACATCGGCGTCCACAAGGCCCGCAACGCGGAACCCCCGTTCGCCGAACCCCTTGTAGTTGGCGAGAGCGTGCCCGAGGTTCCCGATCCCTGCGATCAGGATCGGCCAGTGCTGGGTGAGGCCGAGCTCGCGACGGATCTGGTGGGTCAGGTAGGCGGCGTCGTACCCGCGGCCGCGGGTCCCGTAGGAGCCGAGGTAGCTGAGGTCCTTGCGGACCTTCGCGGGGGTGACGCCGGCAACGTGCGCCAACACGTCGGACGAGACGGGTCCCTCGGTCTCGGCGAGGTCGGCGAGCGCGCGCAGGTACAGCGGCAGCCGCCCGACGGTCGCCTCCGGAACGGCCCGGTCGTTCACCACGCGCGGCGCTCCGGCTCCATGCGCCAGAGACTACCGGCCGCCGACCACGGATCGGCCTAGGGCGTCGGCGCGCCCACGAGCCGGGCCAGGTCGTCGGCATCGACCTGGGTCTCGAACACCTCGACCCCGTCGACGCTCACCACCGGGACCCGGTAGCCGTGATCGCGGACGAGGGCATCGTCGGTGTCGACGTCGACCTCGACGAGATCGAACGGATGGCGCTCCCGCGCGGCCTCGATCGTCTCGCGCGCGACGTCGCACAGGTGGCACCCGCGGCGCGTGTAGAGCACCACCTGATGCCGCTGCCGATGCCTCTGCTGACTCATGGGGCACCGCAGGATAGCGGTCTGGGAGGATACGGCCCGTGCAGGAGGTCGAGGCCACCGACGTCGAGCTCCACGCCCGGCTGCGCGACGGCGAGCGCGGGGCCTTCGACGAGCTGTACCGGCGCTACGCCGGCATCTCCTACAGCCTCGCCCAGCGCCTGACCGCGAACCAGACCCTGGCCCAGGACGTCGTGCACGACGCCTTCATGGCGCTCTGGCGGGCCCCCGAGGCCTACGACCCCGAGCGCGGCGCCTTCCGGACCTTCCTGCTGGCCTTGGTGCACCACCGGTCGGTTGATGTCATCCGGCGCGAGGAGCGGCTCCGGGCCCGAACCGCGAAAGCGGCGAACCTCGAGCCGCTCGAGAGCGAAGACCTTGCGGACGCCGTCACCGAGGAGTCGTTCCTCGTCGTGCGGCGGCGGCAGGTCCGCGAGGCCCTCGTGGATCTGCCGCCGGACCAGCGGCAGGTGCTCGAGATGGCGTACTTCCATGGCAAGACGCAGGTGCAGATCGCCGAGGAGCTCCAGATCCCCCTCGGCACCGTGAAGACGAGGACGTTCGCCGCGCTCCGGAAGCTCCGGGTGGCGTTGGAGGAGACCGAGTGAGCCTGACCCACGACGACGTCCAGGAGCTGCTCGCGGGCTACGCCCTGCGGAGCCTCTCCGGTGAGGACGCCGCGGCGGCGGACCGGGTGCTGAACGACCACGTGCCCGGTTGCGACGACTGCCGGCGTGCGCTCGAGGCCTTCGACGCGACGGCCGCCGACCTGGCGCTCGCCGTCGAGCCGGTCGAGCCCCCGGACCTGCTGCTCGCCCGTCTGCACCGCGACATGGAGCCTCGGCGGCGCACCGCGGGCCGATCGTGGAACGCGGGACGCCTCGTCGCGGTCGCGGCGAGCGTCGTGCTGATCGCGGGCGTCACCGGTCTGGTGCTCTCGCGGTCGGGGGACCTCGGCGCGACCGAGCTCGTCTCGACCAACCTCCAGCAGGCCCTGGCGGCGGCCGAGCAGCCCGACGCCGAGACACGGCCCGTCGGGGAGACCGTCGAGGTCACCGCGCCCGATGGCTTCTACCTCTACGGACAGGACGTGCCGATCCCGCCACCGGGCACGACCTACTGTCTGTGGCTCGTGCACGACGGCGAGCATCACTACGTCGGCCGGTTCTTGCCCGACGCCACCGGCACGGTCGCGATCAAGGTGCTGGTTGAGGGCAGCTTCGACGAGATCCTCGTGACCGTCGAGGACGCTGCGACGGCGCCGACGGAGCCCGGGTCCCCCGCGTGGCAAGGCCAGGCCGCAGCCTAGCGCCGAGCTCGGTCACAACCTGGCGAACGCGCCGGCGGCGATGGCGCTGCCGGCGACGACCATCACCGCCGCCGAGATCACCGGCAGCGCGATCGCGGCCGGCGTACCGACCCGGCGGCTCACCGCGTCACGGGCCTTCAGCGTGCCGAGGCCGATCCCGAGCAGCGCGGCGGCGAGCCCGACGCTGAACGCGGCTACGATCGCGACGCCCGTCGCGGTGCGGTGCAGCTGGATGGCGGCGAGCAGGGCCAACAGTGCGCTCGGGGCGGGGACGACGCCGCCGGCGAGGGCGAGCGCGCCGATCCCTCGGAGCCCCAGACGGCCGTCTTCGCGCAGCGGCAAGGCGGCATGAGTGTGAGGATGGTCATGGTCGTGCGGGTGGGTCTCGTGGGACCGGGCGTGACGCCAGACGCCCCAGCGACGCCGAAGGAGCGACCCCCCGATCGCTGCGGCCGCGAGCCCCGAGAGCACTCCCAGCCACGGGTAGAGCGTCTCGGGCCGGAACGAGGCTTCGAGCGCGAGCACGGCGGTCCCGAGCACGAGCACCGAGGCGGTGTGCATCCCGGCGACCGCCAGAGCCGCCGAGGCGGCCTGACGAGCCTTCGCGCCCGAACCCACCATCGCGGCGGCCATCAGGGTCTTCCCGTGCCCGGGCATGAGCGCGTGCCAGGCGCCGAGCGCGAGAGCGATGACGAGACCGGCGAGGAACACGAGCCCGCCGCCCTGCGTCACCAGGCCGGCCAGCCGCTCCCCCCCGGGGGCGCCGGTGTCGGGGGTGGACGGGCCGGCGCTCGAGGCGGCGCCGGTGGAGATCCCCGGCGCGAACGAGACCCGCATCGAGCGCACATCGAGCGGGCTCTCGACCGCGTCCTGCGGGTAGGCCCGGAGACCTTGGCTGGGGCTCTCCGCCGGCACGTCGGACCCCTGGAGCGCGACCCCGTCCACCCCGGCCGCCGTGACCTCGCGCCACCCGATCCGGCCGTCGTCGTTCCGGTCCTCGAACGCGAGCGCGCCCCCATCGGGGATCGAGGCCACGAACGCGGCATCCAGGCGGAGCAACTGCAGACCCGCCTGGCCTTCGGTCAGCTGTGCGGTGGCACCTTCGGACGTGAGGCCGATCGCCTCGCCGTCGACGGTCAGCGCGAGCGACGGCGCGAGGCCCCCGGCCTGCGTGTCGGCCCACGCCTGCAGCTCCGTGGCCGAGGCGGTGCCGTCGCCGTCGGTGTCGATAGAGGGGAGCGCCTGGACCGTCGGGATCTCGGCCATGTCGATCGTGTAGTCGATCCGGACCGTGCCGGGCGTAAGCGTCAACGCGGCCGCCCGGTTCACCGTGAAGTTGCCGAGCGGGTGGGCCCCCGCGGGCCCGGCGAGCGCCAGCAGGATCGCGGCGGCGAGGACCGCGGTGGCGAAGGCCCGTCTCACGCCGAGGCTCCCGTCTCCGCCAGCGCGTCCCTCGCCGCCGCCACACCCGAGATCCAGAAGTGCGGGTTGAGCTCGAGCGCGGCGCGCAGGTAGGAGCGTCCCGCGGTCTCGTCGCCGCCGGCCAGGGCGATCATGCCTGCGTGGTAGCGGAAGAGCGCGCTCTGCGTAGCTAGCCGAAGCGCGTGCTCCATGACGCGGGCCGCCTGGGCGTCGCGGCCAGCCGCGTGCAGCGCCCACGCGTACGCGTCGGCGACGTGGATCGAGCGCCGGCGCCCCCACTCCGCACGCGCAGCCTCCACGGCCGCCGCGGGATCTCCGTGCTCGGCCTCGAACAGCGCGAGCTCGAGGTCGACGTTGACCCCGTTCGCGCGGAAGAGCTCGGCCTCGGCCCGGGCCACGTCGTACTGCTGTTCGGCGCTCTCCTCATCACCGGCGAGCCACAACAGATCGCCGAGCGCCACGACGTGCTCGAGGAGCGGCAGACGGGTCGTGACCTGGCGGTAGCCCTCGATGGCGGTGTCAAGGTCACCCCGCGCCCACGCGACCCGCGCCAGACCGGCCTTCGGCGGGACCCACGACGGCGCGAAACCCTCGGCGGTCCGGTAGGCGCGCGCGGCGCCTGCCACGTCACCCCGGCTCCATGCGAGCTCGCCGAGCTGGAACCACACGAACGCGACGTCGTCGGCGGATCCGGCGACGTCGGCGGCGGCCTCGAGCGAGCGCCGAGCCCCTTCCACGTCGCCCTGCAGCTCACGGGCGTAGGCGACGCGGGTGTAGGACGCGAGGCCGGGCTCGGTGTCGACGAACCGCTGGAAGGCGCGGAAGGCCTCCGGGTAGCGGCCGAGCTCCAGGAGCGCGTCGCCCATGACCCCGTACACCGCGCCGTCGAACGGGTCGATGGTGGCCGCGCGCCGTGCGAAGCGGAGCGAGGCCGCGAAGTCGTGGCGCGCGGCCGCGAGCGATGCCAAGCCGATCTGGGCCGACGCGTCGTCCTTATCCACGCGAGGGGCCGCGCCGGTGAGCAGCGCCTCGGCCTTCGGGTAGAGGCTGGGGTCGCCCGTGATGCGCGCCTGCTGGACGTAGGCGAGCCCGAGCGCCGCGGCGGCGCTCGCGTCGTCGGGGGACCGGCGGAGCCGCTCCTGGAGGGAGGCGATCGTGGCCTCGACCGACCCGCCGCGGGTCGCGCTGAGCAGCGCCCCGGCGTCGGGGACCGCCGCGGCCACCGGCGCCGGATCGACGCCGGGCCGGCGCAGCACGCCGATCCCGCCGAGCAGGAACAGCGCCAGCGCCAGTACCGCTGCTGCCGCGATCCGCGCCTTGCGAGTCATCGTGCCTGTCTCCTCCCTCCGGGGGCGCGGGGAGGGGGCCGCCGTAGCGGCGGCCCCCTGCGTCCGCGTCGATCAGTGCGGGTCGTCGTCCGAGCCCGCGTGCGGGTAGGCCACGTAGGGGAAGGTGGCGTTGAACGAGGACTCGTTCGCGTCCACCCCGTCACCCAGCGTGTCTACCGCAGGGTCGTGCGGGTCGAGCAGCAGACCCATCGCCACGCGAAGCGCGATGTCGATGGCGTCGTCGCTCAGGCGCCGCCCGTTCGGGAAGCCCTGCGGGTCGCCGTCGATGACGCCGAGGGTCATGCAGGCCGGCGCACCGCCGGTGCCGCAGATCGGCGTATCGATGTTGAGCCGCAGCATCTCCGAAGGCTGCACGCCCTCGGGCTGGTTCAGACCCTCGAGCCCGGTGAGGAACACCGCGATCAGGTCCGAACGCTGGATGCCCGCGGTGCCCGGGTCTGAGTCCGGAATCGTCGGGAAGAACGACGGGTAGACCGCGTTCACGACGTGCGGCAGGATCGGGTCCTGCACCGCGCCGAGGAACTGCGCGTCGTCCTTGGGCTTGGACCCGTTGAAGTAGTCCTTCAACCCGACCGGCACGACGACCTCGTTCACGAGCGGCATCCCCAGACGCGAGACCTGGACGTTCGCCCCGCTGAAGGTGCGGGTGCCGTCGGCCTTCTGCACGGTCATGCTCGGGCGCGACGCCGTGGTCCACACGCCGATCACCGAGTCGTTGGGCCCGCGGACGCGGCCGCGCGGCACCTGCAGCGCGATCGTGTTCACGTTGAAGCCCTCGAGGGTGTCGTCGCCGGCCTCGGAGAGGTCGCCGCCGTAGAGCAGGTCGAAGACCCGGAGGTCGAGGAAGAACGGGTCGTCGGACTGGCCGACCCACGAGAACGAGTTGCTGCGCTCGCGCGTCCCGGCGTCGAACAGATCGCCGTTGTAGCTCGGCATCGAGCCGGCCCCGACGTTGCTCGGCACGACCGTGGCGTCGTCGAGCAGCTTGGTGCTGGTGCCGCGCGCGATCCGGGTCAGGTCGTACGTCTGGTAGATGTTCAGGTCGGGGTCGTCGGGCGACGTGACCTGCCCGGTGTTGTAGAGGAACTGGCCGGAGCCGTCGCGGTAGTGGGTGGTGAAGGTCCAGCGGTAGATCACGTCGGGGTGAGCGTCACCGTTGTTATCGACGTTGATGTCGTAGTTGGTGTGCTCGGCCCACAGGTAGAAGTTCGGGCCGCCCGCGGGTTCCTCGAACGGGATCCACGAGCTGATGAGGGTGATGGAGCTCGGCTTGTCGGGCGAGCGGAACGCGTACAGGTCCGTGACATCGACCTGCGGGTCCGCCGCGACCAACGGCGCCTCGCGGTGGCTGGACGCGTTGGACACCACAGGGCCGAGGCTCGCGAGCGAACCGGCCCCCAGTGCCAACGCGGTTGCCCCCGCGATGAGCAGTCTCTTGGTTCGAGACAAGGGTGTGCCTCCTTCCGAGGTCATGGCTATTGCACGTGCGGGATGCACGAGAGGACAGATCGGACCGACCGCCACCCGTCCCGGCACACCCTGTCGCTTGCAACCCGGCGCCGGGACCCGCGTCCATCCCTCCCTTCTCGAGCGGGTGGCTCTGGTCCGCTCTTGCTTCGCGCGCCGGCGGAGGGCGGATCACCCAGATGCGTAGGTTGTTCCGAGGATCAGGCGGTGCGCGTGGCCCGCAGGAACCCCCAGTACATGAGCGAGATACCCACGAGGAGGGTGAGGGTGAACCCCGCGAGCACGCCGGTGGCGGCGAACCAGGACCCACCGGCCACGACGGTCGCGCCGAGCGCGATCAGCAGGGTGCCCACGAACCGGCCTCGCAGCTCCGGTCGTCCCCGCATGCGCCACGCCGAGTACAGTGCCCCAGCGATCAGCAGCACGTACGCGGGGATCGAGACGAGCTGGGGCAGCTGCTGCGGCGTCGTACTGGGCCCGAAGACATCCTTGCCAGACGGAAGCTCCTCGGCGAGTGCGCTCAGGATCATGTCGACGCCGGAGAGCACGGCCACCGTGTAGCCCGTGATGAAGATGAGCACCAGCCACACCGCCCATCGGACGGCCGGGCGGTCGAACAGCAGCAGGATCTCGCCACCGGCCAGGAAAGGCACGTTGAGCACGGCGCCGAACGCCCAGTACAGGGCGAACACCTGCCGGCTCCAGCCGTCGGCGACGCCCCACGCGAGGGCGAGCGAGGCGACCCCGTACATGACGAGGGCGAGGGCCCAAGCGAGCTCGTAGGGGCGGCGCCGGGCAACGTAACGGCGACCGATCGTCGCGGCGAAGACGAATGCGACGATCGCGGCGACGAGCGGCAGGATCCACATCGGCGCCCAAGGATACGTGGCTACCGTCGGTGTGCGGGTCGGCGCGGCGATACGCTGGCGGCATGGCGGCTCCCCGACTGCTGTTCTCGACCGCCGCGTTCTTCGGCCGCCCGCTCACCGGCACGTTCAGACGTGTCGCCGATGCCGGTTACGACGCGGTCGAGGTCATGGTCACGAAGGACCCCGCGAGCCAGCAGGGCACGACCATGCGGCGACTCGCGACCGACCACGGCCTCACCATCGCCGCGATCCACGCGCCCGCACTCCTGGTGACCCGGCGGGTGTGGGGCGTCGACCCTGTCGGCAAGATCGAACGCGCCATCCGCGAGGCGCACGACGCCGAGGTGCCGCTCGTCATCACGCACCCTCCCTATCGCTGGCAACACGCGTACCGGCGCTGGCTCGACGATGAGCTGCCGGTCATCGAGGAGCGCACCGGCGTCATCGTGGCCATGGAGAACATGTTCCCGGTCCACGTCGGCTCGCGCCCCATCCGGCTCCACGCGAACGCCGACCTCGACCAGCTGGAGGGACTTCCCGACCTGGTGCTCGACACCAGCCACGCGGCGGTGGCGCGGCACGACCTGATCGAGATCCGCCGCCGGTTCGGCGATCGCCTCCGCCACGTGCACCTGTCCGACAACGCCGGGCGCGGGTGGGACTCGCACCTGCCGCCCGGCCACGGGGTCCTCGCGATCGACGCGTTCCTGGACGACCTGATCACCTCAGACTTCGGCGGGACCGTGTCGCTCGAGGTCGACCTGCGGACGTGGATGAAGGATCCGCAGGCGCTTGGGCGGATCATGGTCGAGATGCGCGAGGGCGTGCAGGGGCGGCTCGACGCCGTGGATCGTTAGCCTGCCGGACAGATGCGACGTCCGACGTTCATCATGCTGATCGTTCTGATGGTCCTGCTGATCGGGACCGCCGTCCTCCAGTTCACGCTCGGCGCGCCCGAGGAGCCGTTCCCCGGCCCGGTGAGCGGGACGCCGCTGCCCTCGGGGCTCACGACGGTGCCGCCCTCGGCGACCCCCTAGTCGACCGGCTGCAGGTGCCGGGGGGCGCCAGGGTTGGAGGCGTCGCCCTCGTTCACCCGCTCCAGGATCACGGAGTCGCCGTCGTGCAGGCGGAGCACCTCGCCGGCGCTGCCCTTGTTCACGACCAGCGCGACGAACCCCTGCGAGTCGACGATCGCGCCGAGCTCGTGCTCGGGCAGCTCCGCGAAGATCGAGACGAACGGCAGCCGGTGCTCGCCGACCCGGAACGCACCGGCGATGCCGGCCGCCGCCAGATGCTCGGCCTCGACGTTCAGCTGCACGTTGCCGAACCCGTCGACGCCCATGACCCGGGCACCGATCGTCCCCGGCGTGACCATCGGCGACGGAGCGTCGTAGGCGCGGAGCCCCGCTGGGTCGAGCTCGGGGCCAACCCGGTCGAGATCGATCCCGGCCGCGAGATGTGCGCCGACCGGCGCGAACACGTCGCGACCGTGGAAGGTTCGCGACACCGGCTGCCACAGCAGGTCGGCGGCGGCGATCTCGCGGGCCTCGGCCGCGCCACCGAGGACCTCCCACGCCGGGCTCAGCAGCCCGTTGTCGGGGCCGACGAGCAGCATGCCGCTCGTGGTGCGGACCGCGATGCCGCGGCGCTCCGACCCGACGCCGGGATCGACCACCGCGACCACGACCGCGTCGGGCGGCAGGAACCCCACCGCCCGCGAAAGCACCATGGCCCCGCGGCCGACGTCTTGTCGTGGGATGGCGTGCGTGAGGTCGATCACCCGCGCCTCGGGCGCGATCGAGGCCATCACCGCGTGACAGACGCCGACGAACTCATCCTGCAGGCCGTAGTCGGTGCAGAAGACGATCGGACGCATCACGCCGGCGAAGCCCCCGTGTCCGAGAGGTGCTGGCCGAGCCACAGGTCGATCGCGTCGCGGACCCGTCCCCCTGCGTTGCCGGTGAGCAGGTCGGTGCCGTGATCGTCGGTCGTCACGATCTCGACCCTCTTGGGCTGTGCGGCGGCGTCGTACATCGACTGGGCGGCCTCGGCGGCCGCGCCGTCGCCGTTGCCGGCGATGAACAGCGTCGCGCTCATCAGCCCCGACAAGGTGTCAGGGGACACGCTCAGCCCGCTGAACGACGACGGGGCCGACAGCGTGACCACGGCGTCGATCCCGCCGAGGTCGGAGCCGGCCACGCTCAGCGCCGCGAGGCCCCCCATCGACGCCCCGACGACCCCGACGCGCTGGACCCCGGTGGAGCGGAGCTCCTCGACGGCGGCCGCGAGGTCCGAGGGCAGCGCCGTGACCTCTTTCTCGCCGGCCGAGCATCCGGCGTCCCCACCCGGGCACGTACCCCGGAAGTTGAACGTGAGCGCCCCGTAGCCGGCGTCGCCAACCCGGGCCGCGTCCACGAACCACGCGGACTGGTCGGACCCGGCCATGTGCGCGAAGACCACGCCGGCCTGCGCGCCGTCGGGGCCGAACAGACGGCCCTCGAGCTCGGTGCCGTCGGATGCCTCGAACGTGACGGCCTCAGAGGACGCGATCGCCTCGGACCGAAGCGCCTCGCCACGGGAACAGGATGCGCCGAGCAGAGCGGTCCCCGACAGGACCACCAGCGCGACGGTTCGGGAGCGGGCGCCCATGGGCGGCCGCCTCCTACTTGCCCAGCTTCATCCGCTGGTGCCGGGTGCGCTTCAGAAGCTTCTTGTGCTTCTTCTTGCGCATCTTCTTCCGGCGCTTCTTGATCAGCGACGGCACAAGGTCAACCTTTCACTCGGTTCCGAAGAGGGTCCGGAGGTCCACCCGCTTGGCGCGGTAGCTCTCCTCCAGTCGAACGGACCCCAGTCTAAGGGCTTTCGGGGGCTCTGCCACCGGCGAGATCAGCCGGAGGCCCCCGTCCTCGGGGACGAGCTCGAGGTAGCCGAGCCCGGTGAACCCGCCCGCCCCGTCGGACAGACCGACCAGCAGGCGGTCGAGCGACGTCAGGTCGAACAGCGGGGGCAGGGTGGGCATGAACACGGTCGGTCGCACGCGGAAGCGCTGCAGAGGCGCGTGCTCGAAGTAGCGGGCCATCATGCGGGCGCGCTGCTCCATGCGGTCCTCGACGCTCACTGACCGCACGTCGGGGTGTACCGGGGCGGTCGCGGTCTCGATGCCGAAGAAGCGGTCGATGATCCCGAGGATGGGCTCGAGATCCTCACCGCGCTGCAGACCGACGACGAGGTCGGGCTCGAGCACATCGACCTCGTAGTAGTTGAGGAGCTGGCCGCGGATGCCGCTGACCTCCCCGCCGGTGTCGACGACGACGAGGTCGGCGCCCTCGGCCCGGGCCCGCTCGCGCAGGCGCTGCAGCGCCCCGGCGAGCGGTACGAGGTGATCCTGCGGCGAGGTCGACCCGACGAAGCCGAGCACGTCGGCCTCAGCCATCGCGTCGAGGGTCAGGTCGTCGACGGCGCGGATGTGCTTCATCCCGACGGTCGCCGGTGGCCCCACCGTCTTCTGCGCGACGTCGGCGTCGAGATAGGCGACGCTCCGTCCGATGCGGAGCGCGAACGCGGCGGTGGCGCGGGCGAGCGTCGACTTCCCAGCGTCCATGCCCCCGATGAACAAGACGGTTCGGGCATGGCGAGCCGCGCGATCGACGAGCTGCTCGTGCTCGTTCATGGACAGGTCCTCCGTGTTCCACGGAAGACCCGGCGTGGCCGGTCCTGCGTCCGGTTACCCGGCCGCGGTGTAGCGCTCGCTCAGGTAGTCGTCGACGTCGTCCTCGCGGAGCCGGTAGCTGCGGCCGACCCGCAGGGCGGCGATCGAGCCGTCCTTGATCAATCGGTAGACGGTCATCCTGGATACGCGCATGAGGTCGGCGACCTCGTTGACGGTCAGTAGCCGGGCTTCGGTGAAGGGTCGTTTCGTCACTGTTCGGCGATGGTAGGCGGAGTCGTATGACGCTGTCGAGTCCGAAGGGTGTTACCGCAGGTCAGGGGCACGTGGTCAAGGACACGAACACGGGCCAGTAGTCCTGGGGGGCGACGTGGTCGTCGAACACCAGGACGTGCTCCGTGCGACCTTGGGCCTTCGCGACCAACAACGCCGGGTCGTTCACGTCAGCGATCGAGATCGTCTCGACCCCGGCCTCGATCGCGGCGCCGGCGAACCCGTGGTCGGCGAACACCAGGTCGGGCCGCTCGGCTTCGAGCACGCGATGCATCGCGTGCGGCGAGTGGGTATGCCGGGGCTCGGTGCCATCGGTCAGCATCACGACGCCGCGATAGGTCTCGACGATCCAGTCGTGGTCCAGGCGCGCCTCACGCCAGCGCGAACCCTCCCCCGGCGTGATCACCTTCGCGCCGCCCTCCTCCAGCCAGGCCGCGAGCCGCAGGTAGAGGTGCGCGAGGCCGGTCGGATGGCCGGTGGCGAGCACCACACGCTCGCCGCGCTCCCGCGCGGCGGCCAGGCGTGATGCCGTGGCCGCGGAGGCCGTGAGGATCGCGTCGGGCTCGATCTGGACCGCGCCGGTTCGAGCTTCGCGGTCGATCGGCGCGCCCGCGGCCTGCTCGACCAGGTCGAGGATGCGTTCGAAGCTCATCCGGTCCTGCAGCCTACGAAGCCCGAACTCCTTGTCCGGGTCGCGGTCCATGAGCAGCTGCGCGTTCCCGCGGACGTTGTCCAGCGGGTGGGCGGCAGGACCGGCGATGCGACCATCCACCAGCGCACGGACCAGCACATCGCGCTCGACCACGCGCGACCGCCACAGCGCCGGATCGGGCGCCGGCAGACGCCGGACGTGGTTCTCGATAACGTCGAGGGCCATCGGCTACCAGCCTAGGCCGAGGCGAGGGGAACGGATGGAGCTTCGAGGGTCGGTGGTCGTCGTCACCGGCGCATCGTCGGGCATCGGCGAGGCGACGGCGGTCGCGTTCGCGAAGCGGGGTGCCCACGTCGTGCTCACGGCCCGGCGGGTCGACAAGCTCGAGGCGCTCGCGTCGCGGATCGAGGCCGCCGGTGGCCGGGCGATCACGCTCCCCTGCGACGTCACCGACACCAACGAGCTCTTGAAGCTCCCCGGCGTCGTCGAGGCCATGCTCGGACCCACGGACATCCTGGTGAACAACGCGGGGATCCCCGGCGGCGGACGGTTCATCGATGCCTCGCACGAGCAGATCGACAAGGTCGTCGCGGTCAACCTGTCGAGCGTGATGCACGCGACCCGGGCGTTCCTGCCCGGGATGCTCGCTCGCGGCCATGGCCACGTGATCAACGTCGCCTCGCTCGCGGGCCGGTTCGCGACGCCCGGCGCGTCGCTCTACACCGCCACCAAGCACGGAGTGGTCGCGTTCAGCGAGTCGCTCAACTACGACGTGGCCGACCGCGGCGTCCTGGTCACGACCGTGAACCCGTCGTTCGCCGACACCGAGAGCTTCCCGGTCGACCTCCCCCGCTCGCTGGTGCTGAAGGTAGATACGGTCGCCGGCGCGATCGTGAAGGTGGCGAGGCTCGGGATCGCGCCGGAGTACTCGGTGCCCCGCTTCCTCGCGCCGCTGCAGGTCTTCCGCGTCCTGACGCCGCCGCTCTACCGTTGGGGGGTGCGGACAGCCCGCAAGGTGAAGCCCTCGACCCCCTTCCAGCGATGAGCACCGCGCCCACGGTCCTGGACCGTCCCGTCGACGAGACGCGTGCCGACCCCGACATCCCGTGGGTCGTGATCGTCTGGAACGACCCGATCAACCTGATGACGTACGTGACCTGGGTGCTCCAGAAGCTGTTCGGGTACCCGCGAGCGAAGGCGGAGAAGCTGATGTGGGATGTGCACACCAAGGGCAGGGCCGCAGTGGCACACGGTCCGAAGGAGCGCTGCGAGGCACACGTCGCGGCGCTGCACGGTTACGGTCTGTGGGCAACGATGCAGAAGGACCGCTGAGCATGCCCCGAGGGATCGCGATCGCAACGGCTCCGGGCGGCGGGGTCATGGTCGAGCTCCCCGGCGAGCTCCGCGCCCTGCTCCGGTCGGTCGCCCGGCAGATGCAGGACGTGCTGACCGACGACGAGTACGCCGACAGCCCGCTGCTCGCCCGGCTGCTCCCGCAGGCGGTGATGGACGACCCGCTCGAGGCGCTCGGGTTCGAGCAGCTGATGGGCAAGGCCATCCACGACGGCAAGATCGAGGCCGCGAAGGTGCTCGAGGCGACGGCGGGGAACGAACGCCTGACCGAGGAAGAGACGCTCGCGTGGCTGCGGTCGCTGAACGACGTCCGGCTGATGCTCGGGACGCACCTGAACGTGAGCGAGGACGTCGACATCGAGACGTTCATGCGCGATCCCGCCACCGAGCACGCGGCGATCGTCTACGTGGCACTCAGCGAGTTGGTCGACCTGCTGGTACGCGCCGCCGACCCGACGTAGTCAGCGGAGCGGCATCCCTACGGTGTGGATCTTCAGCATGTTGGTCGTCGTTCGACCCGCGGGCGACGACGCCGCCATGACGATGGCGTCTCCAGCCTCGGCCAGACCGTGGGTGCGCAGGCCTTCGTCCATGAGCCCGATCATGGCGTCGGTGTCCTCGGGCACGGTCGCCGGCAGGGCCTCGACCCCCCAGAGCAGACAGGTGGTACGGCGGACGTCCTCGGGCGGGACGAACGCGTACACGGGGACGCTCGGGCGCTCGGCCGAGAGCAGCCGTGCGGTGCGGCCCGTCTCGGTGTAGCAGGTGATGGCGACGATCCCGAGGTCCTCGAACGGGATGGTGCCGACCGCGTGCGCGACGGCGGCCCCTTCGCTCATCGGACGCTGGGCCGGGTCGGGCGCACGGAACGACTCGCCGCGGTCCTCGACGTAGGCCGCGATCGTGGCGGCCGCCGACGCCGACTCGAACGGGTACTGCCCTACCGCGGTCTCGCCCGAGAGCATGACGGCGTCCGCCCCGTCCAGAACGGCGTTCGCGACGTCGGTGGTCTCAGCGCGCGTGGGCCGGGGTGCGCTGATCATCGACTCGAGCATCTGGGTCGCGACGATCGCGGGGCGACCGACCGCGCGGGCCTTGCGGACGAGCTCCTTCTGGATCAGCGGGATCTCTTCCATCGGCAGCTCCACGCCGAGGTCGCCGCGCGCGATCATCAGCGCATCGGCTTCCTCGAGGATCCGGTCCACGTCCTGCACGGCCGGGCGCGTCTCGATCTTCGCGACGATCGGGACGACGCGGGCGTCCATCAGCTCGCGTAGCTGGCGTACGTCCTCGGGCGCGCGGACGAACGACTGCGCGATGAAGTCGGCGCCCAAGTCGAGTGCCCGGGCGAGCCCCTCGCGGTCGCGATCGGTCACCGCGGGCAAGCCGAGCCGCTCGGCGGGCACGTTCACCCCTTGACCGTTCCGCACCGTCCCGCCGCGCACGCACTGGGTCCGCACGAGCGAGCCCTCGACGGCGGTGACGGAGAGCTCGACCGCGCCGTCGGCGAGCAGCACGCGGTCGCCCTCCCGGAGATCGTTCGCCAACCCCGGGTACGTCGTCGCGGCACCGCGCTCGTCACCCTCGCCGCTCGGCCGCAGATCGAACCGCTGTCCGGGCTTGAACCCGAACGGGTCGGGGCTGAGCCGCCCGAGGCGGACCTTCGGACCGGGCAGGTCGACGAGCACCGCCAGGGGACGCCCGATCGCTCGTTCCGCCGCGCGGACAAGCTCGACCATCCGGGCGTGGTCCTTGGGCGCGCCGTGAGAGAAGTTCAACCGGAACACCGACGCGCCCGCGCGCGCGAGCCCCTCGACCATCTTCGGAGTGGCGCTCGCGGGCCCGAGCGTGCAGATGAGCTTGGTCCGTGCCATCAGGCGCTCAGTATGTCGGAGACCGCAGCGGCCACCTCGCGCGCCTCGTCGTCCCCACGGGAAGGACCGAGCGCGAGCTCGCCGAAGGTCGCGGGGACGGGACCCTCGGCGAGCCGCTCCGCCTGCTCGATCCACGACTCGGGGAGCGCGTCGGGCAGGTCGTCGGCGGCACCCGTCATCTCGGCGAAGTACAGCGTCCAGGCGCGAGGCACGACCCGCGCCCACTGGTAGCCGCCGCCGCCGGTCGCGACCCAGCGGCCGCCGGTCGCCGCGTGAGCCAGAAGATGGAGCTCGCGCGCCGCCTCGCGGTAGGCGCCGGTCGTGAGCTCCAGGTTCCCGAGCGGGTCGCTGTGGTGGGTGTCGCACCCCAGCTGGGTCACGAGCACGTCGGGCTCGAACGCCTGGACGGCACCCGGCACCACGGCGCGGAACGCGTCGAGCCAGCCCGCGTCGCCGGTCGCCATCGGGAGCGGCAGGTTGATCGCGCTCCGCGGCGCGTTCGGACCTCCCCGCTCCGAGAGGCCGCCCGTCCCGGGGAAGAGCATCCCGTACTCGTGGATCGAGATCGTGAGGACCCGGGGATCGTCGTAGAAGATGAGCTGCGGGCCGTCGCCGTGATGCACGTCGACGTCGACGTACGCGATCCGCTCAGCGCCGTGATCGAGCAGCCACGCGATCGCCACCGCCGGATCGTCGTAGACGCAGAACCCGCTCGCTCGGTTGGGCATCGCGTGATGCAGGCCGCCCGACGCGTTGAACGCGTGCTCGATCCCGCCGGTCCACACCGCCTCGGCCGCGCGGACGCTGGCACCGGCGACGACCGACGCGGCCTCGTGCATGTCGGGGAAGATCGGGTTGTCGCCCGGGCCGTAGCCGAAGCGAGCCCAGTCGCCCTCTTCGTAGTGCCCCGCACGGGTCGTGGCGTCGATGAAGTCCTCGGTGTGGACGCGGGCCAAGATGTCGTGAGATGCCGGCGCGGCGCGCAGCCGCTGAACGTTGTCGCGCTGATCCAGCCCGAGCGCTTCGATCAGGTCCCAGGTCAGCAGGAAGCGCTCGGGCCGGAGCGGGTGCTGGGGGCCGTGATCATACGCGCGGGCCTCGGGGGCGACGACCAGTCCGACCCGCTCGCTCACCGGACCGAGGCGATGGCAGCGACGGTTCGCTCGACGAGTGCGGTCACGTCGTCGTCCGTCAGCGTGAACGGCGGACCGAGCATCAGCAGGTCTCCGTCGCGACCATCGACGTGCGCGGTCGAGGAGTACAGCAGCAGCCCGGCCTCGCGGGCGGCCGCGAGGGCGCGCTCGGTGACCTGGGAGCTCCGGGGGAACGGCTCCTTGGTCTCACGGTCACGGACGAGCTCGATCCCGATCATCATCCCGAGCCCGCGCACGTCCCCGACGATCGCACTCTCGGCGAGCGCGGCGCCCAGGTCGCCCTGGATCTTCGCGCCGAGGTCGCGCGAGCGGTCGATGAGCCCGTCATCGCGCAGCCGCCGGAGCGCCGCGAGGGCGACCGCGGCACCGAGCGCGTTGTGCGACCACGTGAACCCATGGACGAACGGACCCTTGGAGGCGATCGCCTCGTACACCTCGCCGATGCACGCGGCGAAGCCGAACGGTACGTAGCCACTCGTCGTGCCCTTGCCCGCGACCACGATGTCGGGGCGCACGTCCCAATGCTCGACCCCGAACCAGCGCCCGGACCGGCCGAACCCGGTCATCACCTCGTCGGCGATCACGAGTACGCCGTAGCGGCGGCAGACCTCCACGATCGAGGACCAGTAGTCCTCGCACGGCACGGCGGCGGCGAGGGTAGCGCCGCCGACGGGCTCCGCGACGAACGCCGCGACGGTCTCGGGCCCGTGGGACTCGATCATCCGCTGCAGCTCGGCCGCGTGCCAAGCGCCGCACCCCTCGGGGTGCGAGGGGTTGTCGCAGCGGTACTCGTAGGCTCGCGGGGCGTGCAGGAACCGTCCGAGCCACGGCGTGTAGGGCTTTCGCAGCGACCCCTTGCCGGACAGGTCGAGGGCCCCAAGGGTGTTGCCGTGGTAGCTGGAGCGCCGAGCGATCACGTTGATCCGTCCGGCCTCGCCGACCGCCAGGTGGTAGGCGCGCGCCATCTTGATGGCGGTCTCGA
>CAZZND010000044.1:0-20280 GCA_964655465.1 uncultured Actinomycetes bacterium
TAGCGAGGCAATCTCCTGTGTTTGCCTCCCACCTGACGTCGTTGCCGACCGCCTCGACACGGCCCGCGACGTCCTGGCCGCGAACGCGGACCTTGGGCCTGCGGAGCCCGGAGCTCACGCACCGCCGTGCCGGAAACCGGTGCGTACGGGGACCCGGGCCGAGAGTGTTCCTATCGCGCCGAAGCAGCACTGGCGATCGCTGAACCGGACAGGGAGGCGCCGTCTCACTCCGAGGCACGGCTCCGGCGGGCAAGTCCAGTCCGAGCTGCGGAGGAGTAGGACTCAACCGGTCTCACTGCCGTGATCATCATCGTCTCGGCCCCTGTGTGCGAACCGTGGAGGAGTCGCTTCCGCCATCCCTTGACCGCTCTATCGAATGTAACGATCTCGACGAGCTGGTGGCGGAGGCCTCGACGGCAGTGCTCGGCGATGACGAAAGCCGATCCGGACTGGCTGCTGCCTCCTGACCCCAGGTCAGCGCGCTCGCTTGTCGACGTCGCGCACCTCCACCACAATACGTTGACGATCCGAGGTTCGGTCCGACGGGAGGATCGCGCCCGCGTTCCCCCGCGTGCCGCTAGGAGGCAGGATGGCTGAGCCGTTCGACATGAACCTCGTGCAGCGCGGCGCCCGCTGTCGCCGCACCCCGTACCACGAGGCGACCCAAAGGTTCGGCCCGAAGGGCTTCACCGTCTACAACCACATGTACCACCCGATCCGCTACGACACGTTCGAGGCGGAGTACGAGGCGCTCCTCACCGACGTGACCCTCTGGGACGTCGCGGTCGAGCGCTGCCTAGAGATCTCCGGCCCCGACGGGTTCACGTTCGCGCAGCTGCTGACACCCCGCGACCTCGGGAGGTGTGCGGTCGGTCAGGCGAAGTACGTCCTGATCTGCGACAGCGACGGGGGGATCTTGAACGACCCGGTCCTCACCAGGATGGGTGAGAACACGTTCTGGTTCGCGCTTTCGTCCTCGGACGTGCTGCTGTTCGCCCGCGGGCTCAAGCATGCGTGTCCGCAGCTGGACGTCACGATCCGGGAGGCCGACGTCGCGCCGCTCCAGCTGCAGGGGCCGAAGTCGAAGCCGCTCATGGCCGACCTCGTCGGCGAGCAGATTCTCGAGCTGAAGTACTACTGGTGGACCCGCGCGGAGATCGCCGGCGCGCCCGTCGTCGTGACGCGAACGGGATGGAGCTCCGAGGTCGGCTACGAGGTGTACCTGACCGACACGTCGAAGGGGATCGAAGTCTTCGAGGCGATCGTGAAGGCCGGCGAGAGATACCACATCAAGGTGACGGGCTCCTCCGACATCCGCCGGATCGAGGGCGCGATCTTCAATTGGGGCGCCGACATGACCTACGAGAACAACGCGTTAGAGATGGGCCTTGAGCGCCTCGTGGACTGGGACCTGACCGACCAGGCCTCGATCTCGCTCGCGGCGCTCCGCGCGATCAAGGACCGAGGCGTCGACCGCCGGATCAACGGCGTCGAGTTCGACGGCGAGCCCTTCCCGGACCTGAACCACGTGAAGTGGCCGGTCGTGGAGGACGGCGCGAGGATTGGCAAGGTCACGAGCGCGGTCTACTCGCCTCGCCTCGCGAAGAACATCGGGTACGCGTGGCTGCCGGTCGAGCGGTCCGAGCTCGGCACCACGGTCACCGTGGAGAGCGAGTGGGGCACGCGGACGGCCACCGTCGTCGAGATGCCGTTCGTCGACCCCGCCAAGCAGATCCCCGTGTCGTAGCGTCCGCGTGATACCTCGCCTCGCGATCGAGGGGTCAGTAACCCTCGTCTTGCGGTCGACGATCACACGGGCGTCGTACGCGGCCAAGGCCTGCCGCCAGGAGCCATCGGAGGCGGGCGAGGGTGCGAAGACCTAGCGGTCGCGGGTGTGCAACTGACGATGTTCGCTCACACCGGGCTCATGGTCTTCTGCCTCAGCCTCTCATACGGGGTCTGACCCCCGAGTCCCCCGTGGGGGCGGTTGTAGTTATAGAAGTCCTCCCACTCCTGCAGGCGATCGTTGAACAGCTCGGTGTCATCGATCACGACACCCTCGAGCATCCGGTAGAACTCCTCGGCATCGATGCGATGGGAGCGTTCGACCTTCGCGTTCAACAGAGGGGTGGCCGGTCTGATGTAGACGTGGGCGATGCCGGTGGTCTGCTCCCAGTGAACCGGTCCACCTGATATGAGAGTCACGACCGCCCCGAAGGGGCAGGAGGTGACTCATGAAGGGCAGACGCCACACGCCCGAACAGGTGGTGCGCAAGCTCCACGAGGCCGACAAGCTCGTCGGTCAGGGCAAGGATCTCGCCGCGGTGCTCAAGCACCTGGAGATCTCCGAGCAGACCTACTACCGCTGGCGCAAGCGCTACGGAGAGCTGAGCCCCGACGACGCCCGCCGGCTTCGCGAGCTCGAGGCCGAGAACCGACGCCTGAAAAAGCTCGTGGCCGAGCAGGCGCTCGACATCGACATGCTGAAGGAGATCTCCCGGGGAAACTTCTGAGCCCCGAGCGGCGCCGGCAGGCCGTTGCCATGTGCCAGCGCCGCTTCGGGGCATCCGAACGAAGGGCATGCAAGGTCGTGGGCCAGGTCCGCTCCACCCAGCGTCGGCCCACCCCGGTCAGACCCCCGGCCGAACAGCGCCTGCGCGCTCGGCTCCGCGACATCTCCAGGTCCCACCCGCGATGGGGCTATCGCCGGGTGCGGATCGAGCTGACCAAGGAAGGATGCAGCGTGAACACCAAGCGAGTGCACCGGCTCTGGCGAGACGAGGAGCTTCAGGTCAGGCCTCACAGGCGCAAACGGCGCCGTGGCGCGAGCACGATTGATGAGGTCCTGGCGAGCCGGCCGAACGAGGTGTGGGCGCTGGACTTCCAGTTCGACGCCACCGCCGACGGACGCCAGCTGAAGCTCCTGCACGGGGTCGACGAGTTCACCCGCGAGGCGATCGTGATGCGGGTGGGCCGGAGCTGTGACGCCGACGAGGTGGTCACCCAGGTCGAGGATGTCATGGCCACCCGCGGTGCTCCGGACTACCTGCGCTGCGATAACGGCCCAGAGTTCATCGCCCGGGCGTTGGCCGACTGGTGCCGGTTCTCTGGGGCGGGCACCGTGTTCATCGAGCCCGGGTCGCCCTGGCAGAACCCCTACGTGGAGTCCTTCAACGCCAGGGTCAGAGACGAGCTACTGAACATGACCGAGTTCTACACGCTTCACGAAGCCGAGGTGCTGGTGGACGACTTCCAGATGGACTACAACTGGCTCCGGCCTCATTCATCGCTCGGGGACCTGGCTCCGGCCGTGTTCGCAGAGCGTTGGAGGATGGACCATCAACCAGCTCGACTCTCATAGCGGGTGGACCCGGAAACGGGGCCAGGCCACCGGCATCGAGCACGTGGTAGTGGAACTTTGATTGGAACTCCGCACCGTTGTCCGTCTGGATCACCTCGACACCGAACGGGAGCTTCTCCAACACGTAGTCGACGAACTGGATCGCGGTGCGCTGGTTCAACCGGTCGTAGATCCGCAAGACGCGGATCCGGGTGCAATCGTCGATCGCCGTGAACTGGTAGTGCTTCTTGCGTGAGCCCTTCAGCGGTGCAACGAACTTCACGTCGACCTGCACGCGGTGCCCTGGCTGCGGCTTCTCGTAGCGCTTCCAGCGATCGACGTGCCGCTTATAGCGTTGGGAGCTCGGGAGGCGGTTCATCTCCAGCCTCTTAAGGATCCGCCATACCCCGGACCGACTGACCTGGACGTCGTGGTAGCGCTTGAGATACATCGAGATCTTCTCCGGTCCGAAGTGGTAGGTCTTGCGGAGGTGGACGATCTTGCCGACCACATCACCGGTCGTCGCGTTCGGGCTCGAGTGCGGCCGCCTCGACCGATCACGGAGACCGTCAAGACCTTGTTCCTCGTAGCGCCGCCTCCACGTGCAGAACGTGTGCCGGCTGATCCCGTAGTAGCGACACGTCAACGTCACGTTGCCGGAGACTTCCTCGGCATGTCGGATGATCGCGAGGCGTCGCGCAGCGTTGCGGGCCTGCTCCCGCTCCGTCATCGGTTCCCCTTTCCTTCGGAGAACCCGATGTGTACACGATGTCTGAGTCCCCCCGGGTTCGGTGCAGTCTCTAGTCCTTGGTTTTCAACCAAGGGGAAGGAGGCAGCATGTCCGCACCGAACCGGTACCCGGACGAGGTACGCCGCCGAGCCGTAGCCGAGGTGATCGAGCGGGGTCGAAGGCCCTCTGAGGTCGCCCGGGACTTCGGGATGACAGCGACGACGCTTAGCAACTGGGTCCGCCAGGAGAACCGGGATCGGGGCCTGGTGCCCGGACCCACCTCCGAGCAGCTGGCCGAGCTCAAGGAGCTCCGCAAGGAGGTCGCGGAACTCCGGCGAACGAACGAGATCCTGAAGGAGGCGACGCGTTTTTTCGCCAAGGAGGCCGACCGTCCCCGGACGAAGTGAGCCCGTTCATCGACGAACACAGGGAACGCTTCGGGGTCGCGCCGATCTGCCGGGTGCTCGGATGCTCCGAGCGCAGCTACCACGCGGCCCACTCGCGTCCCGTGTGTCACCGGGCGCTCACCGATGCTGAGCATCTCGTTCAGATCAAGCGGGTCTGGAACGCGAACTACTCCGCCTACGGGGCTCGCCGCGTCTACAAGCAGCTGCAAAGGGAGGGCTACGAGGTGGCCAAGTGCACGGTGGAGCGGCTGATGCGGACCAACGGGATCAAGGGTGTGATCAGGGGGAAGCCCCACTTCACGACCCATCCGGACCAAGGAGCCGACCGTGCGGCGGACCTGGTGCAACGCCAGTTCGTGGCGACGCGTCCGAACGAGTTGTGGGTCAGCGATATCACCTACGGAAAGACCGCCCAGGGCTTCGTCTACGTCTGCTTCATCGAAGACGTCTTCTCCCGCCGGATCGTCGGATGGCAGACCTCTGATCACCTGCGGGCGGAGTTCGTGACCGACGCCCTGGAGATGGCGCTGTGGGCCCGTGAGGTCGAGCCCGGTTCGCTCGTGGCACATTCGGACCGTGGCTCGCAGACCGGGTTCAAGGAGTCGTCGCAACACCGCCTTGTCCGCTCGACTGTAGTAGCTCGTCAAGAGCTTCGGCCGGTGTCCTCCAGCCAAGCGTCTTGCGGGGTCTGCCGTTGAGTGCCGCAGCGACGGCATCGAGTTCGTCCATGCCGTGTCGGGAGAGGTCGGTGCCCTTGGGGAAGTATTGCCGCAACAGTCCGTTTGGGAGATCCGCATCGATCCATCATCGGGGAAGTCCGCCGGCAACCGGTTCGCGATCTGCTCTGGGCTCCACGACCTCGCCCATCGCCGATCCTGGCGGCGGCCATGCCTGCGCCCGTTCCACTGGGTGGGCGGTCCCGGGATCTTCCGCCCGTCAGGAGTGTGGATCACCCCGGCGAGGCGGTCCTGCACATACTCGCGTAGCTGATCGTTCACGGCCAGCTTCGCTTGCTTAGGCCGAGCGGCTCGACGGTCCCGATGCCACTGCGCGATGGTCGGTCGGTAGTCGAGCTGTCCACCCCGGGTCGCAGCGCCCCGGCGAAGCTCCCGCGAGATCGTGGACGGGGACCGGCCCAGGTGCCGCGCGATCTCGCGCACCCCGTGTCCACGGGCTCGACAGATCGCGATCTCCTCGCGCTCTGCGAATGAGAGATAGCGACCTGAGTGCGGCTCGAAACTCGACGTTGGCATGCCACCAGCTTCACGGAACCAGCGAGACCCAACCGCCGGTGACACACCAGCCTTGACCCCGGCATCCTCGCTCGAGGCGCCTCGAGCGATCGCCTCCCAGAACGCCTGTCGATGCTCCCGCCGCGCGACCGGCGGCCGGCCTGGCGATCGCATCGGTGGCCGCCCCGTCGCCACCGATGCCCAACCCCGTGGTCGTCCCATAGACCCACCTCCAGCTCGAGGTGTTGCGACGACCACTTGATTCCGCCCAGTACACGAGCTTCGCTTACACCCAGCGCCTGCACGAAGCCGGCATCGCTCCCTCGGTCGGATCCGTCGGCGATGCGTTCGATAACGCGATGGCCGAATCGCTCAACGGCTCCTACAAGTGGGAGCTCGTCAAACAAAGGAGGTGAAGACCAGGAGCGAGCTGGAGCTCGCGAGCGTCGAGTGGATCAGCTGGTACAACCACGCGCGCCTTCACGGTGAGATCGGGGACGTCCCCCCTGCCGAGTACGAGGCCGCGTGGCGCACCGATCAGGCAGTCCCTATGCTCACGGGGCCCAAGTCATGAGCACTGCATGGAACCCGGGGGGACTCACAATGACGATCCGCTCGGTGTGGATCCGGCGAACGGCCCGGGCGGGACGTCGCAGTCGTACGGGCAGGAAGTCCGCCTGGGTCTCATCGATCCGCATGACTTCAATCCTGGCCTGGCCTGCAACCCGAACACGACCTTTCTTCCTCCAACCCGAATCGAACAAGATGAAGTCTTGGGTGGCCCCGACCCGCGGGGCCACCTTCATGCGCCGTGCGGGGTCGTGCTTAGCACGGTCTACCTTGTCATCGCGAGCTCGATCGACGACGATCACATCCTCGTGAGCTGATCGATCCGAGATGCCGAGCCCGATCCTTAGAGGGGCCGGGAGCAGGTCGCTCGCGAGGTGACGCGTGGGATCGCGATGGGCATCAACACGTGATCCACCGTGAAGCGTAGGCTCGGCCGATGGGATCCTCGCGGAGGATCAAGGGGGCTCGCCTAAACGATCGGCGTAAGTCGAGCATCCATGGGCGCGTGCAGGCCGAGGACAACATCGTCGAGCTAGGCGGGGAACGCGAGGCGCCCGCGGGTCCGCCGAGCTTCGAAGAGCTCTTCCTCGACGTGCACGATCGCCTGTACCGAGCGCTGTACTTCGTCACAGGGAGCTCGGCCGACGCGGAGGAACTGATGCAGGACGCGTTCTTGAAACTCTGGGAGCGATGGGACCGGCTCGACACGATCGAGGATCCGGTCGCCTACCTGTTCCGCGTCGCGCTGAACGGGGTTCGGATGCGTGCACGCCGTGCACGGGTGGTCGCGAGGAAGATCCTCCCGGCTGCTGCCGCCCGAGACCCGTTCGATGACGTCAACGTCCGGGAGGACGTGCGCCGGATGCTACGAGGCATCACTCCTCGTCAGCGGGCCGCCATCGTGCTCACCGAGATCCTCGGGTACAGCTCGGAACAGGCCGCCCGGATCATGGGCATCCAGCCGACCACCGTGCGCGTGCTCGCGTCGCAAGGGCGCGCGGCGCTCAGGGAGAGCTAGGGAGGCGAAGATGCCAGACGCTAAGGAGGTCTACGAGATGGTCACGAAGCAGAAACCACCCGAGCCTGGCGCCCTCGAGCGTCAGCAGAAGCGGCAGGTCCGTGCCGCTCGGAACAAGAAGTTCGGCGCGTTCGCCGTGGCGGCCGCGATCGGCGTGGTGGCGATCGCCGTGATCCTGGCGAATCGCCCCGGCGAGAACGCGACCATCCCCGCCAACGAACCGACGGTCAACCCGGCGGAGGCGGAAGCAGAGGCGGTCGGCACCGTGACGTTCGACGGGTTGACATGTTCGATGGAGATCACGGCCGATCGGATCGAGCCGGGGATCGTGCTCTTCGAGCTCGTCAACGCCTCCGAGCAGCGTGCGATGTTCGACTCGTATCAGCTCTTGGAGGGATACACCGTCCGGTCGTTCGCGGCGATCATCGAGCGAGACCGACGGCGCGCCGAACCGTGGATCTTCCCCGACCAGGAGGTGGATCTTCCCCGACCAGGAGACGAGGTGCGGTACCTGAGGAGCGACCTCATCCCCGCCAACAGCTCGGAAATCATCGTCACGACGATGTCGCCGGGCAAGCACGCGATCGTCTGCATGCAGCCGTACGAAGACCCACTTCCGGACTTCCCGTTACGCCCGTTCGGGGTCGTCGGTCCGATCGTCATTCGATAGCGCGGATCTCCGACTCACCGAGAAGTCGAGCCGGCTCTGGGAGCAGCGGACCCAGGAATACGTGAAGGAAGCGCAGGCAACCCAGGGGCAGTGACATCGCCAACCCGATGAGGACCGAGGGCTTCCCATGGCATCGTCACAGGGCGAGCAGGGCCGTGACCCACCGGCGCCTGCTCGCCCTGTGCACGAGCCTCACCAGCCTGCCATGACCCCGAAGATCTGCCTCCGCTGTGACTGGCAAGGCGAAACGAAGGAACCGAGGTGCCCGAACTGCGGAGGGCAGTCGCTCTACGTCGTCGGTGCTTCCCCGTCCGAAGCGGCGGGGATGCCTGTAAGGAGCCATCCCGAGGAGCGGAGCCGCGACGCGGCGAGGCGAGCGCTGCAAGCATGGCCCCCGTCCGGCACCCCATCCCCCCCGACGAACCCACCCCCGTCCCCCGCGGATCCGGTCGAGCCGTCCAGCCGATCCGGCCGTTCGGTCGTCGCATTCGTCCTGGCGGCGCTCGTGCTGACCGTCACCCTGGGCTCCTGGCTCAAGGCGAACGAGGAACCCTCGGCGTCGGCGGCGCAGAGCGACGCCGCGCCGACCGACACCCCCTCGAGCGACGGCTCGGCGAGCGCCGTCCCCGAGACCGACTACCTGATCGATCTGGACAATGGGGAGATGACGCCGCTGCCCGAGAGCATCGTCGGTACGGGGACAAACGGCTATGCCGCGTCAGGCTATGCCGTCTCACCCGACGGTTCGAGGCTCGCCTACGTGTTAGTTGATGCCGTCATCGCGAGCCGGGGCGAACTTGATGGCGTCAAGCAGATCTTCGTCGCGAACCTCGACGGAACCGGAGTCGAGCCGGTGACGAGCGATCATGGGGCGAAGTCGCCGGCTTGGTCTCCCGACGGCTCGAGGCTCGCCTATGTCGGTAGCCGAGGCCATGATCCTGGGAACGTCTTCGTACTGGACCTCGCAACGGGCGCGTCCACGCAGCTCACGTTCCATACGGGATCCACGGGTGCGTCACTCGAGCCCCCTTCCTTCTCACCGGATGGATCGTCCATCGTCTACAGCACCGATACTTGGGACGGACCCTGCTGCCCCCCCCAGAAGATTCAGGTCCGGATCGTCCCGACCTCTGGGGGCAGGAGCGTGCGGTTGGTGGGCGGTGACGGCATCGGTGCGGGTGCCGGCAAGCTGTCGCCGGATGGCTCGCTCCTGTCCTACAACTGCGACGCCCACGCGGCATCGCGGCTTCTCTGCCTAGCGAAGGCCGACGGAAGCGACGAACGGGTACTCGTGCGCGGGAACGACTACCTCGTCAGCCACAGTTGGTCCCCCGACGGCACGCGGATCGCCTACTGGGAACTCCATTCGCATGACGTGTTCGTCGTGGATGTCGCAACTGGCGAGGGGACATACGTGGCCGAAGGTGCGTTTCCGGTCTGGCTCGACGATCACACCCTCATCGTGAGGATCGACCGCTGCTATGACTCTGCGCTCGGCGCACGATCAGATTGCCCCGCTTGAGCGCCACGAGCAGCGGCGCGCCGCTGGCCCGACGATCACACGCTGCTCGTCAAGATCTGACGATGGAAGCTCTGGGGGCGTTCGACCCGGATCCATCTCCACTCGCTACACTCCATCGCGCTGGTGACGGACCCGGTGGAGATCCGCCGACCCTCCACCGGCAGGCGGCCAGGTGGGAGTGGATGAGATCCCAAGACGCCTTGGTTCAGGCTCCCGTGATCTGAGCGCCGGTAACGGATCTCGGTGATTCGGTAACGCGGCGCATCGGCCCACTCATCGTCGGTGACCACAACACATGCGACGTGTAACGGGACGACTCGTGGACGCCGGCCACCTGCAGGACGATGAGTCCCGCTCCCCCCGCTGCCCGGGCCTCGTGATACGCGACGAGCTGATCGGTGATCAGGCCGTCGGCCGCTATCACGGTGTCAATGCGGGAAGGTCGGTGCCGTTCCGTCGGCAGTGAGGCTCATGGACCGCGTCAGCCTCGTGGACAGACGAGCCGACGAAGTAGCCGTCGACTCGTCCCAGCGTCCCGACGAAGCCGACCGGCGTGATGACGCCGCTGCCCGGATCCATCATCGAAGCCCTCGCTACGCCAGAGGATCCCTACGCGTTCTCGCCGTACGCGGCCTCGCCCGACGGCTCCCGGCTCGCCTTCGTCGGGATCGGTGACGAAGGAGGCCCGCAGATCTTCATCGCCGGCGTCGACGGCGCGGGGGTCCGACAGATGACGCGCGATCCGAGACCCGCGACGTCCCCCGCCTGGTCGCCGGACGGAACCTCGATCGCCTACGTGGGGTACGGCAACAGGGACGTTCGCAACCTCTTCGTCCTGGATGTGGCCACGGGCGAGACCACGCAGATCACCGACGGGGCTCGCGTGAGCGAGAACGGGCTCCAGTTCACGCCGGATGGCTCGTCGCTCCTTTACTCCAGCGGCACGGTGCTCATGACCGTGCCGGTCGCCGGAGGGGAGAGCACGCTCCTGTTCGGCCCGGTAGGGAACCTGGACGGCGCGTGGAGCGGCTCGATGTCGCCCGACGGTTCGCTGGTGACCTTCCTGGCCGGCGGCCGCGATGCATCAGGCGTCTATGGCGGGCCGGGGCGGCGTGTGGCCAACGCCGACGGCACCGGATCGCGGACCATCGGCTGCTTCGGCCTGATCCCGGCGGGGACCTGGTCCCCCGACGGGAGCCGGATCCTGTGCTCGGAGGGCGGCAGCATCGTCGTCGTCGACATCGCGACGCTTGGCGCCGTCATGCAGGTCGCCGGAGGCAGCGGGGCGATCTGGCTCGACGACCACACCCTGCTCGTCGACGCCTGAGGTGCCTGCTGCCATGACCCTCAAGACCTGCCTCCGTTGTGACTGCGAAGGCGAAACGAAGGAACCAGGGTGCCCGAGCTGCGGAGGGCAGTCGCTCTACGTCCTCGGTGCTTCCCCGTCCGGAGGAGAGGGGATGGCGGTGAAGGGCGATCTTGAGAAGCCGAGCCACGAAGCGGCGAGCCGCCCAAGCATGGTCCCGTCCGGCATCCCGTCTCCCCGGTCGGATCCATCCCCGTCCTCGACGGGTGAGGTCGAACCGTCCAGTCGATCCGACCGTTCGGTTGTGGCGTTCGCCCTGGCTGCTCTCGTGCTGACCGTCACCCTGGGCTCCTGGCTCAAAGCGAACGAGGAACGCTCGGCCGCTCCAGTGGCCACGCCTCAACCAAGCTCACCCGGCGAGATCGACGGTGACGCCGGGTCCACGGCCGCGCCCCCGAACCCGGAGCCCGCGCGGCAAGACGTGGCGGTCGTCGGTCTCGACGGGGTTCCCATCCGGACGCTCGTCGAGCTCCCCGACGGGGCGTACGCCCCCAGCCTCTCCCCCGATGGCACCCATATCGCGTTCCTGATGGGCACCGGGAACGGCGACCCCCAACAGATCCCGCCCCAACAGATCGCGACGATCGGCACCGATGGATCGGGGCTGCGGGAGCTCGGCCCCCCCGGTGTCCGCGCCAGCTCCCCGGCCTGGTCGCCGGACGGGACGATGATCGCGTTCGGTGGAGAACCGGCGGATGGCCCCGGCCCGTCGTTCGAGATCAACGTCATGGACGCGGACGGATCGGGCGTGCGGGAGCTCAGCTCCGGTCCGGGCTTCGCGAAGGACCCGCAGTGGTCGCCTGACGGATCGACCATCGTGTACAGCAGGCTCACCTTCGGGGGCGCAAACGCACGCGAGGAGGACATCTGGATCGTCTCCCCGGAGGGTGCCTCGCGTCTCACCTCGACCCCCGAGGCGGACGCGCAACCCTCGTATTCGCCGGACGGATCCCAGATCGCGTTCTCCCGCGAAGGGAGGATCTGGGTGATGGGTTCGGACGGCACCGACCCGCATCTCGTCGTCGGCGGCAAGGGGTTCGCCTCCGCTCCTAGGTGGTCACCCGACGGCACGATGCTCGCGTACACGTCAGGCGATCCAGGCAGGTCTTCATCGCGAGGTGAGAGGGCCTTGGTCGACGTCGGAGGTCGTGTCTTCCGAACGCCGCTCCTCCAGGTGTATGTGGTCGAGGTCGCGACCAGGGAACGCCACGCGGTGGGGGAGGTCAGGACGACCATCGCGAACGCCCCGATGTGGCGGTCGAACAACCGGCTGCTGCTCAGGCGCGTCGTCGAACCCACGCCCCTCGTTCCGCCCGAGCAGCAGCCTCGGCAGTCGCTGACCGTGGACGGCGTTCGATTCTCGTTCGGGGTGTCGACCGGCGGGTGGGAGACGCATGATGAGCTCTCGCTCAACAAGTCCACCACGGGGTCACAAGGTGCAGAGGCCATCATCTTCTGGTCGAGCTTCCCCGACGGCGACCAAGCCGATCCGTGCACCAACCTGCTGAGCCCGCCGGTTGGTCCATCCGCCGGCGATCTCGCGGCCGCCGTGGCGGCGGCGCCCGGGACCGAGCTCGTCAGCGGGCCTTCGGACGTCACCGTGGGCGGACGGGCCGCGAAGCACGTGGTGCTCACCGTTCGCGAGGACGCCGGTTGCGACCCGGGATTCTTCTACACGTGGCGTCCCGTGATAGGAGGTGCGCTCTGGCCGAGGACGAACGTGGGCGACACGATCAGGGTATGGATCGTCGATGTTGACGGGACCCGCCTCTTCATCGAGGCCGAGACGCACAAGCAAGCCACGCCCGGTCTCGAGCAGGAGATCCAGCAGATCATCGGATCGATCCGCTTCGACCGGACCCGTGCGCACACAGACAAGGAGATCGCCGAGCGCTTCATGGCGGCCCGGAACGCCTACGACGCCGAGAAGGCCATGTCGCTGCTCGCCGAGGACGGGGCGAGGGCCCAGCTGATGTACGACAACCGCATGAGCCCGAACATGTTCGCGGTTCGGCTGGACCGCGATGAGCTGGCGTTGGCGCTCGAGGCGGAGCGGCTCTATGGGGTTCGATACGAGTCCTTCGCGTGTCGACGGGACCCGGATCCGGTGGGTGTAGGCGAAGCTCAGATCATCTGCTCCTATCTGATGGACAACAAGCTGCGGCAGATCGATGGCCTTCCACCGGTGGAGTCGTCGTTCGCCATCAGGGTCCGGGATGGCCGCATCACGTACCTGAGCTTCCCTTGGCTGAGTTTCAGCTTTCCTGGGGACGCGCCGGCCGAGGGCTGGCGATTCGTGCGGTGGCTCGAAGCCGAACATCCGGAAGCCGGCGGGCCCATGGACCGCGGCGCGCTTTTCCGAACGGCGGGCCAGGAGTTGATCCTCATCCTGACCCTGGAGTCGCTCGACCTCCTGGCGGGCTATCTCGAGGAGTACGAGCGCTCCGTCAACGCGGGTGAGTAGCGCAGGGTGAAGTATTCCCTTCATTCTGTCAATATGGCGGATGATGGCGACGCGGCGGAAGACAACCGTGTATCTGGACGAAGAGCTTCTGCGTGGGGCGAAGGTCATGGCCGCGCGCACGGATCGCAAGGACTACGAGATCCTCGAGGCAGCGCTCCGTCAGTACCTCGGGGTCGACGTGCTCGAGCGGGTGTGGGCCCGCAGCGACCTGACCGAGGAAGAGGGCCTGAAGGTCGCCCACGAGGAGCTCGACGCCATGCGACGTGAGCGAGGCGACCGCCCGGATCGATCAGAGCGGTCGTCGACCCGGGCGTGCTCATCGCCGGACCGATCACGCCCGGCGGTCTACCCTCAGACATCATCCGCGCCTGGAAGCGAGGCGCGTTCGAGCTCGTCGTCTCACCCCTGCTGCTCGACGAGCTGACCGCGACGCTGCTGCGACCGAAGTTCCGGCGGTGGGCGACCGAGAACGACGTGGTCGCGTTCGTTGAGGTGCTGCGGCTGGCTGCGGTGATGGTCGAGGATCCGGCCGAGGCCGAGCCCATCTCCCGGGATCCGAACGACGACTACCTCGTCGCGCTCGCGCGTGAGGCTGGAGCGCACGTGCTCATCTCGAGTGACGGCGACCTCACGTCGATCGACGGGAACGACCCTCCGATCGTGACGCCGCGACGGTTCCTCTCCTCGATCGAGATGCTCTGAGCGAACCTAGCCGAAGCGGATCGATCCGACGATCTGTTGGATCTCCTGCTCGAGACCGGGCGTGGCCTGCCTGTTCGTCGCGATATCGAAGACGATGATGCGGCCGTAGTCGCTCAAGCCGACGATACGACCGGACACGGAGTCACCGACCATGGTCCTCATCGGCCACTCGCTCACTCGTGCGGGAGGGTCGGCCCGAGACCGATTTCGACCACCTCAGCGCTTGGGCCAACGCGCCAGCTGGGCCACCCCTCCTCGTCCGAGTCGGCCGCCCCTGCGTCCTCCATGGCCGTCACAAGCTCGCGGGCCTGCTCGGTCGATACGACGTAGCACCAGAAGGGGCGTGAGTCACGGAAGCCGTTAGGATAGCTCTGTTCCGGTTCCACCGGGCGGAGCATGTCCTCGACCGGTGCCGGGAGCAGATCCAGGACATCGAGCCGCCCGAGCGGTTCGCGATGCCCCGTGTACATCGTGCAGGTTTGATACCGGGAGGGCACGAACGCCTTGAACTCCGCGTCTTCCCAGGCCCTCACGGGCAGCCAGGAGGTCAGATCCTCGAGCCTCGCATCGAGCTGCTCGAGCGCGTGCACCTGCTCCGGCGTCGGGGTGGTCGCAACGGATCCGATGCCCACCTCGAACCCCGCGTGGCCCCAGGCGAGCTGGACGAGTTCGTCGCCGGAGCGGACCGTGACCCCACCGTAGTGAAGGCCAGTTTCGCCGACGAACCAGCGATCGTGGTCGAAGAGTCCGGTCGTCAGGACCTCGGCGAGGACCAGGTCGACGCCCTCGGGTGTGAGGCGTTGCTCGATGAGGCCGGTCGAGGGCTCCCCGGGCCCCCCGCCGAGCCGCTGCCAGATCACCCGTCCGTCGGCGTACACGTGGAGGGAGAACCTCCCGGCGTCCCCCGAGGTGTGCCCGAACCCGATGCCCAAGACGAGCTCTCCTTGCTCCGGGGCGCTCGGCGTCGCTCCCTCGGGAGGCAGGCCAAACAAGCCCACGCCGGTGGGATGGAGAGGAGCCGTCGTGACCGTCGGTCCGTTCGTGGCCGGCGTCTGGGTGAGATCGGACCGTCCACCGGTCGCAGCTATCCAGGCGACCGGCGCCGCGAAGATCGCGATCGCAACGACACCCGCTGCGATGCGCTGGTTCCGGCGCTTGCGATCGCGCCGGCGAAGGAACCCCTCGAACGAGGGCTCGGGCCCGTCGAACAGAGACTCGAACCGTTCCAGCACGTCGAGTCGGTTCTTACTCATGTGGGATCACCTCATGCTTCATCTGGGCGCGGGCGCGCGTGGTGAGCGAGCGGACCGAGGAGGCACGGAGGCCGAGCATCCGGCCCGCCTCCTCGGCCGAGTAGTCCAGGATCGTGGTGAGTAGGACGGCCGCCCGTTGCCGTGGGTCAAGCGCAAGGAGCAGACGGACGACCTCGTCATGTGTCTCGACGGCGGCGAGGTCGTCGGTCGCGGACGGCGCGAGGGACACTGCTCGTCGAAGGCCGAGCGACGCGCGCCGATATCGGCTGCGGAACACGTTCATCGAGACCCGGAACAGGTATCCGGTCGGATCCTCGAGCACCCCGACGCGGTCCCATTGCTCGAACACGCGAACGAACGCATCCTGGGCGACCTCCTCGGCCTCGTGGCGGTTACCGGTTACCAGGCAGAGCGCCGTGAACAGGGGCCGGGACGCGGCCTCGTAGAACTCCTCGAAGCTGGGTGCCGTTTCGCCCACGTCGGCCTCCCCGGCCGGTTCCGCGGGCAAGGATCGCAGGTTCGCCTCCATCGTGCGCCTTGAACGCGCGAGAGACCGGTAACGCTGCGGCGACCTCACCGGATCCTCGATCGTCGCGAGATCCGGGTCCTGCGCGAGGACGACGGTCATGAGGTCTGGGATGCACTGTTCAGCCCCGACGGCCGCTACGTTGCGATGGGCGCGACCGGAGCTCGCCTCGCGCTCCTCCCGGAGCGCTTCAAGGCCGCACCCGCACTCGATCAGACCGACCCCCTCCTCGCCGCAAGCCTGCGCGACTATCGTGGCCGCGTGAAGACGGACGGTCGCTTCATGCCCGGGCTCGACCTCTCGAGACGCTTCTACGAAGAGGTACTGCGGAGCGCGATCGAGCCGCTCCCGCACGCCGCCGCGCGACTCGGTGCAGGTTCCGATGTCCTCGGCTTCGACACGCCGCGATCGACGGATCACGACTGGGGACCGAAGTGCCAGGTGTTCATCGCATCCGAGCACGTGGATGCCGTCAGGGAACGGGTTGAGAAGGTGCTCCCGGAGTCGTTCCTCGGATGGCCCGTGCGCTTCGGTTGGGACGACGTCCCCGTTCAACACCACGTCGAGGTCCAGACGCTCGGTGGATGGTTCCTCAGCGAGCTGGCCATCGACCCCCGTGACGGGCTGACGCACCAGGATTGGCTCCTCCTTCCACAGCAGCAGCTGCTGCACATCACGGCCGGCGAGGTGTTCCGAGACGATCACGGCGAGCTGTCGGACGTCCGGAAGCAGCTGGCGTGGTACCCCGACAACGTGTGGCGGTACATGCTCGGGTGCGCATGGCGACGCATCGCTCAGGAAGAAGCGTTCGTCGGGCGGGCCGCTGAGGTGGGCGACGACCTCGGGTCCCGGATCGTGGCGGCGCGGCTCGCCAGCGACCTCATCCGACTGTGTTTCCTGATCGAACGCCGATACGCCCCGTACAGCAAGTGGCTCGGGTCCGCGTTCGCCCAGTTGGATGCAGCGGCCGAGGTGCAGCCGGCGCTCGCGCGCGCGCTCGCGGCCGATGCCTACGAGGAGCGGGAAGCAGGACTCGTAGAGGCGTACGAGGTCATCGCTCGCCGTTTCAACGCGCTCGATGCGGTCACGGACGTTCAAGAGCCGACCGCGCGTTCGTTCTACGGTCGCCCGTTCCTCGTCTTGATGGCTGATCGGTTCGCGAACGCGAGCTTCCGGTCGATCGAGGACGGATGGCTGCGCTCGCTGCCCCCCGTGGGGGGCGTCGACCAGTTCATCGACTCGACCGACGCGCTCTATCCCGAACGCGCCCGGCTGACGGGGCACCTTCATACCTCGCCAGACGCGTACGAGGCGTGACCGGAGTCCCTCTTGGGCTGGGTGGGGCCCTCGCGAGTTGACAGCCGATCTGACAGCCGAGCCCGTGGACGTGGTAGATGTAGATGGATGGCCTCGACGGCTTCTCAGGGACTGTTGATCCGTAGGTTGGGTTGAGTCCCACCCCGGAGCCACGACGCTTACGCGTCAACGGCGAGCTGCCGGGCACCCGTGGAACCGGCCGTGTCGCGCGCGTACGTTGGGGACCGTGGACGATGCCGCTGACCTCGCGTGTCGCTGGTGGGAGGTCCTCGCGGCGAGGTGCGTACGGGGTGGGCGCGTCCGCGCTTCGCGCGGACGCGCCCGGCGGCTGTACCTCTGGCCCGTCACGCAGGTTCTCCACGCCGGGGTGATGGTCGAGCCGCTGGTGGCATCAGGGCGGCGTGCGCAGCACGCCGCCCTGATCGACGAGATCTCGGCGGGTCTCTCGTGGTACCGGAGCGGGGAAGCGTGGGCGCCGCACCGTGGCGACCGCCCCCGTTACGCCGACGACGTCGCCTGGCTCGGCCTGGCGCTCGCGGCCCGCGCGGAGATGCGCCGCGGTCCGCTCCCCCCTGAGGTCTATGCGGCCGACCGCTTCGTCCGTTCGTGCGAGCACGCGGGTGGTGGCGTCCGGTGGCACGAGGCCGCCGAGAGCCGCAACACGTGTTCGACCGCACCCGGCGCGCACCTGTCCCTGATCGTGTGCCGCGAGACCGGCGACCCCGAGGCGCTCGCGTTCGCCCGACGCTCGCTCGCGTGGCTCGACGCGACGCTTCGGCGTGACGACGGCTTGTACGGCGACCACCTGGAGGGAGCCGTCGTTGACCCCACGCCGTGGGCCTATAACCAGGGCGAGGCGTTCGCGGCATGGACCGCCCTGGCGGACGTCACGGGGGACACGGATGCTCGCAGCAGAGCGGTCCGCCTCGCGGACGCGACGGTTCGCTGGCTCGCGGCCGAGGACACGTTGTGGCGGCAGCCTCAGGTGTTCGCGGGGATCGGCGTGCGCAACCTGCTCGGCGCGGGAGAGCACCCGGAGTTGCATGATCTCGTTCGAGCGCATCTCCAGCGCATCGAGAGCGAGGCCCTGGCCGGCGACGGGTTCCCCACGTCGGGCGGGGTGGGCCGGTACGACGACGATCCTGCCATCGACCTGGCCGGGATCGTCCATATGGCGGCTTCCCTGGCCGCGGCGACCGAGCGGTAGTCTTCGCGCCGTGAGGCTCGTCACCTGGAACGTGAACTCGATCCGGCAGCGGCTGCCGCGCCTGCTCGCGCTGCTGGAGCGCCACGCGCCGGACGTCGTGTGCCTTCAGGAGACCAAGGTCGAGGACGACGCGTTCCCGTTGATGGACCTGCAGGCGGCCGGCTACGAGGCGGTGTCCCTCGGGCAGCGCGCCTACAACGGCGTCGCGATCGTGTCGCGCAAGAGCCTCGACGACCTGCGGTACGGGTTCGACGGCGACCCCATCCCCGAGCAGTCGAGGGTGGTCTCTGCGGTGGCGGACGGGACCCGCGTGGTCTGCGTCTACGTCGTGAACGGCAAAGCGGTGGGCGATCCGGCCTACGAGACCAAGCTCGCGTGGCTGGACGCCCTCGGCGCGTGGCTCTCGTCGTCGTTCGATCCCGCGCAGCCGCTGATCGTCGCCGGCGACTTCAACATCGCCCCCGACGACCGCGACGTGTGGGACGCCGAGCTCTGGCGTGACAAGAACCTGGCGTCCGAGCCGGAACGCACCCGGCTGCAGGCGCTCCTGGACTGGGGGCTCATCGATCTGGGCCGGGCGGCAGCGGGCGACGTGCCTGGGCCGTTCTCCTTCTGGGACTACACGGCCGGCGCGTTCCACCGCGGCTGGGGGCTGAGGATCGACCTCGCGCTCGGGACCGCGCCGATCGCGGAGCGGCTCGAGGCCGTCACGGTCGATCGTGACGAGCGCAAGCCCACCTCGGGTGAGGGCAAACCGTCGGACCACGCGCCCGTGGTGGTGGACCTGCGGTGAACGACCCCGGGGTCCTCGTCACGCCAGCCTGGCTCTCGGGCCACATCAAACACCCCGGCGTCGTCGTCGTGGACGTGCGATGGGCGCCTCGAGGCGGGACCACCGTGTCCAAGCGGGAGTTCGAGGACGGGCACATCCCGGGTGCGGGGTTCCTCGACGTCGACCGGGATCTGGCCGGGAAGCCGTTCGTGGACGGGCCCGGTCGTCATCCGCTCCCCGATCCCGACGCTTTCGCCTTGAAGATGGCAGCGCTCGGTATCGACGACGACATGGTGGTGGTGACCTACGACCCGGTCGGCGGCTCGGTCGCCGCGCGCCTGTGGTGGATGCTCTGGGTGACCGGGCACCAGGTTGCCCTCCTCGACGGCGGCATCCAGGCGTGGCGGACGCAAGGGGGTGCGCTCGAGAGCGGTGAGATGAAGCCCCGGGAGCGCTCGCTGTTCACGTCGGTGCCGTGGCCCACCGACCGGATCGCCACCTCGGGCGCGGTCGAGTCGACGATCCGCGCCGGCGCGGCGCCCGTGCTGGACGCTCGCGTGGGGGAGCGGTACCGGGGGGAGAAGGAGCCCATCGATCCCGTCGCCGGGCACATCCCCGGCGCCCGGTCGGCTCCGTGGACCGACAACCTGAACGAAGACGGCACGTTCCGCTCCGTCGAGGAGCTCAGGAAGCGGTTCGCCGCGCTCGGCGTGACGAACGACGCCGCCGTCGCGTACTGCGGCTCGGGCGTGACATCGTGCCACGACCTGTTCGCGATGAACCGCGCCGGCTTCGGCGATGCGCGGCTGTACGAGGGCTCATGGTCGGACTGGGTGAGAGACGAGACCCGTCCCGTCGCGCTGGGTGACGATCCCGCCTAGACCATGTCCTCGGGCACGACCCAGGCGTCGTAGTCCGCCTCGCTCACGTGCCCGAGCTCCAGGGCCGCCGCCTTCAGCGTCGTGCCCTCGTGGTGGGCCTTCTTCGCGATCTCGGCCGCCTTGTCGTAGCCGATCTTGGGGCTGAGGGCAGTCACGAGCATCAGCGAGCGGTGCACGAGCTCCTCGATGCGGGCGCGATCGGGTTCCAGACCCTCGACGCAGAGCTCGCGGAAGGTGCGGCACGCGTCGGCGAGCAAGACCGTGGAGTGCAGCAGGTTCCGGATCATCACAGGCTTGAAGACG
>CAZZND010000045.1:0-16276 GCA_964655465.1 uncultured Actinomycetes bacterium
TCCCGCGCTGGAACACGATCTCGATCAGCGGCTACCACATGCGCGAGGCGGGCTCGACGGCCGCCCAGGAGCTCGCGTTCACGCTCGCGAACGGCATCGCGTACGTGCAGGCGGCGATCGACGCCCGCCTGGCCGTCGACGAGTTCGCGCCCAGGCTGTCGTTCTTCTTCGCGTGTCACATGCACTTCCTCGAGGAGGTCGCGAAGTTCCGGGCGGCGCGGCGCCTGTGGGCGAAGATCATGGTCGAACGCTTCGGCGCCAAGGACCCGCGCTCGCAGGCGCTCCGGTTCCACACGCAGACCGGCGGGGCGACGCTCACCGCGCAGCAGCCCGAGAACAACATCGTGCGGACGGCGCTCGAGGCCCTTTCGGCCGTGCTCGGCGGGACCCAGTCGCTGCACACGAACTCCTTCGACGAGGCCCTGGCGTTGCCGACCGAGCACAGCGTGAAGATCGCGCTGCGGACCCAGCAGGTGATCGGGTACGAGACCGGCGTCGCGACGGTCGCCGATCCGCTCGGGGGCTCGTACTACGTCGAGACGCTCACCGACGAGCTCGAGGCCGCGGCGACCGCGTACATCGAGCGTGTGGATGCCCTCGGCGGCGCGGTCGCCGCCATCGAGCAGGGCTTCTACCAGGACGAGATCCACGAGGCCGCGTTCACGATCCAACGCGGGATCGAGGACGGTTCCCGGGTGGTCGTCGGCGTGAACCGGTTCCAGGTCGAGGAGGATCACCAGCCCGAGCTCCAGCGGATCAGCGAGGACGAGGTCTCCCGGCAGGTCGAGAGGGTCCACCAGCTGCGTGCATCACGCGACCAGGCTGCGGTCGACGCCGCGCTGAAGGAGGTCGCCGACGTCGCCCGGGGGAGCACGAACCTGCTGCCGCCGATGAAGGAGGCCCTGCGGCTCCGGGCTACGCTGGGCGAGGTCTCCGACGTGCTCCGCGACGCGTTCGGCGAGTATCGCCCCGGGACCTAGGGCCCTGTCACCAGCCGGGTCGCGCCGTGGGCTACGGCGAGGGCGCCGAGCGCCACCAGCGCGACGGCCACGACCCGGGCGAGCGGCCGCCCGGCCTTCCACAGCGCGACCCCGATCCCTGCGGTCGCGAGGCCGACACCGATCTCGATCCCGTCGATCACCATGGCCGGCACGTGGCCAGGGTATCGACCGGCGTCCCTGCGACTAGGCTCTGCCCATGCGCATCGCGGTCGTCGGGGGCACCGGTGAGGAGGGATTCGGCCTCGCTCTCCGCCTGGCTCGCGCGGGTCACGACGTGATCATCGGCTCGCGCCTGGCCGAGAAAGCCGCGGCGAGCGTCGACGAGGCGACCGGCGCGGGGGTCGCCGTGGCGGGCGCCACCAACGCCGAGGCGGTCGCCGGTGCCGAGGTCGTGCTCGTTACCGTCCCGTTCGCGGGCATGGCCATGATCTACGACTCGATCCGCGAGACGCTCCCCGAGGGCGTCGTCGTGGTCGACTGCACGAGCCCGCTCATGTCGGCCGTCGGTGGCCGTGCCAGTCACGCCTTGCGGCCGTGGCACGGCTCGGCTGCGGAGTTCGCGAAGACCCTCGTGCCGCCGCACGTCCGGCTCGTCGCCGCCTTCCACACCGTCGCGGCGAGCGCGCTCCGCCTGCTCGATGAGCCCGTCGATTCCGACGCCCTGGTGATGGGTGATGACGCCCAGGCCAAGGCCCTGGTGGGGGGTTTGGTCGAGGACATCCCGGGGATGCGCTGGGTGGACTGCGGTGGGTTGCAGATGGCGCGGATCGCCGAGTCGCTCACCCCGCTGCTGATCAGCGTCAACGTCCGCTACAAGGTGCACGACGCCGGGTTCCGGATCGCCGGCCGCGGGTCCTGGGGCGCGCCCGGCAGATGACCTGCGACGGGCGCCTCGTCGCCATCGACGACACCGCGCTGTGGGTCGACGAACGCGGTCCCTCCGACGGCGTCCCGATGATCGTGCTCCACGGCGGACCGGGGCTCGACCACCACATCTTCGGGGACTACCTCGATCCGCTCACCGACCGTCAGATCCGGCTGCTGTTCGTCGACCAGCGCGGCCATGGACGTTCGGGACCCTCGGACCCGGCCACGTGGTCGCTCGAACGCCACGCGCAGGACGTGATCATGCTCGCGCTGGCGCTCGGTCTCGATCGCTACGTCGTCTACGGTCACTCGTACGGCGCGTTCGTGGCGCTGCAGAACGCCGTGGACTACCCCGGCACGCAGGCCGCGACCATCGCCTCCGCGGGAGTGCCGTCGACCCGCTGGCTCGAAGGGATCGCCGGTGAGCTGGAGCGATTCGAGCCGGTGGAGCTCCGCGAGCAGGTCGCCGGCTCGTGGGCGCGCGAGCTCGAGGTGCGGACGCCCGAGGAGATGGTGGACCTGCTGTACGAGCAGATCCCCTTCCACTTCGCCGACCCGCGCGACCTGAGGATCGACGACTTCGTCGCGAGGACCCACGGCATGATCGGATCGCCCGACGTAACCCGGTACTTCGCCGCGAACGAGTACGGCGGGATCGATCTCGAGGACCGGCTACTGGACGTTCCTCACCCGATCCTGCTGCTCGCCGGGCGACACGATCGCGCCTGCCCGGCAGCTGCCTCGGAGCACATGGCGAAGCTCATCCCGGACGCGACGCTCCACGTGTTCGAGGACGCGGGCCACATGACGTTCGTCGAGTCGCCCGACGAGTACCTCGACGTCGTGGCGGGGTTCGTCGATGGGATCAGTCGATGACGGCGAGGATCGCGCCGGTCTGCACGACCTGACCCGCGCGGATCGGCAGGTCGGTGACCTCGCCCTCGCGGGTCGTGGCGATGTGGTTCTCCATCTTCATCGCCTCGAGGATGCACACGACGTCGCCGGCCTGAACCTCCTGACCCTTCTCGACGAGCACCTTCATGATCGTGCCCTGCATCGGCGCCCGGATCTCCCCGTGCACGTGCTCGCCGTGATGGCCGCCGTGGGCGACCGGGGCCTTCGGCGCGGCATCGCGGCGCTCGTCGAACACGCGCACCGGCACGCGCCGGCCGTCGACCTCGACGAGGATGTCGGAAGGCCGTGAGGTTCTGGGGGCGCCCGCCGCGGCCTGGATGTCGGTCTGCGCGGGGAGGTGGGCCTCGGCCAGCGCGCTCTCGAGCCACGTCGTCGTGTGCTCGCCCGCGATGAAGGTGGGGTGTTCGAGCACCCAGCGGTGCACCGGGATGGTCGTCGGCACACCCTCGACCACGAACTCCTCGAGCGCGCGCAGCATGCGGCGCCGCGCCTGCTCGCGATCGACGCCTCCCACGATCAGCTTCGCGAACATCGAGTCGTAGTCGCCGGGGATCTCGCGCCCCTGCGTGATGCCAGAGTCCACGCGCACGAACGGGCCACCCGGCTCCTCGTAACGCGTGATCCGACCGGGGCCGGGGATGAAGTTTCGGCCGGGATCCTCGGCGTTGATCCGGCACTGGATGGCGGCGCCGCGGGGCCTCGGGTCGAGTCCGGCCAGCGACTCGCCGAGCGCCACTCGCAGCTGGAGCTCGACCATGTCGAGGCCCGTCGTGACCTCGGTCACCGTGTGCTCCACCTGCAGGCGCGTGTTCATCTCGAGGAAGTAGAACGAGCCGTCCTCGTCGAGGATGCATTCGATCGTCCCGGCGTTGACGTAGCCCGCTTCCGTCGCCAACGCCACCGCGGCCTGGGCGAACCGATCGCGGATGGTGCCGTCGAACAGCGTCGACGGGGTCTCCTCGATCAGCTTCTGGTGCCGGCGCTGGACCGAGCAGTCGCGCTCGCCGAGGAACACGACGTTGCCCTTGGCGTCGGCGATGATCTGCGCCTCGACGTGGTGGGCGCGGTCGACGTAGCGCTCGAGGAAGACCTCGGGCCGGCCGAAGTAGGACTGCGCCTCGCGCGAAGCCCGCTTGAGCGATCCCTCGAGGTGATCGGCGTCGCGGACGACATGCATGCCCTTCCCGCCGCCCCCGAACGCCGCTTTGACCAGCAAGGGGTAGCCGATCCTCGGCGCCTGCGCCTTGGCGCCGTCGACGTCGACGGGCCCGGGGGTCCCGGGGACGGTCGGCATGCCCGCCGCGTCGGCGATCCGTCGCGCAGCGACCTTGTCTCCCATCTGCTCGATGGCGCGCGCAGACGGTCCCACGAAGGTGAGGCCCGCCTCGTCGACCGCCGCGGCGAAGGCCGCGCGCTCGGAGAGGAATCCGTAGCCGGGATGGATCAGGTTGGCACGGGACTTCGTCGCCGCCTCGATCAGGGCGGGGATGTCCAGGTAGGACCCCGACGCGGGCGCGGGTCCGATCCGGTAGGCCTCGTCGGCCATCTCGACGTGCAGGGCATCGCGGTCGGCGTCGGAGTAGACCCCGACGGTTGCGATGCCCATCTCGCGCGCGGTGCGCATGATGCGCACCGCGATCTCGCCCCGGTTCGCGACCAGCAGCTTGGGCGTCTTGGCCACTCGCGTATCGTGCCTTTCGATGGGCGAGGGGCCAACGGTGCTGACCGACGACGACCTTCGGCAGGTCCTCGCGTCGATCGGCGCCGACGCCCCCGTACGTGCCGAGGAGGTTACCGCCTCGACCAACGAGACGGCTCTCGGCATGGCCGACGGGGGCGCGCCGGAGTGGACGCTCGTGACGGCCGCGCACCAGACCGCCGGGCGTGGGCGGCTCGGGCGCTCGTGGCACGACGTCGCGGGTCGTTCGCTGCTGGTCTCGGTCGTCCTCCGGCCGGCGCTCGAGCCCGAGGAGGCCGGTCTGCTGCCCCTGTTGGCCGGGGCGTCGATGGCCGAGGCGATCGGCGCGAGCGCCGGCCGCGACGTGCGGTGCAAGTGGCCCAACGACCTGCTGCTCGGGGGGGCCAAGGTCGGTGGGATCCTCGCTGAGTCCAGGGTCGCGGACGGCCGGCTCGAGGCGGTGGTGCTCGGGGTCGGGGTGAACCTCGAGCCGCCCGGCGTCGAGGGGGCCACGGGGATCGGGCCCGTTGCACTCCGCGACCTGTTGGAGGCCTTCCTCGTCCGTTTCCACGGCGCGTACCTGGGCGGGGGCGACCTCGCCGAGGTCACCCGGGCGCGTTGGATCCGTGTCGCGGACACCGTCGGTCGTGAGGTCCGGGCGATCTCCGACGACGGTGAGGAGGTGCGAGGGACGGCGACCGGCATCGACGACCGAGGCGGCCTCGTGCTCGCGACGGCGGCTGGGCCGAGGACCGTCACGTCGGGAGAGATCCTGCATCTGCGGTAGGGGCGTTTGCGACCACCCCGGCGGGGCGGTAGCGTCGAGACATGGCGTTCCCGACCCGGCTCCTCATCGAGGGCGAGCAGCTCGTGCTCGACCTCCGCCCGCACCCCATCGCCTTGGTCTTCCCGGCCCTGATCACCCTGATCGGGATCGCGGCGGCGACATGGACCGCCACCCTGAGCCTGATGCCGTGGTGGATCCCGTGGGCCGCGTTGCTCGCGCTGGTGCTCGTGTACTCGCTCCCGAAGTTCCTGAACTGGTGGACGTCGGTCTTCGCGGTCACGAGCGACCGCATCATCCATCGCTACGGCTGGATCTCGAAGTATTCGATGGAGATCCCGCTCGAGGCCATCAACGACGTGCGGTTCGAGCAGGGGGTGATCGACCGGATCGTCGGGGCCGGTTCGCTCGTGATCTCGTCGGCCTCCACCGCGGGATCCAACCGGTTCAACGACGTCCGCCACCCCGAAGAGGTGCAGAAGACGATCTACCACCAGGGCGAGCTGAACAAGCAGCGGATGTACCGGGGGCGGGCCGATCATCCCGCGCCACAGCCGCCCGCCGGCCAGGTCCCCCCCGCGTCTCCCTCGACCACGACCGAGCTCGAGCGGCTCGCGAAGCTCCGGGCCGACGGCGTGCTCACCGAGGAGGAGTTCCAGGCCCAGAAGGCCAAGATCCTCGGCCAGGGCTGACGCGCCCGGGGCCTCTCAGCCGTCGAGGCCGTGCCGCAGCAGGAGGACGACGTCGCCGGCGCCGAGCGGGGCGTCCGGGGGAGGTGGCGCGAGCACCTCGCCGTCGGAGCGACGGAGCGCGAGCACCGGGCCCGGCGCGTCCGCGACGGTGCGGCCGTCCAGGCCCGACCCCTCCTCGATCCGGCGCTCCTCGACGTCGATCGCGCTCCTGCCACGCGAACCCTCGTCGAAGATATCCACGATGCTGGGGTCGCGCGCCATGCGCACCATGTGGCGCCCGCTGCTGACGAACGGGGACACCACACGGTTCGCGCCCGCCCGTTCGAGACGTTCGGCAGAGCCCGGCTCCGAGGCCCGGGCCACGATGAACAGTGCCGGGTTGAGCGCCCGAGCCGTGAGCGTGATGTAGACGTTCGTGGCGTCCGAGTCGACCGCGCAGATCAGCCCGCGCGCCCGCTCCACCCCGGCGGCGAGGAGCACGGGCTCGAGCGAGGGGTCGTCCACCATGTACGGGACGTCGTCCTCCTCCATCCTTGCGCGGAGCTCGTCCTTCGGATCGAGCACCACGAACGGGAGCCCCGAGGATCCGAGCTCGCGGACGGCGGCCCGGCCCACCCGGCCGTACGCGCAGACGATGAAGTGGTCGTGCAGGTCCTCGATCCGTCGTCGCATGCGTCTCCTCCTGGTCGATCCGCCGATCTCCGCCTCGGCGATGAGGCTCGCCGTCAGGGCGACCCCGACGAGCGCCGCACCGACGCCGGACACGATCAGCGTGAGGGTGAAGATCTGTCCTCCGGTGCCGAGCGGCCGCACCTCGCGGAACCCCACCGTCGCCATGGTGATGATCGTCATGTAGAGGGCGTCGAGGAAGCTCCACCGCTCCAGCACCATGTAGCCGGCGACGCCGTAGAGCACGACGGCGGCGAGGGCCACGCCGGCCCACACGAGACGACGCGCGGCGGGGCTCACGTCTCCCTTCCCGATGGCCACGGGGGAACCGTAGCCCATCGCCCGGTAGCATCGGGTCGCGATGATCGGGCCCGTCGACCACGTGTACTACTGGACCCGCGATATGGATCGCGCGGTCGCCTTCTACACCGAGGTCGTCGGGATGACGATCCGCCACCGCGCCGGCGACGGATGGGCCGAGCTCGAGGCCGGTCCCATCCGCTTCGGGCTGCACGGAACCGATGGCGACCTCCCCGGCAGCGGCACGGTGGTGCTCCGTGTGGAGGAGCTGGATGCCGCCCGCAGGGCGCTGCAGGCCAGGGGCGTCGTGTTCGACCAGCACGTCGGAGAGGTCGAGGGGTTCGCGCGGTTCGCGACCTTCCGCGACCCCGATGGCAACCCGGTGCAGCTGATCGAGTACCGGCACTGAGCCGGCCGGGGCTCGCCGGGGCCGCTCACTATGCTGGCGCCGTGATCGAGCCCGGATGCCCCCGCTGCGGCGAGCCGCTGCCGCCGAAGGCGAACTACTGCCCGAGCTGCGGCGCCCCCGCCGCCGTTCCCGAGGCCTCCGAGCGCCGGGTGGTGACCGTGGTCTTCGTGGACCTCGCCGGGTCCACCGAGCTGGCGGGCACGCTGGACCCGGAACGGTTCCGCGAGGTGCTCGCCGCGTTCCACGCCATGGTGAGCGAGGAGATCGCCTGGCTCGGTGGGGTAGCCGAAGGTTTCATCGGGGATGCCGTCCTCGGCGTGTTCGGCACGCCGGTCGCGCATGACGACGACGCGGCCCGGGCCATCCGCGCGGCTGTCGCTGTCCGCGACCGCGCTGAACGCCTGGGCCGCCACCTCGCCTTGGCCCGTACGCTGCAGGTCCGGATCGGGGTGAACACCGGGTCGGTCGCCGTGGGCACGTCGAGCGACCGCAACCTCGTCTTCGGTTCCGAGGTCAACATCGGTGCACGGCTGCAACAGGCGGCGGCGCCCGGCGAGATCTTGGTGGGCCCGACCACCATCGAGCTGGCCCGGGGTCAGGTCGAGCTCGGTGAGGAGCGGGTCGTCCAGGCCAAGGGGCTCGACCGGCCGCTGCACGCCCAGGTCGCGCTCGGCGTCGCCGCCCGGGGACCGAGCGATCGTCACCGCATCCCCCTGGTCGACCGGCGCCGCGAGCTGGCTCTGCTCGCCGACACGTTCGAGCGGGTCGCCGGCCGCGAGCGCGCCCACCTGGTGACGCTGCTCGGCGAGCCGGGGATCGGCAAGAGCCGCGTCGTCGAGGAGTTCCTGGCGCGGCTCCCCGAAGGCACCCTTGTCCTCGTCGGCCGCTCCAGCCCCTTCGAGGAGGAAGCCACGTTCGCGCCGCTCGCAGAGATGGTGTGGCGCCAGCTCGGCAACGACGTCGAGGTGGAGGAGGAGGCGGTGCTCGCGCGCCTGCGCGAGGTCGCCGCCGCGTGGGTCTCGCCCGATGAGGTCGACGCGGCCGCGCGCCGGCTGGCGCTCACCCTCGGGTTCGGAGAGGAGGGGAGCGAGGAGAACCGCTATCACGTGGCAGAGGTGCGCCGTGGTGTCCTCACGATGTTCAGCGGGCTCGCCTCCGCCGGACCGCTCGTGCTCGTGTTCGAGGACCTGCACCAGGCCGATCCTCTGTTGCTGGACCTGCTCGAGCAGCTCGTGCGCGAGGCACGCCGCGAGCCGCTGCTGGTCGTCGGCGTCGCCCGCTGGGAGCTGCTCGATGACCGGCCCAACTGGGCGGGCGGTCTGGCCGACGCCGTGACGCTTCGGGTCGAGCCGCTCACGCTCGCGCACGCGGCGCGCCTGGCGGAGGAGGCAGGGGGACTGGGCGAGGACGACGCCGAGCGGGTGGCCCAGCACGCGGGGGGGAATCCGTACTTCGTGATCGAGATCGCGAGCATGCTCGCCCGCGAGGAGCGCGACCTGCCACCGGCCGGCCCGGCCGCGAGCGGGCGCCTGCTCCCGGCCACCGTCCAGGCCGTCATCGCCGCCAGGATCGATCAGCTCACGCCCGAGGCGCGGGAGCTCCTGCGCCGGGCGTCGGTGTTCCCCCGCGGCCGGTTCGACGAGGGGGAGTTGTCGCTGCTCGTCGAGCCGCGGGCCGAGTGGCTCGACGAAGCCGGGGACGAGGAGCTGCTCGTACGCGACGAGGATCGCCCTGGGGTATGGCGGTTCCGATCCGACGCCATCCGTGACGTCGCGTACGGCTCGCTCGCCAAGCGCGAGCGACAGCGACTGCACCTGCGGGTGGCCAACAGGCTGTCGGAGCCCGAGACCGCGGAACGCTACCCCCGGACCATCGCGTTCCACCTCGAGCAGGCGGCGCGCGCCGCCCTCGACCTGAACCCGGGGGACCGCAACCTCGCCGAGCGCGCGGTCGAGGCGTTGTCCAAGGCAGGGGACATCGCGCGACGCCGGATCGAATCGCGGGCGGCGGTCGATCTGTACGAGCGGGCGCTCGCCCTGGCAGGCCCCGAGGACGGGTGGGGCCCGCGCGAGGCCTGGATCGTGTCGATGTCGGGCGAGGCGCGGTACTGGCTGGGCGAGTTCGACGCGGCCGAGGACCTGTTCCGGCGGGCGCTGGCGCTCGCGGCCGACGGGCTCGACGCCGTCATCGCGCACGCCGCGCGGTTCCTGGCCGACATCACGCTCACGGTCCGTGGCGACGATCACCTCGCCGGCGCGCTGTTCGAGCGTTCGCTCGATGCCGCTCGTCGCTTGGACGACTCGCGCGCCTTGTCGCGGACGCTGCTGATGGCGGCGTGGGTGCCGTACTCGCGCGGGCGTCTCGACGAGGCCGAGGCCTCGCTGCGAGAGGCGCTCACCGCGGCCCGGGCGAGCGTGCCGCGTGACGCCTGGACCGAGAGCCGGTCCCTATCGGGGCTCGCCGCGGTCGTGGGGGAGCGGGGAGGCCAGGAAGACGGGCTCGCCCTCGCGCTCGAGGCGCTCGACGTCGCGGAGCGGGCGGGGCAGGACTTCACGGCTGCGTCGGCGCACCAGGCCGCCTCGGCGGCGTCGAGGCGCCTGTGGCGCCTCGACGCCGCCGAGACCCACGCCGACGCCGCTGTCCGGACGCTCCGCGAGATGGGCGCGCGCTGGGAGCTCGCCGGCGCGCTCGGCGATCGCGGCGCGGTGCTCCGGCTGGCCGGTCGTCTCGATGAGGCCGAGGCCGACCTGCGCGAGTCCTACGTGCTGTGCCGCGACCTCCGGGAACGGTCGCTCGTGAGCTGGACCGCGGCCGAGCTCGCGCGAACCCTCGCGGTGCGGGGCGACCTGGCGGGGGCGGAGCAGATCTTGAGCGAGCCGGTCTCACGGATCGGTGAAGGCGAGATCGGAGCCTCGAGCTCGCTGCTGCTCGCCGAGTCGGCCCTGGCCTACCTGTGGCGCGACCCCGACGCCGCGCGCTCCCGCGCGTCCGAGGCCGTATCCCTGCTCCGCCAGATGGATCTGCCGAACGAGCTGGCCGGCGCCGTCTGGTGGACCGGCACCTTGTTCGGAGCCGACGCCGCCGGCGGCGAGGAGATCCTCGAGCAGGCCCGGGAACGGCTGGAGCGCAACGGCTGGCAGCAGGCGCTGAAGGAGCCCCAGCTACTCGTGGCCGCCCGCTGACGTCCGCAGGGTCGTTGCATCCACGGCCCCAGGGCGGCAGGGTAGGGGGCCTCCGCGGGTCGTCGTCACCATCGTCGGCAGATACCGTGGAGCGACCGCATGACGAGAGCGCATCGACCCTTCCCCGTCGCGTTCCGGCTGCTCGCCACGGCGTGCGCCGTGTTCATGCTGGCCGCCGTCGCCCCGATCGCCGCGGCCGACGACCCTCCGACCAAGCAGGACGTCGAGGACGCGAAGGATCGCAAACATGCGTTGGACGCCGAGCTCGACGAGCGCAACGCCGAGCTCGATGTGATCGAGGCGCGGGTCAACGAAGCGGCGTTCGAGGTCGACCGGCAGGAGGGCATGCTCGAGCAGACGCTCGTCGAGCTGGCTGCCACCCGGAAGCGTATCCGTCAGACGCAGACCCGCTACGACGCCCTCCGGGAGCAGCTGAACGAGCGCGCCGCCGAGGCGTTCATGGACGGTCCGGGGTCGAGCCTCGGCCTCGTCCTCGATGCGACGTCGCTCGCCGAGCTGTCCGATCGCCTCGAGTTCGTCGACGCGGTGAACGCCTCCGACGCGACGCTCGCCCAAGACGTGGCGAACCTCGGCTACGAGCTGGGGCTCGACGAGGATCGGTTGACCGAGCTCAGAGCCCAGCGCACGGCGCGCCTCGAGCAGGCCGAGCGAACCGAGGACCAGGTCCGGGCTGACTTGGCCGCGGCGCAGGCCCTCCGAACGCGGATCGCGGGGCTCCTCGAGGAAGCGAGCAAGTACGTGAGCAAGACCAGCAGGCTCTACGAGGAGGCGCAGGACGCCCTCCAGACCGGCTCGCACTCGAACGTGCCGATGCCGGCGGAGTGGCAGGGGGTCCTCGAGACGTGCCCCGTCGAGCAGCCGCGCGCGTTCGGTGACGGGTTCGGCGCCCCGCGCTACGTCGGGGGGTTCCACCCGCACCGTGGCGTTGACATCGTGGCGCCCGAGGGCACGCCCGTGCGCGCCACGTTCGACGGCACCGCGGCCGACGCGTCGAACCTCTACGGCGGGACGTCGGTCCAGGTCGTCGGCGCGTACGGGTACACCTACAACGCGCACCTGACCTCGATCGGGAACCTCGGCGCCGTCCAGGCCGGCGACGTCATCGGCTACGTGGGCAGCACCGGGCTCGCGGGCGGCACGACGCCACACAACCACTTCGAGTTCTGGCCGAACGTCGTGCCGGCGGATTGGATCGTGAGCTACTACGGCTACAGCGTCATCGACGGTGCGATCAACCCGTACCCGCTCCTGGTCGACGCCTGCGGCTGAGACACCGCCTCACGCGATCGGGATCGCCACCAACGTCGCCTGGAAGGTGCGCCCGTCCTGGGCCGTGGCCACGGTGTCGATCGTCCACGAGCCCGGCTGCAACGGCGGGAGCTGCCCGATCGCGTGTCCCTCGGTGACGAGCTCCGGTTCGATCCTGGTCGCCTCGACCCCGTCGCGCGTCCCGACGACGATCACCGAGGACAGCGGCAGCTCGGTCCCGCCCGGCGTGAGCGCCGTGACGTGGACGAACGCCCCCTCGGGGTTCGCCACCTCGAGGCTCAGCTGCAGCGACACGCCCGACGGGTAGCGCGCCGTTGTGAGACGGGCGCCCGGGGGGAGCTGCTCGAGCGCCTCGGAGCGGGTGACGAGGACCATCGGGACCTCGACGGCGTCCGCGCCGGTGATGACCCGTGCGGTGACGCGCCAGGTCCCGGCCACGGACACGGCGGTGCTCTGGGCGCCCCATGAGCCGCCCTCCTGCGCGAGCTCCACGGTCGAGGGCGGCAGGTCCTCGAAGGTCGCCGAGGTGACCTGCAGCGAGACGGTGCCGGCGGGGAGCGGCTGGTCGTCGTCGAACCCGAGGACCGCCGCGCGGAAGGCGTTGGCTCCCGCCGTGCCTGGGGTGAGCTCGAGACGGACCCGGGTGGTGGTGGCGAAGTCGGTCCCCTCGGCGCGGCCGATCACAGGGACCTCAGGCGGCGCCGCGGCAGCGGCGCCGCCTGAGGGATCGAGCCCCGTCAGCGTCGCTGTGAGCAGCACCACGCCCGTCGCGGCGACGATCTCGGCCCGGAGCACGCGCCGCAGCGGCGCCCGATCGGTCTGGGCCCTCTCGACGTGACGGAGGCGGTTGACTGCGCCGACCGCGACGATCGCGATGGCGACGACAACCTTGATCCCGAGGACCTGCCCGTAGGACGTATCGAGCGAGTCCAGCAGCCCGCCCGGACCGCCGAGCTGGGACCAGGTCCGCGCGAGCCCCGTCGCGACGACGACGGCCACGGCCGCGACCGCGATGTTCGAGTAGCGGCGGAGGGCGCCCGCCGGCGGTGCCTCCGGCTCACGCAGCAGCAGGGCGAGCAGGACGATCCCGCCGATCCACACGCCCGCGGCGAGGAAGTGGAGCCACTGTGCGAGCTCCTGCGGCAGGGGAGGGTCCAGGGCCGAGGCATGACCGCTCGCCGCGCGTACGAGCATGGCGGCCGCGGCGGCAGCCGCGGCCGCCCAGATCAGCGGGCGCCACCGCGGCCTCGCGGCGCTGAGCGCCGCGAGGCCCCCCGCGACGAGCGTGATGCCGAGCAGCCGGCCGTAGGGGCGGCCCGCCGCCGAGGCGAGCAGGTCGCTCGTTGAGACCCCGATCGCGCGCTGCTCGGCGATGAGCATCCCGAGGGCCCCGGCGAACGCGGCCATCCCCGCGATGAGCGCCACCGTCGGCAACCGCGCCAGCCGGCCTCCGAAGACCCCCATCCCGACCACCCCGGCCGCGACGAGGACCATGCACCCGGCGTACAGCAGCGCCTTCGACGTGACCGACAGCGGGGTCGGCCTCGTCAGGGTCTCGTCGGTGCCCGAACCCGGGGGCGGTGGCGTCTCGCCGACGCCGAAGGCGAACGAGCTCGCCGTGGCGTGTCCGTCCTCCGTCGAGACCACCTTCCACGCCACCGTGTAGACGCCGTCGCCGAGATCGCTCGGCAGGGCGACCGCGAGCCCGTGCTCGCCGACGGCGCCCGGGTTTCCGATCGGGATCTCGGCACCCCCGGCGTCGAACACTCGGATCGTCGACAGTTCGAGGTCGGGGGTCTCGGTGAGCTCGATCGTGACCGTCCGAGGCGCCGCTTCGAGGGTGGCGCCGTCGGCGGGGTCGGACGCCACGAACCCGGCGTGAGCTGCCGCCGGCCACGCGCCCGCGAGCACGAGCGCCAAAGCCAGGAGCAGGACCGCACCGAGGCGCCGCACGCCGATCATCCCTTCGTCACCTCGACCGTCGCGACCACCGGGGGATCGAAAGGCAGGTGGTCGGCCGCCACGAACTCGGCCTCGATGGTATGGCGTCCGGGTCCCCAGGGTCGCAGATCGACCACCTGCACCTCTCCGTAGGTCATCGACACCAGCTGCCCGTCCACGGACAGGTGCAGGTGGCCCTGGTCGGACGAGAGGTCGGTGCTCGCGCCCTCGACGACCGTCCCGCCCGGCAGATCCAGGACGACATCGAGCTGGTCGCCGACGACACGCGCGTCGTCGGCCGGCCGCGCGAACGACAGCGTGGCGGTCGAGCTGATCCGTGGGCCGGGGGCGGCGCCTGTCGGCGCCGCCCCCGGCGGGAAAACCTGACGAGGGAGCCACGCGGCGCCGATGGCCATCACGAGAGCGACCCCGAGCAGCCCGTAGGCGGCAGCCCTGGGCAGGCGGGGGAACCCCCTGCCCTTCAGGCGCTGCCAGCCGACCCAGCCGATCCACACGGCCGCGCCGATCATCGCGACCGACAAGGACTCGTCGGCGGCTCCCGCGTGCGCGAGCACGGCTAGGCCTTTCGCGTGCGGGCGATCGCCGCGATCGCGGCGATGACCCCGATCGCGCCGATCACGAGCGCGATGACGGCGATCGTCCGGATCGACGACGCGTCGTCGGCGGCCTGTTGCGCCGCTGCCTGCGCCGCCTCGACACGCGCGCCCTCGGCCTCGAGCCGGCCGGCGAGCTCGTCGTTCGATGGCGCCTCGACCGGCGGGAAGGCCGCGTCGAGCGTGTCTTGGACCTCTGCGAACGCGGCGGGGCCCGAGGTCATCTCGACGTCGATCTCCTCGCCGTCGACCTCGCCCATGACGTGGAACGTGTACGGACCCGGCTGCGACGGCACGAAGAACGCCCGGTAGTCACCCGGCTCGCCGTAAACCCCGATCAGGAAGTTCGGGTCAAGGTCGTAGCTCGTCGTGGCGTCGCCGAAGGTGACGTCGACCGTCATGCCCTTCGCGTCGGTCACCGGCTCGCCGTCGTGCTCGAGCACGACCTGGACACTGTTGGGCATCCCCGCGTAGGCGGGCTCGGCCCCGAACCCGATGACGATGCTGAGGTCGCCGGCGTGTTCGTCACCATGGGCGAGCGCCGGGGAGGCAGGCAACAACGCCAGCAGGGCAGCGCCGGCGATGGCCAGCGCCTCGATGGAACGCTTCATGAGGGTGCTCCTGTCGTTCGGATGCGGATCGGTGGATCGATCAGCGCGAAGGAGGGGGCGCGCGCCCGCCGACCGAGGCGGGCAGCAGGACCGGTCGGAAGAACCGGTCCGCACGGACCACGAACGACAACGCGTCACGACGGCCGGGCGTTGCCGTCGACGCCCAGGCGTGCGCGCGGTCGGCTGCGCGGAGCAGCATCCGGATGACCGCCGCGATCGCCATCGCGACGGCGACCTGGATCGCGATGCCCAGGGGGAGCGTCACGACCAGGTCCGAGGGCGGCGCGCCCGAGCCCAGACGCTCGGCGATCTCGAGGGCGACGAACGCCGACACCTGGAAGCTGATGAGCCGCCGGGTGACCGAAGCCGACTCTGGGTCATCGCCGCGCCCGCCGACCAACCGGCCGAGCAGGGTCGCGGCGAGGGCGGCCATCACGGCGAGCAGCCCGACGCGGCTGGCCGCGCCGAGGTACCCGTGGCCGGTCGCGGCCAGCAGCATCTCGCGTGCTACCGCGCCGGGCGTGAGCCCCGCGTAGGTCACAGCGTGACCCAGCAGAATCCCACCGAACGCGAGCCCGATGACGCTCGCGCGACGGATGATCGGTCGTCCGCGCATCCCGTCTATGGTACGGACCGGCACCGTCGGAAGGGGGCCACAGGACCGTGGCAGCGGGGGACGTTCGCACCGTCGGCGTGGTCGGCTGCGGTCTCATGGGCTCCGGGATCGTCGAGGTCGTCGCCCGCGCCGGCCTCAGTGTCACGTTCGTCGAGGGCGACGACGCGCTCGTGAACGCCGGCCATGGGAGGGTCCGTTCGTCGGTCGAGCGAGCCGTGGCCCGCGGCAAGGTCACGCCGGAGGAGGCCGAAGCCGTGCTCGGCCGGATCTCGGCCGCGACCGACCTCGCGGCGCTCGCTGGAGCCGACCTGGTGATCGAGGCGGCGACCGAAGATCCCGCCGCGAAGGGGGCGATCTTCTCGCGGCTCGGCGCTCTGACCCGTCCCGGGGTCGTCTTGGCCTCCAACACCTCGTCGATCCCGATCGCGACGCTCGGCGAGGCGAGCGGCCGGCCCGCGCAGGTGATCGGGATGCACTTCTTCAACCCGGTCCCGGTCATGGCGCTCGTCGAGATCACCCCCTCGTCCGCGACGAGCGAGGCGACCTATGCGCTCTCCCTGGCGTTCGCGACCGACGTCCTCGGCAAGACCTGCGTCCGTTCCTCTGACGAGGCCGGGTTCATCGTGAACCGACTGCTGATCCCTTACCTGTACGACGCGATCCGCCTGTACGAGCGGGGGTTCGCGACCCGCGAGGACATCGACACC
>CAZZND010000045.1:16286-19180 GCA_964655465.1 uncultured Actinomycetes bacterium
GGGCTCGCGCACCCGATGGGGCCGCTCGCGCTCGCCGACCTGATCGGCCTGGACACCGTGCTCTCGATCGGTGAGGTCCTCCGCGCGGCGTTCGGGGGCGACCGCTACGCGGCGCCGGCGCTGTTGGTCGTCCTGGTTGACCGAGGTACGCTGGGCCGCAAGAGCGGCGCCGGGTTCTACGACTACTGACCCCGGCGCGCCCGGCGCCACGACCCCGCCACGTAGCCCGACATCTTCGCGGCGTCGGCGAACGCCTGGAACGCCGGCACCGCGACGATCGCCTTCGCGCGATCGACGGGGGACGGCCGCCTCGCCCACGTGCGCCGGACCGGACCCGACGCGTACGCGACGGCGCCCACGGCGACCAGCAGCTTGGGCCACCGCCGGCCCGACGAGAGTGCGACCGCGAGCCCGACGTAGGTCGCGAACCGGATCGCATGGCGCTCGGGGTGCATCGCGGCCTCGCCGTCGCCACGCGCGTACGCGTGGTACTGACGCCACACGGCCGCCGCGTCGGCCCGCGGACGCCAGCGCGCGACGGCCGCTGGCGCCAGGCGCATGTCCAGCGCGCGCTCGCGCCACCGCAGGTCGACCCACATGTCCTCTCCGATGGCGAGCCACTCGGGGTAGCCGCCGACCGCGTCGATCGCCTCTCGCCGGAACGCCACCGAGCGCGCGCTCGGCAGGAAGGTGGCTTCGTCGACGTCATCGGCCACGACGGGCAGGTTCGACGTGACGACCGCGTCGAAGAACGTCCCGACGACCGGTTCGGTCACGCCCATCGCCACGTCGGCGCCCGCCTCGAGCGGGGCGACCAGCGCCTCGAGCCAGCCGGGTCCGTAGGCGCAGTCCGCGTCGGCCACGGCGATCGCGTCGTGCGACGCGTGCGCGATCGCGAGGTTCCGCCCCCGCGAGATGTTCGCGCCGGGCTCCTCGATCACCGTGATGCCCTCGGCCGCCCTGAGCAGCTCGAGCGTCCCGTCGGTCGAGCCCCCATCCACGATCACGACGTCGTCCGGCGGACGGGTCTGGGCGGCCACGGACGCTAGGAAACCGCCGACGTGATCGGCGGCATCCAGCACGGTGGCGATCAGCGAGACCTTCATCGGGCGTGCTCCACGGCCTGGCGGTAGGCGTTGAGGGTAGCGCGCGCGGTCGCCTGCCACGAGAACGACGCCGCGCGCGCCAGCCCGCGCGCTCGCAGGTCCTCGCGCAGCTGGCCGTCGCCGGTCACGCGCACGATCGCCTCGGCGAGCGCCGCCACGTCGTCGGCGTCGACCAGCAGCGCGGCATCGCCCGCAGTCTCGGCACACGCCGGCGCCGTCGAGGTCACGACGGGGATGCCCCGCTGCATCGCCTCCACGATCGGCAGGCCGAAGCCTTCGTAGAGCGAGGGATAGAGCACGGCGTCGGCGCTCCGGTACAGCGCGTCCAGATCGTCCGCGTCCAGGCGGCCGGTGACGACGATCGTCCCCGGCCCCGGCCGCGCGATCTCGGCGTGGATCTCGGCCGCGCCCCACCCCTCGGGCCCGGCGAGCGCGAGCGCCTGCTCGATCTCGGGCGCCGCTTGCCGGTAGGCGCGGATCAACCGGACGGCGTTCTTCCGCGGCTCGAGCGTCCCGGGCAGCAGCAGGAAGGGCCGGTCGATGCCGAGGCGTGCGCGCACCTCTTCAGGGTCTGCGGGCAGGTCGGGCAGGCCGGACGCGAGCGGCGTGACGACCATCCGGTCCCGTGGGGCGCGGTACCGCGCGGCCAGGTCGTTGGCGGTCGCGAGCGATGGCACCACGATGACGTCGGCCCGGCGGACGGCCGCGCGCACGCCGGCGCGGTAGAGCCACCGCCATGTGGCCGGGAACGTTTCGGGGAAGACGTCGAACGCGAGGTCGTGCACCGTAGCGACCAGGCCTTGCCCCTTCCCGGCCGGCGGCACCGCTGCGTGGTTCGTCGCGTGCACCACGTCGCAGCCGGCGAGCGTCTCGGGGAGCGCGGGCCTGCCGGTGAGAGCCCACCCCGGATAGAGCGCGCGGATCGAGCCCGGTACCTCGACGTCGGCCTCGCCGCCGGCAGCGCGACCGTCGGCCGTCCGGAACGTGACCACCTCGGGGCCGGCGTCGAGCGCCTTCAAGGCGCCGAGGAGCTCGCGGACGTACGTCCCGATCCCGCCCGGCGCCGAGAACCAGAGCTGGTCGGTGTGCAGGGCAACCTTCATGGCCCCCACGCCTCTACGCGGGCGCAGCCGTGCGGACCGACAGTGGCGCCGTGCACCGTGCCCGCCGGCAGACCGAGCCGGTCGCCGGGATCGTTGGCCCACGACCGCGACGCGCTCCCGGCACCTGCCCTCGCGCCCACGAGGTGGCCTATCGGACGTCGCTACGGCCATGGACGGGCGGGACGCCCTTGCGTGCGAACTCGACCCACTGGCCGTGCCAGGGCTCGCGAGCGAACCGCCGGACCTGCAGCGCGCCGTACCCGGTCGCCTCGATCCTGCCCTGCAGGACCCAGGGCGCCGGCTTGGGGTTCTCCTGGACGAAGTAGCGCTCGAGCGCCATCACGATCGCACGCTCCTCCTCGGGTGTGAGGCCCTCGGGGAGCTCGAACCGGCGACCGCTCTCTTCCTCGAACATGGCTAGAGCGGGATGTTCCCGTGCTTGCGCGCAGGCACGGATTCGCGCTTGGTCGAGAGCATGCGGAGGGCCTTGATCAGGCGCGGCCGGGTCTCCGACGGCTCGATCACGTCGTCGATGAAGCCGCGCTCGGCGGCAGCGTAGGGGGTCGAGAGCTTGTCGCGGTAGTCGCGGATCAACTGCGCGCGCTTCGCCTCGGGGTCGGCCGCCTTGTCGATCTCCTTGCGGAACACGACGTTGACCTCGCCCTCGGCGCCCATCACCGCGATC
>CAZZND010000045.1:19190-19942 GCA_964655465.1 uncultured Actinomycetes bacterium
CTCCGCCGTGGGCCACGCGAACGAGACGTCCGCGCGCAGGTGCTTGGAGTTCATGACCAGGTAGGCGCCGCCGTAGGCCTTCCGGGTGATCACCGTCATGCGCGGGACGGTCGCCTCGGCGTAGGCGTAGAGCAGCTTGGCGCCGTGACGGATGATCCCGTTGTACTCCTGCTGCGTGCCCGGCAGGAACCCGGGCACGTCAACGAAGGTCAAGATCGGGATGTTGAACGCGTCGGCGAACCGGACGAAGCGCGAGGCCTTCTCGCTCGCGTCGATGTCGAGCGTGCCCGCGAGCACCTTCGGCTGGTTCGCGATCACGGCCACCGTGCGGCCGTCGAGCCGTGCGAGCCCCGTGACGATGTTCATCGCCCACAGCGGGAACACCTCGAGGAACTCGCCGTCGTCCACGACGCGGCGGATGACCTCGTGCATGTCGTAGACGTCCTTCGAGCTGTCGGGCATCAGATGGGTGAGACCCTCGTCGATCCGCTCGGGGTCGTCGGTGGTCGCGTAGGCGGGCGGGTCTTCCAGGTTGTTCGACGGCAGGAACGACAGCAGGTAGCGGACGCGCTGCAAGCAGTCCTCGTCGTCCTCGCCCACGAACGAAGCGACCCCGGACTGGGTCGCGTGGGTCATGGCGCCGCCGAGCGCCTCCATGGTCACGTCCTCGCCGGTGACCGTCTTGATCACGTCGGGCCCGGTGATGAACATGTGCGAGGTCTCCTTCACCATGAAGGTGAAGTCGGTGATCG
>CAZZND010000046.1:0-14923 GCA_964655465.1 uncultured Actinomycetes bacterium
TTTGGCATCTACGCCACGTTCATGCCGAAGCCGATCGCCGGCATCAACGGCAGCGGGATGCACACGCACCAGTCGCTGTTCGCGGGCGATCGCAACGCGTTCTTCGATGCCTCCGACGAGCACCACCTGTCCGACACGGCGAAGGCGTACATCGCGGGGCTGCTCCGCCACGCGCCGGAGATCACGCTCGTGACCAACCAGTGGGTGAACTCGTACAAGCGGCTGATCCCGGGGTTCGAGGCTCCCGTGTACGTGTGCTGGGCGCGGCGCAACCGGAGCGCGCTCGTGCGCATCCCCCAGTACAAGCCGGGGAAGGAAGAGGCGACCCGGATCGAGTACCGCTCGCCCGATCCGGCGTGCAACCCCTACCTGGCGTTCGCGGCGATGCTCGGCGCGGGGCTCGCGGGCGTCGCCGGCGGGTACGAGCTGCCGCCGGAGGCGTCGAACAACATCTACGAGATGACCGAGGCCGAGCGCGAGGCGGCCGGGATCGCGTCGTTGCCCGAGGACCTCCACGACGCGATCGGGCTTGCCGAGCGTTCGGAGATCCTGCGCTCGGCGCTGGGCGAGCACGTCCACGAGTTCCTGATCCGGGCCAAGCGTGCCGAGTGGGACTCGTTCAAGGCCTACGTGAGCCCCTACGAGCTGGAGCGCTACCTGCCCGTGCTGTGACCGATGGGGTCGTGAACATGCTGTGAAGCAGCCCTCTTACCGGTTGACGCGCAAGGGCCTCTAGACCTACGGTGACTGGGCCGTTCGGCGTACGAGTGGCCCCGTGACGCTTGCGTCCAAACGTAGTGGGAGGGATCAGCATGGCTCGTCGGATCAGTAGGAAACACCGGCTCTGGGTGGGTGGTCTCGCGATCCTGACCCTTTTCGCGGTGACGGCCGTGCCTGGTTCAACCGCGCCAACAGGAGCGAAGAACTTCTCGTTCGCGGTGTCGCCGGGGCCGGTGGCCCAAGGGGACTTGAACCAGACGTTCTCCGTCACCGTGACGAACACCTCGCCGAAGAATTCGTCGTCGAACATCAGCTCGCTCTCGATCCAGGTGCCCTCTCAGTTCACGCCCACGAGCGCGTCCGTTGCCCCACAGCCCGCCAGCACCAACGCGAACCTGAGCGCGGTGCCAACGATCGACTCGAACAGCCTCACTTGCCGAGGCGGAACGAGCCAGACGGTCAACGTCTGCAGTCTCGACCCCGTGAAGCGCCTGCAGAAGGTCACGATCACGATCGTGGCGGACGTCACGAGCGAGGGTCTGACGTGCGGGAGCAACCAGTCGGGCGCCTGGACCGTCGCACCGAACACGGGCAGCCAGCTGAACGGCGACTCCTTCACCGAGAACCCGGTGAACACGATGCCGTACACGTCGATCGAGCGGCAGTGCCCCCTGGACTGGGTGCAGGCGCCCTCGGACACCACCGTTTCGACGAACCAGACGGTCACGGTCGCCGCCTACGACGACTCGGAGATCGACACGAGCTTCAACGGAACGATCACGATCGTCGTCCGGTCCGAGCCTTCCGCCAACGCCCTCACGGTGACGCCGAGCACCCTGACCGCCGAGAACGGCGAGCAGAGCTTCACACTGAGTGGCAGCGCAGCGGGCTCGTACACGATCTACGCCACGGCAACCGGCAAGGACAACGCACCGGACAAGTCCTTCACGCTGTACGACATCAACAGCTCGATCGCAGGGCAGGTGTGGCGCGACCACAACAACAACGGCGCCAAGAACGCGGACGAGGGCGGCCAGAGCGACTGGATCGTCAAGGCCTTCGAAGGAACGACCGAGAAGGGATCGGCCACCAGCGCAGACGACGGGACGTACACGATCAGCGGTCTCGCGGCCGGCACGACCTATACCGTGTGTGAGTTCGCACCCGCGGAGGAGACCGGGTACGAGTACCGAGGTTGGATCCAGTCCGTTCCGACTGCCAACACGCTGTGCGCCGGGTTCGACGGAGCCGAGCCGAACGGCTACTCCGTGACGTTCCCCGGTCCCGCCGGTTCGAACGTCGCCAACCAAGACTTCCTCAACGTCCGCACGATCACGATCCCTGAGCCGAACACGGTTGGAGTGGACTGCGGGAACCTTCCCCCCGGCGACGTCTTCACCGTCGGCGACGGTGTCATCGACCCGGTCGGCACGATCACGGTGGATCCCGACAACTGCAAGCCCGGGGAGTACGTGTTCGAGACGTGGACCTCCGGCGACGAGCAGTTCGCCGAGTTCTACCCGGCGTTCGACACGACCGGCACAACGCCGGTGCCGTTCACCGAGACCTACGAGTGGATCATCAACGGTGATCGGACCCAGCAGACGCTTAACTACGACGATGATGGCGCCGGTGGTGTCCCCTTCCGGGAGATGCTGTTCTGCGAGGTGAACGCGAACGGTGACTTCACGGGGTTCCCCGATCCGGTAGCCCCGGACACCGCCCCTCACACCTCCTGTCTCCTCGGAACGAGTGAGGTCCCGAAGGCCGACGACCCGGACACCGAAACCGTCGACGAGGGCGGCGTCCTGCGCAAGGACACGGTGTACACGTTGATCGACGGCCAACGGTCGCTTAGGTGATCGACGACTGTTTTAGAACTCCGAGACCCTGGAGGAGGCGATTCGCCTCCTCCAGGTCGTCACGGGCACTGGCGCCGCCCGGAGTTGCTTTCGCCCTGACTCTGAGCAGCAGCGCCTCCTCGAAGACCAGACGCTGACCGCGGGCCGCCTCGAGCCCGGCCGATGCCATCGAGGCAGCCTCGTCGAACCGCTCCAGGGCGACGGCCGCCTCAGCGCGGACGCGCATCAGTGGAGCTCGGTAGTGCACGGCGAGGTCCCCCGCCGCCGCCTCCGTCCTTCCGAGCACGTCGAGCGCCCGGGCCGGATCGCCGAGGCGGATGAGCGCTCCTCCGAGATGCAGCGCTGCCTCAAGGGCTTTGTCGCGTTGCCCGCGAGATTCGGCCTCACCCATCAGGGCGTCGAGCACCGCTGCGGCCGAGCTCGCGTTGCCGCGCCCCAGCTCACATCGGGCCTGCTGTATCTCCGCGAAGACCACGACCTCTAGGAAATGCGCGGCCCTCAGGGTGCGGATCGCGTCCTGCAGGACCGGCTCCGCTTCGTCCAGGCGACCCTGAGATACAAGAACCTCGCCGAGATTGGCCCCGCAATTCGCCGCCTGAGGCAAGTTGCCTGATCGTTCGAAGGCGTCTTGGGCGCGTGCGTATGCGGCAAGGGCCTCGTCCCAGCGTCCTTCGTCGTAGGCACGAACCCCTACGTTGTTGTCCACCGTAGCAACGCCGGCCAGATCCCCGAGCTCCTCGTACAACGCCCGAGCCCGCGCCGCGTACACGGCTTCCTCCGGCCGCCCGAGCATCTCGCAGGCGCCGTCGAGCACGGTGTAGACCCGGGCGAGGCCGTCGCGGTCACCAGCGGCCCGAGCGAGTGGCTCCGCCTTTCGGGCCAGTGTCAGGGCGTCGCCCGGCCGCCCCTGCTGGAGGCGGATGCCGCTGGCGAGGGCGGCGAGCTGCGACCTCACCAGCGCCGCCTCCGGGCCCACCTCACCGTCGACCAGACGAAGCCCGGTGGTGGTCTGCCGGATCGCGGCCGCGTACGACCCCACCCGCACGTGAGTCCGGGCTCGCTTCACCATCACCTCCGCCCCTGCGACCGGGTCCTCTCGGAGCATCCGTGTCGACCGCCCGAGGGCCGTGAGGGCGTCCTCGAACATGCCCGCCTGTTCGAGGACGTCGCCGAGGGACTCGATCACCGAGGCTACGGACCGATCATCCGGAGGTGAGCTCAAGGACCTCACCTCGGCCAGCGCCCGCCGGTAGTGTCCTGCTGCCTCGACGTTGGCATAGGCGGCCTTGGCCCGGTCGCCGGCGATGACCCCGTACGTCCAGGCCTTATCGTGGTTGCCGGCCTCTGCGTAGTGGAGGGCGAGCGATTCGGCGACGGCGTCGGTGTCCTTCCCGGCGAGGCGTTCCATCACCTCTCCGGCCCTTCCGTGGAGCTCCTTGCGCTTGCGGTACGACAGCCCCTGATACGCGACGTCGTGCATCACGGAGTGGCGGAAGCGCCACCGGATGTCCCCGTCGGGCTCGATGAACCGCGCGAGGTCCCTCTGGGTGGCGGCATCGAGGACCACCCCTTCGGGCGCGAGGAGCTCGTCGAGCACCTCCCGACGGAAGCTGCGGCCCAGGACCGAGCTGTACCGCAGCAGCCGGCGACCGAGGGGACGCAAGGTGTCGATCTCGGTCCCCACCACCGCGTCAAGCGAGTCGGGGAGGGCGTCGACCGATCCCGTCTCCCGCACCAGACGCAGGATCTCTTCCAGGAACAGCGGGTTGCCGGCCGCCCTCGACACCACGGTCTCAAGCTCGTGGGGCCGCAGCGGCGCCCCCTCGGTGGCGATGATCGCCAGGGCGCGCCCCGCCTCGACGGACAGTGGCCCCAGCGCGATCGTCGAACTCGGCGGTTCCGTCAGGCGCTCGGCTCCGGGACGGGTGGTGACGAGTACCAGCCAGGGATGGTCGTGCGCCGCCCCCGCCAACCGCATCACGAGCCCGACCGAGGCCTCGTCGAGCCAGTGCCCGTCCTCCACGACGATCGTCAAGGAACCGGGCAACGCTGCCTCGATCACCTGGATCAGCGCGGCGGCCGTGCGTTCCGGACGGAACCGCGGCTCGATCGCGCCCGTCTCGGGGGTATCGGGGACGTCGATCTGCGCCACATCGCCGATCAGGGGGGTCATCGGTGCCAGCGCGGGAGCCAGTGCAGCGACCGACCCGGCGAGCTGCGCCGCCATCTCAGCCTGGCCGGTCCGCTCGATGCCGAGCAACTCACGGAGCGGGTCACGGAACGCCCAGTACGCATTGTCGGCGCCGTACGGGTCCGCCTGCAAGGTGAAGGTCCGCGCCTCGTCGAGCCCGGCGAGCGCTTCCTCGATCAGCCTGCTCTTCCCGATGCCGGTCTCCCCGGTGATCGTGATCGCTCCTCCCTTGCCTGAGGCGAAGCGAGTGAGCGCCTCCCGCACTACGGAGAGTTCGAAGTCCCTCCCCGTGAACGGCAGGTTCCCGTGGGTCCTCGCGGTCCGGATCCCCGTCTCTTCACCCATCGCATACGCCTGCACCGGTTCGGTCTTGCCCTTCACGTAGAAGGGTTCGAGCGCCTCGGTGGCGAAGACGGTGTGTGAGCGGTCGAGGACCGAGGGGGCGGCGTAGACGGCTCCCGGCGGGGCCGCCGCCATGAGGCGGGCGGCCAGGTTCACCGTGTCGCCCATCACCGTGTAGGTGCTGCGGAAATCGGTACCGATGTCTCCCGAGAAGACGTGCCCGCGGTTCACGCCGATCTTGAGCGGGAAGGGAAGCGGCGTGTCGGCGATCTTGCGCGCGGCTCGCACCATCCTGCCCTCGTCGTCTTCATGGGTGATCGGCACCCCGGCGCTGAGGATCACCTTTCCGCCGTCCTCATCGATGTCCGTTGCGAGGAACGTCACCACCTCCGCGTCCGCGGCTTCCTGGATCGCCGTCACCATCCGGTGGAGGCCGTCCGCAACGGCTCCCGGCCCACCCTCCCGCATGGCGGCCTCCACACCCTTGAACTTCACGAACCCGATCGTCGCCACCCGGTGCTCGGATTCGGCGGGACCGGCCCCGAGGTGCTGTCGGAGCATCACAGGGACATCTGATGCCAGTGCCTCGCCGTCGATCGCCCGACGAGGGATCGGCCCCGGGCCGGGCACGGGCGCCCTGCGCCACTTGAGGAGGAACCCGGGGTCCTTGGGGACCGGGGCGGAGCCGGGCGGGAGGGCATCCCGGAGGGCGGGCGAGATGAGGATCTCGCCGGCGTCGGCCGCGTGCTCCATCTCGGTGGTGACCGTGGCGGCCTCCCCGGTGATGACCAACTCGTGGTGGGATCCGCCTGCCCGGAACACGTCCACCTGCCCGGTGTGGACTCCCACCGACATCTTCAGCTGGATGCGCCCGACGGACGTGGGGATCTTCGTCGCGTCACGGAGCGCCGCCCGCATCTCGACCGCCGCCGATGCGCCCTGGATCGGGTGGCCCTCTCCCTCGAAGAGGAGGAGCAGGGCGTCGCCGCCGAACTTCAGCAGGTTCCCACCTCGGTCGTAGGCGAGGCGCAGCATCGTCCCGAACACCCGGTTGAGGACCTCGGTCAACTCCTCGGCCCCGATACGGCCGCGCCGAGCGAGCTTCTCCGACAGGTTCGTGAAGCCGGAGATGTCGACGAAGCACAGGGTGCCGTCGAGCCGGCGCCACCGTTGCCCGGGCGCGTCGAGGTCCCACTCCGCCAGGATCCGAGGGACGTACCGCTCGAGTGGATGGGTCCCCGAGGAGCTGCCCCCTTCCATGGGGCCCAGGGTATCGCCTCGTCAACCCTTCCCGATGCGGACGCGACCGCTTGCCACGACGCCGACAGCGATCGAGGACGTGCTCACCATGACGCATCATCCCTCGCCGGCGAGGCAGATCGGCCGCGGAGGCGAGCGGCCGAAAGTCTCAGACGACCTTAACGCGGGCGCACATCCCGGTGCACGTGCTGTAGCTGAGCGTCGAGTGGATCTTGCAGCGGTACTTGAAGGTGCCGCGGGTCTTGAACGTGAACCCCGTCTGCTCGCCCGCGGCGATCCGCCGGTCCTTCGACCAGCCGCCCCCGTAGGCGGTGACCGTGTGGGTGCCCCCGACGGCCCGCCAGACGACGCGGGTCCCCCTAGCGACCTCGGCCCGCTTCGGCTTGAAGGAGAACGTCTCCGAGGACGCCTTCACGACGAACGCACCCTGGGCCGGCACCGCGAGCAGGAAGGCGAGCGCGAGGGCAACGAACGTGAGGGCGACCGAACGGCGCGTCACGGCGACAAGTCTACGCCCGATCGTCGTTTGCGTTCCCTGCCGCCCCTGGGCTACCGTGCCTCATGGACGAGGAACGGATCACCCCGGCGCTCGACGCGGCGCGCTTGCGCCGCAAGACGTTGCACGACACCATCGTGCATCTCGAGGAGGCCATCTCCTCCCCCGCGGCCGGGCGGATCGACGACTGGACCGCCGCCGTCCTCAAGGAGGTCGTCGAGGTCCGCGAGGCGTTCGATCAGCACGTCGTCGTGACGGAGCGCGACCAGGGTCTGTACGACGAGATCTTGGAGCGGGCCCCTCGGCTCGCGGGCAACGTCCGACGGCTGCGCGAGGAGCACCCCGAGATCGCCGGGCACATCGAGCGCACCGTGGCCCGCTTGGAGCAGGAGCAGGTGGGCGACGAGGTGTGGTCCCTCGAGGAAGCCCGAGACGACCTCCAGCGACTCATCGGCCAGATCAGCCGGCACCGCCAGCGCGGCGCCGACCTGGTCTGGGAGGCCTACAACGTCGACATCGGCGGCATCGAGTAAGGCCCCGGACAGCCCGTAGGCTTGACGGCGTGATCCGCGTCGCGCTCGGCCAGATCGACACCACCGTCGGCGATCTCGACGGCAACGTCGCACGGATGACCGCCCGGACGACCCACGCGACCAAGGCCGGCGCCGACCTCGTCGTGTTCCCCGAGCTCGCGGTCTCCGGGTATCCGCCCGAGGACCTGGTGCTCCGTTCCCGGTTCGTGAGCGACCAGCTCGCCGCGCTCGACGCCCTCGCCGCCGCGACCGCCGGCGGGTGCGCGGTCGTCACCGGCTTCATCGACCGGACCGGACGGGGGCTGCACAACGCAGCAGCTCTGCTCCAGCGTGGAACGGTCACCGCCCGCTACCACAAGTGCCGGCTGCCGAACTACGGGGTCTTCGACGAACAGCGCTACTTCGAGGCGGGCGAGGACGGCGAGATCGCTGAGGTCGCCGGCGCGCGCATCGGGTTGTCGGTCTGCGAGGACGCTTGGCTGCCGGGCCCGCCCTGGGACGATTACGACGACGCCGGGCTGATCGTGAACATCAACGGCTCGCCGTTCCACCGCGGCAAGGTCCACGAACGCGAGGACGTGCTCCGGGACCGGGCCCGCGAGACGGGCTCGTGGATCGTCTACGTCAACACCGTCGGCGGGCAGGACGAGCTCGTGTTCGACGGTGGCTCGGTCGTCGTGGCGCCCGACGGTGCGATCGCGTGCCGTGCCCTGCGGTTCGACGAAGACCTGCTGGTCGTCGACCTCGACCTGGAGGCGGGCACGTTCGAGGCCGAGACGCGGCCCGCGTGGCCCGACGGCGCGGAGGAAGTCTACCGGGCGCTCGTGCTGGGGACGCGTGACTACGCAAGCAAGAACGGGTTCACCGAGGCGGTGCTCGGCCTGTCCGGCGGGATCGACTCCGCGCTGGTCGCGGTGATCGCGGCTGACGCGCTCGGCCCCGCGACGGTGCGAGCGCTGGCGATGCCCTCGATGTACTCGAGCGAGGAGAGCCTTCTCGATGCTGAGGACGTCGCCGGACGCCTGGGGATCCGTTACGACGTCGTGCCGATCACCGGGGTGTTCGAGGCCTACGCCGCTGCGCTCGGGCCGCTCGGGGTCGTCGAAGGGCTCGCTGCCGAGAACCTGCAGGCGAGGATCCGCGGCAACGACCTGATGGCGGTCTCGAACCGGTTCGGTGCGCTCGTGCTCGCGACCGGGAACAAGTCCGAATACGCCGTCGGCTACTCGACGCTGTACGGCGACATGGCCGGCGGGTTCGCGCCGATCAAGGACGTGCCCAAGACCCTGATCTACGAGCTGTGCGCGTGGCGGAACGCCGTCGCGGCCGCGGCCGGTGAGACCCCGCCCATCCCCGACCGGGTGATGACCAAAGCGCCGTCGGCCGAGCTCCGTCCGGAGCAGAAGGACACCGACTCGCTCCCGCCCTACGACGTGCTCGACCCGATCATCGAGGCTTACGTCGAGGACGACCTGGACGTGGACGCGATCGCCGACCGTGGGATCGGCGATCGCGACACCGCCGTCGCGGTCGCCCGCATGATCGACCGCGCTGAGTACAAGCGCCGGCAGGCGGCGCCCGGCGTGAAGATCACCCCGAAGGCCTTCGGGCGCGACCGCCGCCTGCCGATCACCAACCGCTACGGCCTCACGTGAGCCGCCACGTCACCGTGACGCTCACCTCGGTCTCGATCGTCGGCGCCTCGACGGGCACCGCGGCATCGGCCGCCGCGTAGGCCACGCGCTCGGCGTAGTACGGGCCGGGCTCGCCGCCCGGCGATGACTCGACGATCGTGACCGCCTCGCCGACGCCGGCGTCCGCTGCCCCTGCCATGGTCTCGGCCTTCGCCCTCGCGTCGGTCACCGCATCGGCGAGCGCGCGATCCTGCCCAGCGTTCTCGTCCGAGACGCGGAACCGGATGCCGCCGGCGATGTTCGCGCCGTGGTCGACGCCGGTGTCGAGCACCCGGCCGACGAGCGAGAGGTCGCGGATCGTGACCTCGATCTGGTTCGAGGCGTCGTAGCCGATGACCGCGTTGCCCTGGTTGTCGTAGCGCGGGTACAGCTCGATCATGCTCGTCGCCAGGTCGTCGTCGCCGAGACCGAGGTCGCGGAGCGCGTCGAGCACCTCGTTCATGGCTTGAGAGTTCTGGTCCATCGCGGTCTGCGCTCGGTCGGCTTGGGTCCGGACGCCGAGCGAGACGATGGCCTCGTCGGGGTCGGCGGCGATCTTCGCGGTGCCGGTGACGGTGATCGTGCGTTCGGTGGCGCCGTCGTCGCCGCTGTCCTGGGCCACGGAGGGAACCTGCAGCGCGAGCACCGCGCCGGCCAGGAACCCCGCGACCACGAGTGCCATGCGCTTCATCGCGTCCTCCTCGTGTCGGGGATGGTCGATGCCTCGGACGGCGTGCGACGCGGATCCGGTTCCCTAGGATGTGAGGTCGAGTCGGGCCCGTAGCTCAGCCTGGTTAGAGCAGGGGGCTTTTAACCCTCGTGTCGCAGGTTCGAATCCTGCCGGGCCCACCACTTGATGTCGCGAGCATCGTGCACACATGCGTCGGGCATCGACCCCGATGAGACGAAGATCCGTTCCCCGGGGTGCCGGCGCTCAGGGCACGAGACGAGGTCTCTTGTGCGGGCCCGATGGTCCCTCTCCCATAGGGACCTACGCCATGGCGTCGTGTCGATCCTGCTGCGAGCCTTGCTGGTAGCGACCGACGCGACAGGGGGTCGAACATGCGGGTGTCGAGGAGGACGTTCCTGAGGGGGACCGGCGCCACGGGCGCGGCGCTGGCGGCGACCCGGCTCCTCTCCGGTCCGGGTGAGACCCTCGCCCTGACCCAGGCCCAGGGTGCCCCCGTCGAGGACTACGTGCCTGCCACCTGTTGGATCGGCAAGCAGGAGTGCGGCATGGTCGCCCACCGCGTCAACGGCCGCGTGATCAAGTTCGAAGGCGACCCGACCAACCCGAGGAACCTCGGCACCCTGTGCCCGAAGGGCATGGCCCAGATCATGCCGGTCTACGACCCGAACCGGGTGAAGACCCCGCTCGTGAGGACCAACGCGAAAGGGCAGTCTGGGCAGTGGCGGCAGGCGTCGTGGGACGAGGCGATCGAGCTCAGCGCCGCGGCGATCAAGGAGGCTCGTGACCGCGACCCTTCGATCGTGCTCTGGCAGAAGGGCCGCTCGAAGTCGAAGTACGTGTACGACGAGGCCGTCGTCGAGGCACTGGGGTGCTCGAAGCTCGGTCACGGCGCGTTCTGCTCCGACGCCGGCTACCGCGCGATGGAGTACACGATCGGGCTGAAGGGGGTGCTGAACCCCGACTTCAAGCACACGCGGTTCGTTCTGGCCTGGGGCTGGAACATGGCCAACTCGGGCGGCAACCAGCTGTGCTGGATCACCTGGCCCCGCCAGATGCTCGAGGCCCGCGACGCCGGCATGAAGATCGTGTTCGTCGATCCCAACATCCGCGGGGCCGGCCCGTACGCCGACGGCTGGCTCCCGATCCGCCCCGGGACCGATCTCGCGCTCGCCCAGGCGATGACCAGCGTGCTGATCCTAGACGGGACGATCGATCGCGACTACCTCGTCACCTACACCAACGCCCCGTACCTGGTGGGCAACGACGGGTTCTTCGTCCGTGAGGGGGACGCGCCGCTGGTGTGGGACGAGCGGAGCGAGAAGGCCGTGCCCGCCGGCACGGAGGGTGCGCTTCCGGCCCTCGAAGGAACCTTCGAGGTGAACGGCGAAGAGGTCAGAACGGCCTTCGAGGTGTTCGAGGAGCACATCGCGGACCGGACGCCGGAATGGGCGGCCGACATCTGCGGCATCCCGGCCGACGACATCCGCAACACGGCGCGGGAGATGGGAGTCGCGGCATCGATCGGCAGCACGATCGTCGTGGAGGGGAAGTCGCTCCCGTACCGGCCTGTGGGCGTCATGGCCTACCACGCGATGCAGCAGGAGATGGGGTTCCAGGCCACCAGGGCGCTGGCGCAGATGCTGATGGTGCTCGGGGCGCTCGGCGCCGTCGGCGGCACGCTCTCGACGACGAAGTGGGAGATCGACGACAAGTACTACGAGTGGGACGCGGTCGAGATCGGCGACGGCCCCTACGGGTTCACGCTGTCGTCGAGCAAGTACTACCCGATCAACAGCGGCAGCACGGCCGTAGCCGCCACGGTGATGAACGACCCCGGCGCGTTCGACGTGGAGACGATCCCCGAGGTCATGATCCTGCACATGGCCAACCCGGTGGTCTCGTTCCCGAACACCGAGACCATCAAGGAAGCCTTCTCGAAGCTGAAGTTCACGGTCGTCCTGAGCCCATGGTTGTCGGAGACCGCCGACCTCTTCGCCGACGTGGTGCTCCCCGCGGCGACCGTCGAGAAGTACGAGGGACCGAACTCGGGCTCCGACACCTACATCGACGCCGTCACGATCAGGACGCCCCCGATGGAGCCGCTGTTCGAATCGCGCGGAGAGTTCGACATCTACGTCGACCTGTTCGATCGGCTCGGCTTGCTGCTGGGCGAGGGCGGCTTCATCCACTACATCAACGAGCAGTTCGAGCTCGAAGGCAAGCACGCGATCCCCACGGACCGCAAGCCCACCGCCCGTCAGATCCTGGACGCCTACGCGAAGGGGCACGACATCCCCGGAGGGATCGAGTACTTCGAGACGAAGAGCAGCACCTACGTGAAGGGGCCGATCCCTGCGGAGGAGCGCTACGGGTACGCCGCGTCCCCGCCCTTCGCCGGCGTACTCCACCGCTTCTACGGCGAGTCGCTGCTGCGCTACCAGAACACGATGAAGGAGAAGGGGTCCGACGAGATCTTCTGGCAGGACTACACGCCGCTCCCAACCTGGCGGGGTCTCACGATGGATGGCTCGCCGGCCGAGTACGACCTCTACCTGATCAGCCACAAGCTGGTCGAGCACAAGCAGAGCCGCACGAGCTTCGTCCCGCTGCTGAAGGAGCTGACCGGCGGGCAGAAGCTGGATATCAATACGAAGACCGCGCAGGAGCGTGGCCTGGCGGAGAAGGACTGGGTCTGGGTCGAGTCGCACAACGCCGTCACCGGCGAGACGCGGGAGGTGAAGACGCAGGTCCACCTCACCGAGACCTTGCGTCCGGACACGGTCTCGATGCGGCACGGGTTCGGCCTCTGGACCCACCCGGAGGCTCAGGACCAGGGGCCGACGCCCAACACGCTGTTCTTCACCGGCCCGGGCTACGTCGCCAACACGGCCGACCAGTCCTTCCAGGTGAAGGTCCGGGTCTATCGAGCCGACGAGGGGTGATCGGACGATGACGCGCTACGGGATGGTGATCGACCTCGATCGCTGCATGGGATGCCGGGCATGCATGGAGGCCTGCAAGGTCGAGAACGCGACGCCGGAGAGCAGCTTCTTCATGTACGTGTTCCGTTTCGAGCAGGGCGAGTACCCCGCCTCTCGGGTGTCGTTCCTGCCTCGGCCGTGCATGCACTGCGACAACGCGCCGTGCGTCAAGGTCTGTCCGGTCGGCGCGAGGTACAAGCGGGAAGACGGCATCGTGGCCACCGACTGGGATCGCTGCATCGGGTGCCGTTACTGCGAGGTGGCGTGCCCCTACGGGGTGAACTCGTTCAACTGGCGCGATCCTGAGGAAGCGCAGTACCTGGACTGGAGCGACCCGGTGATCGCGACCGCGACCGACGGCAGCATCCCTCCCTATCGGAACCCGGCGCTCGACGAGGCGTACGGGCCGGAGCAACGGAAGATCGCGGGTGGGGGTCACGCGCAGGGGGTCATGGAGAAGTGCACGTTCTGCGTGCACCGGGTGGAGGAGGGGCTCGACCCGGCGTGCGCGCAGACCTGCCCCGTCAGGGCACTGATCTTCGGTGACCTCGACGACCCGGACAGCGCGCCCGCCAAGGCGCTGCAGCAGCGCGAGAGCTTCACGCTCTTGGCGGAGGCGGGAACGGAGCCGCGGGTTCACTACGTGGGCGGATCCCCCCCAGCGGAGGACGCCCGTCAGGTTGACGCGCCGGAAGTGAGGGTCTGACATGGCGACTCACAACGCAACGCTTCCACGACAGGCCCGACGTTCGCCGTCGGCCTGGTATCTCGTCGTTGCCGTGCTGGTTGCGCTCGTCGTTCTCGGGATCTACGCCTACGCCCACGAGCTCTCGGAGGGCATGGCGGTCACCGGGCTGCGGAACATCGGACCGATGGGAGGTGCGACCTGGGGGCTCTACATCACCTTCGTGGTGTATTTCGTGGGCCTGAGTTTCGCGGGTATCAGCACCGCTGCGTTGATCCGGTTGGCGCGCATCGATCGACTCCGTCCGATCTCGCGCATGGCGGAGCTCCTGACGGTCGTCGCCCTGGTCCTCGCCGGTCTGGCGATCATCGCCGACCTTGGGCAACCGCTGCGGGGGATCGTCAATCTGCTGCGCTACGCTCGGCCGCAGTCCCCGTTCTTCGGCACCTTCACGCTCGTCATCTCCGGGTACCTGTTCGCGAGTCTCGTCTACCTGTACCTGGACGGGCGCAGGGACGCCTGGCTGAGCGAGCGAACCGCCCAACGCCACCGTGGGTTCTATCGGCTGTGGGCCGCCGGGTACCGGGACACGCTCGCTGAACGTGAACGCCACGACCGAGCAACCTTCTGGCTGGCGATCGCGATCGTCCCGTTGCTCGTGACCGCCCACTCCACGCTCGGGTTCGTGTTCGGGCTGCAGGTTGGCCGACCTGGGTGGTTCAGTGCGCTCCAGGCCCCGGCGTTCGTCATCCTCGCGGGTGTCTCGGGCTTGGGGATGCTGGCGATCATCGTCGCGGCCGTTCGGCGCTGGCTCCACAGAGAGGAGGAGCTCGGCGTCGAGATCTTCAAGTGGCTATCGACCGCCCTCATGATCCTCCTGCTCACCTATCTCTATCTCGTCGTCGTCGAGCTGCTCACGAACCTGTACACGGGGAGCTCCCGCGAACGCGACGTCATGAGCGAGCTGCTCTTCGGCGACTACGCCTTCATCTACTGGGGTGCGGTAGGCAGCTTCGTCATCGCGTTGGCCTTGTTGATCGTTCGGGCCGCGCTCCCGAAGCTGCGCAGCGCGGTATGGCCCGTCGTCGTGGCGGGGGCCCTGGTCAACCTGGGAGCGATCGCCAAGCGGTACCTGATCGTGGTGCCCTCCCAGACCAAGGGAACGCTCCTGCCCTACGATGAGGGCTCCTACACGCCGGCATGGACCGAGCTCGCCCTGGTCACCGGCCTCGTCTCGCTCGGGATCCTCGCCTACATGCTGTTCGCTAGGTATTTCCCCATCGTCGAGCTTCCGGAGCCGAAGCCGACGCAGGCCGACGGGAAGGAGGCACGGTGATGCGGAGGACGATCGTCGTGATCATGGTCGTTGTCGGGTTCGTCCTTCAGGCGACGGCGTTCCTGTTCCTCGCGGCGCCGCTCGGGATCCCGACCGCCGTGCGATTCAGCGAGCCCCGGCACGTGATAACCGCAAGCGTTCCAGGCGGTGCTC
>CAZZND010000046.1:14933-19285 GCA_964655465.1 uncultured Actinomycetes bacterium
CCTTTCGCCCCGGTGATCTTCATCGTCGGCGTGGTGCTGGTCTTCTCGGCGGCACTGGTCTACGAGCTGCTCCCCGATCGTGGGGCAGGCGAAGGATGAGCTCGGTGGTCGAAGGAGGCCTTTCGTCGGGCGTGCCCGCTGCCCAGCACGCGATCTACCGGGTGATGGGTTCGTTCTTCCTCCCTCCCGACCCCGATCGACTCGCGACCCTCGTGACAGCCGTACCCGAGCTGGAGCGGGTCGCGCGACCCCTCGAGGGGATGACGGGGCACCGGGCGTGGACGAGCCTGCTGCGGCGGTTGGAGTCGTTGGACGATGACGACGTAGAGCGGATGGGGACGGAGTACACGAGCCTGTTCCTGTCGGGCTCCCGCGACCTCACCGTGCAGCCCTTCGAGTCCTCGCACGTACCGGTCTCGGAGTACGAGGTCGCGAGCGTGAGCGCCGCCGTTGAGGCTCGCTACCGCAGGACAGGGCTGCAACTAGCGTCGAAGGGTGAGCTGCCCGATCACCTCGCCGTCGAGCTCGAGTTCTGCGCGTACCTCTGTCACCAGGAAGGGGACGCGACCGACGACGAGGAAGCCGCACGTTGGCGCGCCGAACGGAGAGCCTTCCTCAGCGACCATCTGGTTCGCTGGCTGCCCAGCTTCGCCGAGAAGCTGGCGCTGGTCATGCCCCAGAGTGCGTATCTGCGGGCTGCGGAGGTCGCCCGGGCCGTGACCGCGGACGATCTGGTGGTCATCGACGCGTTCGCCGCGGTCCCGAGCCCGAGCTGAGGTGGCGTTGACGGCACGCATCGCGATCTGCGGTCGACTCGGCACACACGGGCTGGACCCTGAGGGGCTGCGGGCGGAGATCGAGCGCCGAGGTGACGACGCCTCGATCGTCGACGACCTCTGCGGCGACGACGGCGCGCTCGGCAGGCTGGCTGCCGGGGATCCGGACCGTCGCGTCGTCCTGGCGGTCTGCCCCGACGGACCCGCAACCGATGAGGTGCGCGCACGGGCTCGTCGCGCCGGACTCGACGCAGGGGTCGGCGCCCTTCGGGTCGACGCGGTCCGCGTCGCCGCCCTGGGGAGCGAGGAAGATGCCGTCGCGCGCGCCGCCACGGTGCTCCACGCCGCCGCGGCACGCCTCGCCGCGATGCCGGTCAGCTCGGCCGAGGCTTTCCGCCTGGCGCTCCCGGGCGGCCCTGTCTCGCGACGGTCCCTCTTCTCGATGGCGAGGACGAGCTACGTCCCGGTCGCGATCGTGGGCCAGGCAGGATGCCGTGGATCAGTCATGTGCGGCCTGTGCGTCGACGCCTGTCCGGTGGATGCCATAGAACCGGCGGGACGTGTCCCCCGCGTCCAAAAGGACCTCTGTCTCGGCTGCGCCGCCTGCGTCACGGCGTGTCCTGTGGAAGGCGCGGTCCGCCTTCCCGGCGCGGACCTGGTGGGCTTCGAGGCGCAGATCCAGACGCTCTTCGAGACGGATCCCGAGGCCGGGCTCCTCGTCGCGTGTCGCGGCGCCCCGCCGATCCCGCCCGAGCGCCTCCCGGGCACCTGGGTGTCCCTCGAGGTGCCGTGCCTGTCGATCGTGACCCCCAGCTGGGCGCTGCAGGCACTGCAGGCAGGAGCCCGAGCGGTCGCCTTCCGCGGGTGCGGAGGTGGGTGTGGCGCCCGCGCGCCCGAGCGGATAGAGCCGCGACTCTCCTTCATCCGCGACGCGCTCGTCGCGGTGGGGGTCGACCGCCCCGAGGAGCGAGTCCGGCTGCTGCTCCCCGAGGACGACGACTCCGAGATCGATGCGAACGAACGAACGCCCGAGGCCCTTGTTCCCCTCGACGGCGCCACGGACCGGGTCCGATTGCGCGAGCCTGCCGCGACCGCGTCGTTCCTGGCCGGCGGCGCCGGGGCGCTGCGCTCCGAAGGCAGCCCGCTGGGGGTGCTGGCGATCCGTGCCGACGGATGCACGATGTGCGGGTTGTGCGCGAAGGTGTGCCCGACCGAGGCCTTCCGCTTCGACGAGGGTCCCGTGGCGGCAACCCTGGACCTGGATCGCAACCGGTGTGTCGGGTGCGGGCACTGCGTCGCCATCTGCCCCGAGAAGGTGATCGACGTGGAGCGGGGCGCGGATCTTGCCGTCATGGGTGAGGGCCCTGTCTCGATCAAGCGATCCGCGATGACACGGTGCCGGAGGTGTGGCGAGCCCGTCGCGTCGTCGGCCATGCTCGCCCGGATCCGTGCGATGCTGCCAGACGATCCCGGGGTGATGGATACGGTTGAAGGACTCTGCTTGGACTGTCGAGGACGATGAGACCCGAGGGAGCGTGACCGATGTCGGATGCATGGTTGGACCAACTCGCCAACACGCAGGGAACAGCGGGATTGAGCGAGCCGGAGATCGAGTCGCTGCTGGAAGTGGCGCGCGACGTGGCGCACCGCGTGGAGCGGAAGGTGACACCGTTGGCAGCCTTCCTGCTCGGGATGGCGGTCGAGCGACGGATCGCGGCTGGCGCGTCCAGGGACGAGGCCCTCGACGCGGGGATCACCGAGCTCGTAGGGCTCCTGCCAGAGGCGCAACTCGACTAGCAGCAGGTGTGGTTCACGAGCGGGTCGCGCGCGGTCCGCTCGAACGCGGCGATGACGTCGGGGCCGGCAACGATCGATTCGTCCACGTCGCAGATCGCCGCCCTCGTCGGTCCGAGGCGCCGAACGACAGGCAGAGGAGTTCCGCAGGCCGGGCAGCTCGTCGCTCTATCCTCCTGAGGTGTCGAAGTCGATCCCGTTCCCTTTGGACAGGCCGGTGGCGACCCTTCGAGCGCACGTCGTCTGGCGGACGCGGACGGGGGGCGCTATCGAGTCGCTCCCGGTCACAGGGCGTACAGGCGTTGTGGGAGCTACCCCTCTTTGCACGTGGGGGCTCCCGGATCTGGCGCTCATCTGGCTTCTCACAGGGGTCTTGGGAATACCCCACCGATCGATCTGGATGTCCCACCCAGCGGATAGGGTCGGCCGATGCAACGGACCCCCATCGGCGCGATCGACGTGTGGGAGCCCGAGACACGCCGTGAGCGGGCCCGGGGGCTGCTCGGTCGCGAGCAGCTCGGGCCCGACGAGGCCCTGCTGATCCGCCGCTGCCGGTCGGTCCACCCCTTCGGGATGCGGTTCCCGATCGACGTGGTGCTCCTGGACGGGGACGACCGCGTGGTCGCGGTCGTCCCGATGCCACCGCGGCGGCTGCTGCTACCGCGGCGTCGGGTACGTCACGTGCTCGAGGCCGCGGCGGGCCGCGGCCTCGACGTCGCTCACGAGATCCACATGCCGGTGCCTGGAGCGTTGCCGTCGACCACCCAGCCGTCGCCACGGGGCGACAGCACGAAGGTGCCCCCATGACCGCAGAGCCCACCGCACCACATGCCGGCGCCGATCCAGAGGTCGTCTCCCTTCTCCTGCGGAGCACCGACCCACACGAACACCGCCTGCTCGGGGTTCGCGAGGTTGCCCGGCGATCCCCATGCCTTGCCAGTCCTCGATGAAACGGACGTCGCCGGCAACGTCGGCCAGGCGGGCGGCGAGCTCTCGGTGTTCCGCGTCGGTGAACGAGTCGTCACAGACCTCGTCCTTGTCCTCGATGTCCGCCGCGTCCTCGCAGATCAGGCTCCGGATGTAGAGCGGTCCGGGCGGCGTCCCTTCCAGCCCGGCCATCTCGCGGATGAGCGGCTCGTAGATGTCGAGCCGATCGCTCGAGGCCTCGGGAGATGCAGACACGGAACCGTCTGCCGGCCCCGACGCCGGATCGGCACAGCCGGCGAACAACGCAACGGCGGCGAGCGTCGGCCACAGCGTTCGTCGCATGCGAACCTCCTCGTTCACCGACCCTATGCCTCGAGGGACCCCGATCGTGACCGCTGCTCGCCGGTTCCGCCCCGGCTATACTGCCCCGGCCCCGGCGGACGGGCCGAGTCCCCATCGTCTAGTGGCCTAGGACGCCGCCCTTTCAAGGCGGAAGCACGGGTTCGAACCCCGTTGGGGGCACTGCACGATCGGCGTCTCGGCGCCGAAGACAACCGAACATGCGTCTGTGGAGGAGTCCGGAGTCCTCACCGCCCTGTCAAGGCGGAGATCGCGGGATCGAAGCCCGTCAGACGCGCTGGGCCGCGAGGCCCGCTGTGTCAGCACCCCCACATGTTCGAACCCACCCCGGGCACTTGGGCTGGGGCGCTCCGCTCAGGACGCGATCACTGATCGAGGCAGGTGGCGTAGACGAGGTCGCAGAGCCTGAGGACCGTGTTGTTGTCGGTGCCGGGCGGGAAGCCCTCGTCGAGGGTCGACCCTTGCCACTGCGTCACGACACACATGGCGCTGTTG
>CAZZND010000047.1:0-18941 GCA_964655465.1 uncultured Actinomycetes bacterium
CGAGATGGTCTTCAACTACCCGACGCTCAGCGAGACGTACAAATACGCGGCGTATGACGCGCTGGGAAAGCTCGGCGCGACGCAGACGCAGGCGTAGGTCAGGCGTCACGCTCGACAGGATCGGCGGGGATCCGGCCGATGACCGTCGTGCCTTCCTCCGGCGCAGAGCGCACGTGGAGGACCCCACCGATCGCGTCCAACCGGTCGGTCATCCCCTGGAGGCCGGTTCCGTAGCCGGTCGTGTTGGGATCGAAGCCGTGACCGTCGTCCGTCACCTCGAAGATCAGCTGCCCGTCTTCCGCGGCGAGCCGGATGGTCGCTCTCGAGGCCTCCGCGTATTTCCCGACGTTCTGCAGAGCCTCGAGTGAGCAGAAGTAGACGGCTGCCTCGATCTCCGGGGGATAGCGGCCGATCCTGTCGGAGTCGACCGCGGTCGGGATCGGCGCCTTCCGCGCCTGCGCCTCGAGCGCGGCGGTGAGACCCTTGTCGGCGAGGAGCGGCGGATAGATCCCGCGTGCGAGGTCGCGCAGGTTCTCGAGCGCGTCCGCGGTCTCCGCCTGCAGGCCGTCCAGCATCTCTCCGGTCTTGGCGGCCTCTTCGGACCGCGCGAGGCTCTGCGCGAGGCGCAGCTTCACCGCCAGCGCGACGAGCTGCTGCTGCGCTCCGTCGTGGATGTTGCGCTCGATCTTCCGGCGCTCCTCGTCCTGTGCTGCCACCAGGCGTTGGCGAGAGGCGCGCAGGTCAACCAGCCGGGCCTGGAGCTCGGCGGTGAGCCGGACGTTGCGGAGCATCAACCCGGCCTGAGAGGCGAGATCGAACAGCAGCTTCTCCTCCGCCGGCGTGACCGGCTCGTTCGGCGGCTTGGTCAGGGTGAGCGCACCGAGAAGCTCAGACTGATAGCGGACCGGAACGGACCTCTCGGCGTCGGGGAACGCAGGGAGCCCGCCGTCCGGGAGCGGGACCGGTGCCTTCTCAGACTCCCCGTCTTCGGGCCACGAGGCGGCGAGCTGCAGCCGCTCCCCGACCCGCAGCCACACCTCGGTACCCGTTGCCCCCGTTCCTTCCCCGAGGATGCGCGCCATCCGCGGCAAGACGTCCTCGGTGGAGTAGGCGCCGGAAATCCGCTCGGAGAACTCAGACAGGACCTCGTAGGGTGTCGCTCGCTTGCCGTAGACGACGCGGTCGGCCAGATGCCGCGCACGCTCGCGCAAGGGCTGGAAAGCGAGCGCGATGATCGCCGTCGCCGCGATGGAGAGCACGAGGTTCGGTTCCCCTGTCGTGCCGATCGCCGTGCCGATCCCGACCACGATCGCGAGGTACACGGCGGTCACGAACGCGGCGAGCACGGCGACGACGACGGTCTTGTTGATGATGACGTCGATGTCGTAGAGGCGGTACTTGAACATCGCGATCCCGACCGCTACCGGGACCATCATGAGCGCGATCCCTGGCAGGACGTTCCCCCCCACATGGAACAAGGGGCTGTTCGCGATGACGACCGCCACCAGGAACGCGCCCGCGTACGCGAACCACTTGAGCTGTGCTCGTTCGTCGCCCGTCGCACGCCGGAACCGGATGACGAGAGAGGCGGCTGAGGCGATCCCGAGGATGAACATGAGCAGGACGCCGGCGACCTGGATGTCGTACGCGGCCTTGAAGGCGGTCGACGACTCGGCCGGGGCCTCCTCGCTGATGTTCGCGAGTATCGGACCCCTGATAGGCCAGGCCGCGAGGGCGACCGGGATGACCGTCAACACCAGGGCCACCGCGGCGAGCCACAGGACGGGCCTCCACCGCCGCGACGGGAGCTTGCCATCGGGGAAGAGCAGGAGCAGGTAGGTGAGGACGAGGATGATACCCGGAGGCCAGATCCACACCGAGAGCCAGGCCATCACGTCGCCGCCCGGTAACGACCCCGGCTCGGTGAGGAGCGCGTACGGCGCGTATTCGCCCGAGAGGCTCCCGAGCGCGAAGGACAGGCCGACGGCACAGAGGATCCACCCGATGGGGTTGTCCGGCCGGCGCGACGCGATCAGTGCCCCGACGACCGAGAACGCCAGGACCGACGGGGGGCCAAGGATGGTGAAGACGTCGAGCGCGGAGGTAGCGACATCGAGCGCGATGGTGCCGGCCATCGCCGTCGCGGCTACCACGCACATCGACCACGCCAGCCACGTTGCCCTTCGAGACGTCATGGGCACCCCCTCATCTCCGATCATGCGCGCCCTTCCGAGCAGGGGGAAGCGTGCCTGCACCACGGCGCTGTGGCGCTCCGCTCGCTCTGGGATCGAGCGGTGCCATCATCGGGGATGGCTGACGAGGGACCCAGGAGCCGGAACACGGGTCGCACCAGCGCGGGGATCTTGCTGTGGCGTCGCGCCGACCACGGCATCGAGGTGCTGCTGGGGCATCCCGGTGGTCCGTTCTTCGCAGGCAAGGACGCCGACACGTGGTCGGTGTTGAAGGGGGAGTCCGGTCCGGGCGACGACCTGTTCGAGGTCGCGTGCCGTGAGTTCGCCGAGGAGACGGGGCACCCGGTCCCGGACCATGAGGCTATCGAGCTCGGCGAGATCCGTCAGCGCGGAGGGAAGCGCGTGGTGGCGTGGGCGGTCGAGGGCGACCTCGATCCTTCGACGGCCGACTCGAACAGCTTCGAGATGGAGTGGCCGCCGCGCTCCGGGCGACGGCAGGAGTTCCCGGAGATCGACCGTGTGGAGTGGTTCGACCCGAACACCGCTCGAACGAAGATCAAGGCGGCCCAGATCCCGCTGCTGGAACGTCTCGAGCGCGCGATCGGCCTCTAGCGCTTACCCGAGCAGCGCCTTGCCCATCTCCTTGCGGTAACGCTCGTTGAAGTCGTACAGGAACCGGTCCTGGCGCGGGTAGACGCCGGTGGTGAACGCGCGCGAGCCCACGCCCGTCTGCGCCCGCTGGCACACCTCCCAGTCCTGCTTCGAGATCAGGTCCCACAGCTCGACCACGGGCTCGGGCTTGAACCGCGCCGGATCCGCGATGGTCTCGGGCCGGAACAGGTACTCCGAAACAACGGTCGTGTGCTTCGGCCCCGTCGGGTACCCGATGTAGTACATGACGCAGTCCGGATGCAGGTTCAGCATCAGGTTCGGGAACTGGTACGCCCCGTAGTACATCGAGTAGTCCTCGGGCTCCAGGTCCGGGAGCTTCGGCAGCTGGGACTCGCCCGAGATCGTGAAGCTCGTGGCGCCCTCGCGCATCCAGTTGCCGTCGTCGCGCGTCACCTCGTCCCACACCTCCCCGAAGCGGAACAGCGGCACCACCTGGACGAGCTCGGGGTGCACGGTCGGGCAGTGCAGGCACTCGTTGTAGTTCTCGACCACGATCTTCCAGTTCGCCTCGACCTCGTAGACCAGACGCACACCGACGCGGAGCTCGTCGAGCTTGAAGCGCTCGAACATCGACAGGCTCTCGGCGCCCTCGTCCATCTGCTCGATGAGCGGCCGGGGCTGGTCGCGGGTCAGGTTCACGAAGATGAAGCCCGAGTGGGTCTCGACGTGGAACCCGTGCAGCGCATGCCGGGACCGGTCGAACCGCTCGTCCTCCTTCACGTTCGGCGTGCCGATGAGCTTCCCCCGCAGGTCGTAGACCCACCCGTGGTAGGGGCACGTGAACGCTTTGCGCGCATGCCCCGCCGCCGGCTCGTCGTCCAGGAACTTGGTCCCGCGGTGGCTGCACACGTTGTAGAAGCCCTTGAGCTCGCCCTCGGCCGTGTGCGTGATGAAGATGGACTCGCCGGTCAGGTCCCGCACGATGTAGTCGCCGGGCTCGGGCAGCTCCTCGGTGCGCCCGACGCAGACCCAGTCGCCCCACCAGATCCGCTCGCGTTCCTCGGCGAAGACGGTCTCGCCGGTGTACTCGGCGCCGGACAGGGTGGGACGGGGGCGCCATTCCTGCTCGTCGTAGCGGAGCGCGGTCTCGCTGACCATCGGGTTCTCTCCTTCGCTTCGGGCTGCACGAACAGGATAGCGAGGCCGGGCGGCCGTGGGGTAACGTCGTGCGACATCGGAAGGGAGACACGCGGTGGTCGCAGCGGAGACCTACATGGTGGTGTTCCGGATCGTGCACATCCTGGCGGGGGTGTGCTGGGTCGGCGCGGTGTTCCTGTTCGTGTTCTTCATCCAGCCGAGCGCCGCGGCGATCGCGCCGACCGGCGCGCCGTTCATGGGGGAGTTGCTCGGCAGGCGCCATCTGGTCGACTGGATCCTGACGCTCGCCGCGATCACCATCGTGGCCGGCCTGTTCCTGTACTGGCACCACTGGGAGCGCGCCGGGAGCCTCGGCGACTGGATCTCGACGTCCTACGGCGCGATCCTCACCGTCGGGATGGTCGCCGCGATCGCCGCGATGGGGATCGGTGCATTCGGCACCCGACCCGGGGTCGGGCGCCTGCTGGCGCTCGGCCGCGAGGTGGCGGCATCGGGTGCGCCGCCCACCCCCGAGGTCGCCGCCGAGATGGGCGCGCTCCAGGGTCGGCTGAAGGTGCTCGCGCGCGTGAGCTTCGCGCTGTTGCTCGTCGCGGTGCTCGCGATGTCGACCGCGCGGTACTGGTGAGCGGCCACCCCTACAAGATCTCGATCGAGTCCCGCACGATCTCGACGAGGCTCGCCGCCGCCACGAGCGCGAGCACCAGGCGGCCGATCCACGCGACCACCGGCGACCGTTCCCAGAGCGTGAGCAGCCGCGGTGAGGCGTGGACCACGAACCACGCCACCACGAACAGCACGACGAGCAGCGCGCCGATCTCGGCGATCGACAGGAGCGGTACGAGCAGCAGCCCGAGGGGCGCAACCACCCACAGCGGCCACCGCTGGACCACGGACCGCTCCCGGAGGAACCGCTCGACAGCGAGCGACAGCACGACGCCGTAGAGGGCCGGCACCAGCAGGAACAGCACGATCGCGAGCCAGAGCGGATCGAGCACCGCGAAGTCGATCCCGTCGGTCCGGATCACCCGCGCGCCGAGGACGAGCCCGAAGGATACGCCCATCGCCGCCGCGCGGCGCCTCGCGGGGAACCACGGCCGGACGACGAGGTAGAGCAGCCCACCGGCGACCCCGAAGAAGGTGGTGAACGCGAGCAGGAACGCGGTCTCGCTCGTGAACGAGCCGATGGTGAAGCCGTCATCGGTGAGGAGGCCGTGCAGCTCCGGCGCGGAGGTCAGCCGCAGGATGAACATCGCGAGACGCCCGCCGATACCCCCGGCGAGGAGCCCCGCGAGCGCACCGCCGGCGATCCCCGCGCCCAGGTTCCGGGCCGGCTGCATGCCGCGATCGTGACGTCATCCGGCTATCGGTGCAGTGGTGCAGGCACCACGGATTACCCTTCGGGGATGGCGTTCGGGCCCCTCCGCGTGTCGCGTTCGGTGCTCATCCCCGAACGCGAGCTGCACTGGCGCTTCTCACACGCCTCCGGTCCGGGCGGTCAGGGGGTGAACACATCGGATTCGCGCGTGGCGCTCAGCTTCGACGTCGCACGGAGCTCCGCGTTCGGTCCGATCCAGCGTGCCCGAGCTATGGAACGCCTTTCGCGCCGCCTCGTCGACGGCGTGCTGACCATCACCGCCTCGGCCGATCGTTCGCAGCGCCGCAACCGCGAGACCGCGCGCGAACGGCTCGCGGCCGTGCTCGTGAAGGCGATCGCGCCGCCACCGCCCCGGAGACGGCCGACGAAGCCGAGTCGCGCGGCCGTGGAGCGACGACTCGCCGAGAAGAAGCGCCGGGCCCGGACGAAGAAGCTCCGCCGACCAGGCGACGACGACTGAGCAGGGCAGCGCAGGTGCGTCGAGTTTCGTGTCCACCGACCTCGACACGTAGATCCTCGGGAGAGCTCGCTGCTTGCACTCGAACATCTGTTCGATTAGCGTTCGATCACGCTCGCGGGCTCCGCTCCGGGAACCCGCCTGATCACAGGGGTGTAAGTTATGTCGGACCCTACCGCTACCGTGCTCAGCCGCACCAACGGAACGCTCGCCCGGTCCTCCTCCGGGGTGGGCAGGGATCGGAAGGAGGATCGCGTGGACCGCGACCAGATGTTGGAGGTCACCCTCCAGCAGATCGAGAAGCAGCACGGCAAGGGCGCCGTCATGAGGCTGGGCGAGCACCCCGCCGGCGCCGGCATCACCACCATCCCCACGGGCTCCCTCGCCCTCGACATCGCGCTCGGGGTCGGCGGCATCCCGCGTGGCCGCATCGTCGAGATCTTCGGGCCCGAGGGCTCGGGCAAGACCACGGTCGGGCTGCACATCATCGCCGAGGCCCAGCGTCAGGGTGGCATCGCGACGTTCATCGACGCCGAGCACGCCCTGGACCCGACCTACGCGCGCGAGCTCGGGGTCAACATCGACGAGCTGCTCGTCAGCCAGCCCGACTCGGGCGAGCAGGCCCTCGAGATCGCCGACATGCTCGTGCGCTCGGGCGCGCTCACGCTCGTGGTGATCGACTCGGTGGCTGCCCTCGTGCCCCGCGCCGAGCTCGAGGGCGAGATGGGCGACACGCACGTCGGTCTGCAGGCGCGGCTGATGTCCCAGGCTATGCGCAAGCTCTCGGGGTCGCTCTCCAAGTTCGACACAACGGCGATCTTCATCAACCAGCTCCGCGAGAAGATCGGAGTTATGTACGGCTGCTTCTCTTACAGCACGCGGGTCACACTTGCCGACGGCACGCAGGAGAAGATCGGCAAGATCGTGAACCAGAAGCTCCCCGTCGAGGTCCTGTCATACGACCCCGAGCGGGGTGAGGTCGTGGCGAAGAAGGTCACCGGTTGGTACGACAACGGCGTCACCGACCGTTTCTTCCAGTTCACGGTCGCGAAGCCCTCGGGCAACGGGCGCTCGCAGTTCGCCTGCACCGGGAACCATCAGCTACTCACGCCCGGCGGGTGGCGCGAGGCCCAGGAGCTACATGTAGGCGACCGGGTTCTGCAGTCGGCGGACATCCGGCTTTCCGAGCAGCAGTGGGAGGTCGTCCTCGGTGGCCTGATGGGGGACGGCGCGCTGTCGCCGAGCAAGAGCGGTCACGCCGCGCGGTTCCGCCTGGGCCACGGGGCGAAGCAGACCGAGTACGCGGACTGGAAGGCTTCATTGTTCGCGAACATCGGAACTTCGCGAAGCACGGATGAGCGGGGAGTCGTGAGCCACGACGTCACGCCGCTGGTCGAGTTGGCGGCGCTCCGTCAGGCCGTCTACATCGGGGGGAAGAAGGTCTTCAACGAGGAGTACCTCAAGGCCCTCACCCCGCTCTCGGTCGCGATCTGGTACATGGACGACGGGACATTCTCCCTCCGGGCGAAGGGGTTGCAAGAGCGGACGCGTGACGGGAGCGGTCGCTCAGAGATCTGCGTCCAGGCGATGGAGCCCGGGACTCGGCGTCGCGTGGCCGACCACCTCCGCGACACGTGGGGGATCGAGCCCAAGCTGATCGACCGGGCAGGCAAGGCGGTCCTCGTGTTTGCCAAGGACGAGACCACGAAGCTGCACGCTCTCGTGGCGCCCTACGTGCAGCCGTCGATGCAGTACAAGCTGCTGCCGCGGTTCCGCGGTCGGTTCGGGGTGATCTCGGACTTCGTGCCATCGCGCAGGGAGCTCGTCCCCATGCCGATCTTGGACATCCACGCGAAGCCCACGACACGCTCGATGCATCGCTTCGACATCCAGGTAGAGGGCACGCACAACTACCTCGTCGACGGCACCGTGGTGCACAACTCGCCTGAAGTAACGCCCGGCGGGCGGGCGCTCAAGTTCTACTCGTCGGTCCGCCTGGACGTCCGAAAGATCGAGAACCTCAAAGACGGCCAAGAGGTCGTCGGCTCGCGTACCCGCGTGAAGGTCGTCAAGAACAAGGTCGCACCGCCCTTCCGTCAGTGCGAGTTCGACATCATGTATGGCAAGGGCATCTCCAAGGAGGGCTCGCTCCTGGACGTCGGGGTCGACCTCGAGATCGTCAAGAAGGCCGGCGCCTGGTTCACCTACGAAGGCGAGCAGCTCGGGCAGGGCCGCGAGAATGCCAAGGCCTTCCTGGCCGAGCACACCGACATGCGCGATGAGATCGAGCGCAAGGTCCGGGACGCGGTCGGTCTGAACGGGTTCTCCGACGAAGACGACCAGCCGATCGAGATCGTACCGGACCTCATCGTCGACGAGGCCCGCGAGCCCGTCGCGAAGGCGTCGAAGAAGGACGCGTAACCCGGTGCCTGACGCCGACCGCTCGGGGCTGGAGCCAGGGGAAGGGCTAGCCCCTAAGGGCGGGAAGCGGAAGGACATCCACGAGCGGGCGCTCGGGCTCCTGGCGGTTCGGCAACGCAGCCGCAGGGAGCTTGAGCGCCGGCTCGTCCAAGCGGGGTTCGAACCCGGCGCGGTCGACCAGGAGCTCCAGCGGCTCGAGGCCGTCGGTCTCATCGACGACGCGGCGTTCGCGCGCGCGGTCGTCGAGAGCCGGATGGGCCGCCGCGGCGAATCGCGCCGTTTCGTCGCCGGCAAGCTCGCCCTCGCCGGCGTGGACCGTGGCATCGCCACCGAGGTCCTTGACGACGCTGGGATCGACGAGCAGACGGCGGCGGATCAGCTGGCGGTGACCCGCAGCTCGAGGCTCCGTGAGCTCGAGCCTCAGGTCGCGTTCAAGCGCCTGTTCGGCTTCCTCGCGAGGCGCGGCTACGCCCCCGACGTCGCCCGACGCGCCGCGCGTAGAGCCCTTGCGGTGGAGTCCTTCGAGGACTAAGGCTTGCCTCATCGCCGGGTCGGGCCTAAGGTGTGGAAAACGCACCCGCAGCCGAGAGGTAACCGACCGGACACCCTGATGTCACGCACCTGGAGGCACACCGAACCGTGAGCGAACGACTTCCGACACGAGCACCCACCCACCCCGAGGAGCGCGGGGAACTCTAGGGCGCAGCGCGCCCACTCCACTCACGGACGCCTGTGACGCGGGGGCCGAACGGTCCTCTCCCTCAGTAACCCAGGGAGGACCCATGACCCCGGTCTTCGTCGGCATCGCCGCCCTCGCGGTCGGCATCGCCGCCGGGTTCTTCGCCCGCGCGACGATGGCGAAGTCCAACGCCCGCTCGATCGAGCAGCAAGCGCAGCAGCAGCTGGTCGTCGCCGAACAGAAGGCCGCCCGATCCGAGCAGGAGGCCGCCAAGATCCTCCGCAAGGCGGTCGAGGACGCCAAGGCCGACGGAGCCCAGCTCCGTCGCGAGGCGGAGAACGACGTCAAGGCGCGCCGCCACGAGATCGCCCGGCTCGAGCGCCGCATCGAGGACGCCGAGGTCGAGATCCGTACGCGGACCCAGAAGCTCGACGCCCGCGACGCCGAGCTCGAGGAGCGCGGCGAGAAGCTGAGCCTCGTGCGCGAGCGGCTCGAACGGGCCGCCGAGCAGCACCGTGTCGAGCTCGAGAAGGTTGCCGGCATGACCTCGAGCGAAGCCCGCGAGGCGCTCGCGGGCGAGGTCGTCGACGACGCGAAGCGGTCCGCTATGTCCCAGGTCCGCGAGATCGAGCAGCACGCTCGCGAGGAGGGCGAGGAGCGAGCCCGCAAGATCTTGACCATCGCGATCCAGCGGGTCGCCTCCGAGCAGACCGCCGAGTCCACCGTCGCCGTGTTCACCCTCCCGAGCGAGGACATGAAGGGGCGGATCATCGGGCGCGAGGGCCGCAACATCCGAGCCTTCGAGGCGACGACGGGCGTCAACATCATCATCGATGACACCCCCGAGGCCGTCGTGCTGAGCTCGTTCGACCCGGTTCGGCGGGAGGCTGCGCGGATGACCCTGGAGAAGCTCGTCCAAGACGGCCGGATCCACCCGGCGCGGATCGAGGAGGTCCACGAGCGGTCGATGGGCGAGCTCGAGGAGCGGATCCGCCGCGCGGGCGAGGACGCGGTCGCGGAGGTGCAGATCACCGGCATCCACCCGGAGATGATCAAGCTGCTCGGACGACTGCAGTACCGGACCAGCTACGGGCAGAACGTCCTCAAACACCTCGTCGAGTCGGCGCACATCGCGGCGTCGCTCGCGGCCGAGCTGGGGGTAGACCCCACCATCGCGAAGCGCGGCGCCTTCCTGCACGACATCGGCAAGGCCGTCACCCACGAGGTCGAGGGCTCCCACGCCATCATCGGGGCCGAGATCGCTCGACGGATGAAGGAGGACCCCGAGGTCGTGCACTGCATCGAGTCGCACCACGGGGAGGTCGAGCAGCGCACGATCGCCGCGGTGCTCGCTCAGATCGCCGACTCGATCTCCGGAGGACGCCCCGGAGCGCGTCGCGAATCGATCGAGACCTACGTGAAGCGCCTGAAGCGCCTGGAGGAGATCTGCACGGCGTTCGAAGGCGTCGAGAAGGTCTACGCGATGCAGGCCGGCCGCGAGGTCCGCGTGCTGGTGCAGCCCGAGGCCGTCGACGATCTGGCGGCGCAGGTGATCGCACGCGACATCGCGAAGCAGGTCGCGGAGGAGCTCCAGTACCCCGGGCAGATCCGGATCACGGTGATCAGGGAGACCCGCGCCACCGAGTACGCGAGGTAGCCCTCAAGGGAGTGACCCAGACGGGGTAGCCTGGTCGGCAACATGGAGCCGAAGTTCCTGATCCGCACTTTCGGGTGCCAGATGAACGAGCACGATTCCGAGCGGATCGGCGGCGTCCTCATGGCCGACGGCATGACGCCGGCGACCGACCCTGGCGACGCCCGGGTCATCGTCCTCAACACCTGCGCGATCCGCGAGAACGCCGACAACAAGCTCTACGGCAACCTTGGCCATCTGAAGCCGCTCAAGGACGCGAACCCGGACCTGCGGATCGTCGTCTCGGGCTGTCTCGCCCAGAAGGACCAGGGGCTCATCCAGCGCAAGGCCCCGTGGGTCGACGTGGTCGTCGGCACGCATGCGCTTCCGCACCTGCTCGACCTGCTGCAGCGCGCCGACACCGAGGGGCCGCAGATGGACGTGGCCGAATACACCGAGACGTTCCCGAGCGCGTTGCCCGCCGCCCGCAAGGACGCCTTCCGCGCCTGGGTCTCGATCGCGCCCGGCTGCGACAACGCCTGCACGTTCTGCATCGTGCCGCTCGTCCGCGGACCGCAGCGGTCGCGCGCGATCGGCGACATCCTCGCCGAGGTTCAGGGCCTCGTCGCGCAGGGTGTGGTCGAGGTCACGCTGCTCGGGCAGAACGTGAACACGTTCGGTCGCGACGTGACCGTCCCCGGGTCGTCGCGGAAGCCGCTGTTCGCCGAGCTGCTGCGGATGGTCAACCAGGTTGACGGTCTCCGGCGGATCCGGTTCACCTCGCCGCACCCGCACGACTTCACGCCCGACGTGATCGAGGCGATGGCCGGGTCCGAGAAGGTCTGCGAGCACATCCACTTCCCGCTGCAGTCGGGCTCCGACGCGGTCCTCAAGGCGATGCAGCGGTCTTACCGGCGCGAGCGCTACCTCGACTGGCTCGACCGGATCCGCGCTGCGATCCCGGGCATCGCCGTCTCGACCGACGTCATCGTGGGCTTCCCGGGCGAGACCGAGGAGGACTTCTTTCAGACCCTCGAGGTCGTCGAGCGCGCGCGGTTCGACAGCGCCTTCATGTTCCAGTACTCGCCGCGACCGGGCACACGCGCCGCCACCATGGAGGACCAGATCCCGAAGGAGGTCGTGCAGGAGCGGTTCGACCGGCTCATGGAGCGGCAGAACGCCATCACCTTCGATCGGAACCGCGAGCAGGTCGGACGCACCCTCGAGGTCCTGGTCGAAGGGGAGGGGAAGAAGCCCGGCTCGACCCAGGCGCGCACGCGAACGAACCGGATCGTGCACCTCGACGAGCCGCTCGCGCCAGGCACGTTCACCGACGCGGTGGTCACCGAGGCCGCGTCCCATCACCTGCTGGGCCGGGTCGCGGCGCCCGCGCCCGCCGCGGTCTGATGCTCCGCGCCCTCGTGGGCCCGACCGCGAGCGGCAAGTCCGAGGCGGCCCTCGCCCTCGCAGGGTCGCTCGGCGCCGAGATCGCGTCGGTCGACTCGATGCTCGTGTACCGGGGGATGGACATCGGGACGGCGAAGCCGACGGCGGGCGATCGCGCGCGGGTGCCGCACCGCCTCTTGGACCTGGCCGAGCCCTCGGAGCGGTTCACCGTGTCGCGGTTCCAAGAGGAAGCCCGCGCGGTACTCGACCGCGTCGAGAACGCGCTCCTGGTCGGCGGCTCGGGTCTGTACTTCCGCGCGGTCGTGGACGGGCTGGTGTTTCCGCCCGAGGACCCGGTCGTCCGCGCGGCGCTCCAAGCCGAGGCCGACGAGCTCGGCTCCGAGGATCTGTACGCGCGTCTGGCCGAGGCCGACCCCGTCGCCGCAGAGAAGATCGACCCGGCCAACGTCCGGCGGATCATCCGCGCGCTCGAGGTCACGGCCATCACCGGCGCCCCGTTCAGCGACTTCGCGAAAGCGTGGGAGCGCTACGACCCCGAGGCCGTGCGCGTCGCGGGAGTGCGGATCGAGCGCGAGGTGCTCGCCCACCGGATCGGCCTTCGCATCGGTGCGATGCTCGAGGCCGGCTGGCTCGACGAGGTACGCGCCCTCGTCTCACGCGGGCTCGGCGCGTGGTTCACGTCGACGCAGGCCATCGGCTACGCCGAGCTCGGCCGGCACCTCGACGGTAGGCTGGAGCTCGACGAGGCCGTGGAGCTGACCGTGAAGCGCACGAAGGAGCTGGCACGCCGGCAGATGGCGTGGTTCCGCCGCGACCCCCGCATCCGTTGGTTCGAGGCCGGCGAAGCCGGCGCGATCGAGGTGCTCGACGACGTGGGCGCGTACCTGGTGGCCGCGTGACGCGCGAGCTCCGTCTCACCAAGTACCAGGCGAGCGGCAACGATTTCCTGATCCTCGACGAGATGGACGCGCCGGCCGGCGTCCTTGACGTCCCCGCGCTCTGCGACCGCTGGGTCGGTGTCGGGGCCGACGGGTTGATCCGCCTCTCGCGAGGCTCCGACGCCCCCTACCGGTTCGACCTGACGAACGCCGCCGGCTCACCGGCCGAGATCTCGGGCAATGGGATATGCTGTCTCGCAGCCTATCTCAGAGACCGCCATGAGGCCGGGCTCGAGCTCGACGTCGAGACCTCGGCCGGCGTGCGGCACGTGCAGCTGGTAGGCGATGGCGCGGTCGTCGACATGGGGGCCCCGAACTTCACGAAGGCCAGGGTCCCGATGCGCGGGCCGGCCTGGGAGACCTTCCTCGGTCAGCCCTTCGACGTCGGCGGCGGGCTCACGTGGACCGCGAGCGCCCTCAGCATGGGCAACCCGCACCTCGTCCTGTTCGTCGAGGAGGACCCCGAGCAGGTGCACGTCGAGCACATCGGACCCGCGCTGGAACAGCACGAGTGGTTCCCCGAGCGCACCAACGTCGAGTTCGCGCGTATCGGCGACGACGGCATCGACGTCCGCGTGTGGGAGCGCGGTGTCGGCGAGACGCTCGCGTGCGGCACCGGCGCGTGCGCGGTCGCCGTCGCGGCGAACGAGGCCCGGCTCGCCCCCGCGACCGTCACCGTGCGGTTCCGCGGCGGCCCGCTCACCGTCGAGCGACGCGAGGACGGGCATGTCCTGCTGGGCGGTCCGGTCGCCCACGTGTTCGACGCGACCGTCGATCTCGACGAGCTCGCGGAGGCGTACGCGTGAACGTCGCGGACCGGCTCGCCGATCTGACCCTCGAGCTCGCCCGGATCCCGAGCGTGAGCCGCGATGAGGCCGCGATCGTCGACCACGTGCGGGGGATCGCCCCCACCGGCCCCGCATCCACGCTCGTCGACGACGAAGACACCTGTCTTCTCTACCTGCCCTCTCGGCGGGCGGGCGCGCCGCTGGTCCTGCTGGCCGGTCATCTCGATACCGTGCCCATCGCGGGCAGCGCGCCCGCCCGCCGCGCCGGCGGCCGGATCCACGGGCGAGGCACGTCCGACCAGAAGGCGGGGGTCGCCGTGATGCTCGCCCTGCAAGCCGACATCGCCGCCGGTTCCCTCGAGCCCGCGCTCGACGTCGGGTTCCTGTACGTGGGCCGTGAGGAGATCGACGAGAGCGCGCTCGCGCCGTGCCTCGCGCGGCACCCCGAGCTCGCGAACGAGGCCGCCCTCGCCATCGTGACCGAGCCGACCGACAACGCCCTCGAGATCGGGTGCCTCGGCAACCTGAACGCCCGCGTGACGGTCCGGGGGGTCGCCGCGCACAGCGCGCGCCCCTGGCTCGGCCGCAACGCCGCCCACGCCGGCATCATCGCGCTCGCGTCGATCGCGGACCTGCCGATCCGCGACGTCGAGATCGACGGCCTGATCTACCGCGAGGTGGTGAACGTCACGACCATCCAGGGAGGCATCGCCGCGAACGTGATCCCGGACCACCTGACCGCCACCGTCAACTTCCGCTACGCGCCGTCGCACACCCCCGGCGAGGCCGAGGCGCGGATCCGCGAGCTGCTCGGTCACCGCGAGGCCGAGGTCGAGATCGTGAGCAACGCCGCCGGTGGACCGGTCGCCCTCACCAACCCGCTCGTGCAGCGGCTGAAGGCCATCGGCGACCTCGAGGTCCGTGCGAAGCAGGCCTGGACCCCGGTGGCGGAGCTCGGCGAGGCCGGCATCCCGGCGGTCAACTTCGGGCCCGGCGACCCGGCGTTCGCCCACAGGGACGACGAGCAGGTGAGCGAGACCGCGCTCGTTCGCTCGTACGAGCTGCTGACCGCGCTGCTGCGGGAGCCGGCGTCGTGACCTCCCTGTCCCCGCGGATGCACGTCGAGCCGTACCCGTTCGAGGAGCTCGACCGGCGCAAGGCCGAGGCGATCGAGGCGGGCAGGACGGTCGTCGACTTCGGCGTGGGGGACCCGCGGGCGGAAACGCCGGCGTTCATCCGCCGGGCGCTCGCCGACGCGATCACGCCGGCGTCGTCGTACCCGCGGGCGGCGGGCCTGCCCGAGCTGCGCGGCGCGATCGCGGGATGGACGGCGCGGCGGTTCGACGTCTCGCTCGATCCCGGCACCCAGATCCTGCCCACCCTCGGGTCCAAGGAGCTGGTGTTCTCGCTCGCGCAGGCGGTCGTGGACCCGGCCGGCGGTAAGGACCTGGTGCTCTGCACCGCGCCGGGATACCCGATCCCCGAGCGGGGGGCCAAGTACATCGGTGCTGAGACGCGCCGGCTGCCGCTGACCGAGGCGAACGCGTTCCTGCCCGACCTCGACGCGGTGGGCGACGAGACCTGGGACCGTGGCGCGATCTTGTGGCTCAATTACCCGAACAACCCGACGGGGGCGACCGCGCCGCTCGCGTTCTTGCGGGAGGCCGCCGAGCGGTGCCGCGCGCACGACGTGCTGCTCGCCTCGGATGAGGCCTATAGCGAGCTCTACTTCGAGGACGGGCCGCCCGCGAGCGCGCTGCAGAACGGCGATCTCACGAACGTGCTCGCGATCAACACGCTGTCGAAGCGCTCATCGATGACGGGCTACCGGAGCGGCTTCGCGGCCGGTGACCCCGCGCTGATCAGGGCGCTCAAGACCCTGCGTCCGAGCGTGGGCGTGGCCCCGCAAGAGTTCGTCCAGCGTGCCTCGATCGCGGCCTGGTCCGACGACGCCCACGTCGCGGCTGCCCGCGACCGTTACTCCGCGACGCGCCGGCGGTTCCTGGACCTGTTCGCCCGCCACCACGTGGCGGTCGCGGGCAGCCGCGCCACCTTCTACCTGTGGGTGAAGGTGCCAGCCGGGCGACCGTCGGTGGCCTTCGCCTACGATCTGTTGGAACGGGCCGACGTGATCGTCGCACCCGGGTCGTTCTTCGGACCGGAAGGGGAGGGGTACGTGCGGATGGCGATGGTGCCCACCGAGGAGGAGTGCGACCGCGCGGTCGAGCGGCTCGACGAGGTGCTGGCGGAGATGACCGCATGAGCGAGGACCTCGCGCGCCGGATCGCCGCAGCCTGGGACGCGCTCCAGGCCGACCCTGAAGCGCCGGTGGCCGACGCCGAAGCCGTCGAGGAGGCCATCGGCATGCTCGACACGGGCGAGGCGAGGGTGGCCGAGCCCCACGGCGACGGGTGGCGCGTCAACACCTGGGTGAAGCAGGCCGTGCTGCTGTACTTCCGGGTCCGCGGCCTCGAGACGAGCGAGGCCGGACCGTTCGAGTACCACGACAAGCTGCCGCTGAAGCACGACTACGCGCACCTGGGCGTGCGGGTAGTGCCGCCGGCCACGGCCCGCTACGGCGCCCACCTGGAGCCCGGCGTCGTCCTGATGCCGAGCTACGTGAACATCGGGGCGTGGGTCGGGGCCGGCACGATGGTCGACACCTGGGCCACCGTCGGCTCGTGCGCGCAGATCGGCGCCGGCGTCCACCTCGCCGGCGGCGTCGGGATCGGCGGGGTGCTCGAGCCCGTCCAAGCCGCACCGGTCATCGTCGAGGACGGCGCGTTCGTCGGCTCCCGCTGCGTCGTGGTCGAAGGCGTGCGCGTCGGTCGCGAGGCCGTGCTCGGCGCCGGCGTCGTGCTGACCGCGAACACCCCCGTGATCGACGTCACCGGGGCCGAGCCCGTGGAGCACCGCGGCGCCGTTCCCGCGCGCGCCATCGTGATCCCCGGGAGCCGGCCACGGGAGTTCCCCGCAGGCTCATACGGTCTGCCGTGCGGGTTGATCGTCGGCTACCGCAGCGAGGCGACCGAGGACAAGGTGGCGCTGAACGACCTCCTGCGCGACCACGGCTCCTCGATGGGCTGACCCGTGGCCGACCGTCCCGCACCCCGCCCCGACGACCGCATCCTCGAGTCGCCGATCGCCGCCACCTGGCGTTCGATCGCGTACGAGAAGGCGATCTTGGTCGGGATCGGCCCGGGCATCCGCGAGGAGGACCTCGACGAGCTCGCGGCGCTCGCCGACTCGGCGGGCGCCGAACCGGTCGGCCGTCTGGTGCAGAGCCGGACCCAGCCCGACCATCAGTACTGGATCGGCAAAGGCAAGGTCGAGGAGCTGCACGGACTCCTGCACGCCACGGGCGCCGAGCTCGTGATCTTCGACGAGGAGCTTTCTCCCGGGCATCTGCGCTCGCTCGAATCGCGGCTGAAGGTGAAGGTGCTCGACCGCACCGCGTTGATCCTCGACATCTTCGCGCTCCACGCGCATACGCGCGAGGGCAAGGCCCAGGTCGAGCTCGCGCAGCTGAACTACCTCTTGCCGCGTCTGCGTGGCTGGGGCGAGGCGATGAGCCGTCTGGGGAGCACGAGTGGCACCGGCGGCCCGATCGGCACGCGAGGTCCCGGCGAGACGAAGCTCGAGATGGACCGGCGTCATATCGGCCGCCGTCTCGCGAAGCTCCGTCGCGACGTGAAGGCGCTTCGCGAGACCCGCGACACCAAGCGCGCCCGGCGTCAGGAGTCCAACCTTCCCCAGGTGGCGATCGCCGGGTACACGAACGCGGGCAAATCCACGCTGATGCGACAGATCACCGGTGCCGACGTGATCATCGCCGACCAGCTGTTCGCGACGCTTGACCCCACGACGCGCAAGGTCGTGCTGCCGGGCGGACGCCGCGCGACGATCAGCGACACGGTCGGGTTCGTGGGCAAGCTTCCCCATGACCTGGTCGAGGCGTTCCGCTCGACCCTCGAGGAGGTCACGCTCTCCGATCTGGTGGTGCATGTGGCCGACACCTCGAGCCCCGAGGTCGAGCGGCAGATCGATGACGTCCGCAGGGTGCTCGAGGAGATCGGAGCGGCCAACATCCCCGAGGTCCTCGCCCTCAACAAGATCGACAGGGTGCCGGGGCCCGATCGGGTGCGGCTCGCACGCCGGTTCCCCGGCTCGGTGGCCGTGTCGGCGCTCACGGGGGAGGGGCTCGAGGGGCTGCTCGGCTCGGTCGCCGAGACGCTGCCCCATCCACCGGTGAGCGTCGAGGCGCTCGTGCCGTGGGTGCGCGGGGACCTGGTCGCGATGGTCTACGAACGCGCCGAGGTCATCGAGGCGATCGCGGAGCCCGACGGCACGCGGCTCACGGCCAAGGTGGGCCTGCGCGAGCTCGCGGCCCTCCGGCCCTACCTGGTGAAGCCCGCGATCAGCGCTCCCCGGCCTGCCGACTGACCCGCTACGGCGCGCCGATCGACCAGAGCGAGGGATCGGACCAGTGGCCGGTGATCGGCGTGTCGGGGTCGGTGCCCTTGGCCTTCGCGAGCATGAGCGCCAGGATCTGCAGCCGCACCACGAGCGGGATCTGCGCGAGCAACGGTGGCAAGGGAGCTGGCTCTTGTACGCGAACGACGCCGAGACCCTCGGCCCGCGCGGCACCGGCGAGCGCACTCACGAGCCCGTCCTCGTCGGGGGGCAGCAGGGCGACCAGCACGTCCTGCGACGTCAGCGCGGCGACCGACCCGTGCAGGAGGTACTCGGCGTCGTGCCCGATGGCCAAGATCCGCGACGCCTCACGGGCCTTGAGCGCGCCCTCGGCCGCGGTGACCGCGGCCGGTCCCGCACCAGCGAAGACGAGCGCGCGACCGGGCACGTGGACGCCCTCGAGCCCCGGGGCATCGATCGCGCCCCGTACGGATCCCGGCACGAGGGATAGGGCATCGGCGGTGACGGAATCGGCGCCCATCTCGGCGGCAACCATCGCGAGCGCCACGAGCGAGGTGGTGTAGCCGACGCTGGTGGTCTCGGTCGGCTCGCGCTCCACGGTCTCGACCACGTCGTTCAGGCCCGTCCCGTACCGGCAGATGGTGAACGTCTGCAGTCCCGCGCTGAACGCGAGCGCCCGCGCCGCCATCGCGTAGGAGCTGTGCCCGCTGTGGGTGATGATGACCACCCCGTCGTGCGGGCCCACGATCGGGGCGTTCCGCACGAACTGCATGGAAGACACCGCATGGGCGCTCCGCCCGGCGTCCTGCAGCATGGCAGCGCCGAGCGCCGCGGCGTGCTGGCTGCT
>CAZZND010000048.1:0-18769 GCA_964655465.1 uncultured Actinomycetes bacterium
ACCTACGCCTGCGTCTCCGTCGCGCCCAGCTGCCCGAGCGCGTCGTACGCCGCGTATTTGTACGTCTCGCTGAGCGTCGGGTAGTTGAAGACCATCTCGATGAAGGTCTCAACGGTGCCCCCGAGCACCATCACGGCCTGCCCCACGTGCACGAGCTCGGAGGCGCGCTCCCCCACGCAGTGACACCCGATCAGGCGCCGCGTCGTTCGGTCGAACACCAGCTTCAGCATCCCGTCGCGGTCTCCGATGATCGCGCCGCGCGCGTTGTCACGGAACGAGGCGCGACCGGCGACGGCGTCGATCCCCCGGGCTGCGGCGTCGGCCTCGATGAGCCCGATGGTGCTCACCTCGGGGATCGTGTACACCCCGTAGGGGATCAGCGCGGACACCTCCTGTTTGTAGGCGAACCCGAACGCGTGGCACACGGCGACCCGCGCCTGCTCCATCGAGGACGACGCGAGCGCCGGTGACCCGATCACGTCACCGGCCGCATACACGCCCGGCGCGGCGGTACGGAAGGTCTCGTCCACCATGATCCGGCCTCGCTCGTCGGTCTTCACGCCGAGCGCCTCGAGCCCGAGGCCGGCCGTGTTGCCGACGCGGCCCGCCGTCACCAGCACCTTGTCGGCCGCGAGCTCGAGCCCCGAGGGCAACGCGCAGACGAGGCGCCCGTCGCGGCGTTCGACGGTCTCGGCCCGCTCGCCGAGATGGAGGGTCACGCCGAGCTCGGCCATCCCCGCGGTCATGCGCTCGACGATCTCGGCGTCGATGAACGGCAGGAGCGGCTCGCGCCGCTCGATGAGATGCACGTCGCAGCCGAGCGCCGCGAACATCGAGGCGTATTCGCACCCGATCACACCGCCGCCCAGGACCACGAGCGAGGCGGGGAGACGATCGATCTCCAGGATGGAGTCGGAGTCGTGCACGTCCGGGTCCTCGAACGGGATGCCGGGGGGCCGGAACGGGCTCGAGCCGGTCACGATCAGGATGGCGTCGGCGGTCAGCTGTCGCCGCTCACCGGCATCGTCGGTCACCTCGACGGTGGTGACGTCGACCAGGCGCGCCCGCCCGTGCACCAGCTCGACGCGGTGGCGGGTGAGGTTCCCGCGCATCCGGTCGGTCTCCAGCAGCCGAACCGCGTTCTTGCGCTCGATCAGCGCGGCGACCTCGAGGCCGGGGTCGACCTCGACGGAAACCCCGTACAGGTCGCGTTGTCGGTAGCCCGACAGGAACAGCGCCGCTTCGCGGAGGGTCTTGGAGGGAAGGGTCCCGGTGTGGACGGTGGCGCCACCAGGTTCGGACCGGCGCTCGATGACCGCTACCCGCTTGCCGAAGTAGGAGGCCTGCGCGGCGCCGCGCTCGCCGGCAGCGCCACCTCCGACCACCACGAGGTCGAACCGCTCGGCCGGGGACATGTTGGACGAGCTTAGCCCTCAGGGACGGATGTTCTGGTTGAGGTGGAACAGGTTCTCGGGGTCGTAGGTGGCCTTCACCGCGCGAAGCCGGTCGTGGTTGGGACCGTACGCCGATGCCGCGGGGTCATCTTCGTCGTCATCGAGATAGTTGACGTAGCGCAGGTCCGCGAAGTGCGGACGCAGCGCGTCGTAGGTCTCGCGTGTCCACGCGATGTTGGGCTCGTCCTCCTCGGGCTCGAGCCATTCGGACGTGATCAGGAGGTTGTACCCCTCGTGCCGGAACGGGAACGGCGTCTCGGCGAGCCCGACCCTGGTGACGGCCCCGTGCACGTGCTCCATCGCCAGTCCACTCATCGGCGACGGGCATGATGCGAACCGGGCGATCATCGTGTCGATCGCGTCGTCGTCCAGCACCTGCAGGAAGTTCGACTTCCAGTAGTTCCGTGCACCGGCCGGATACCCCTCGTCGAGGAACGAGGCGGTCGCCTCGTAGGACATCGGTCCCATGGCGTCCAAGATCGGCGACCCGAACGCCTTGATCGGAGCCACGGCCTCCTCGCCTTCCTCCGGCGAGCCGCAGTGCACGGCGACCACAGCGACGATCGGCGCGCCCGAACCGTCGGGCGCGTGGACCAGTCCGGCGAACCCGGTCAGCTCGTCGGGCCACGAGGGCGTCGTGTCGCGGAAGAACCGGAGCACGTCGCCGGCCGCCTCGAATGGGTGGGCCACGAGCCCACCGGTGACCATCGGTCCCACCGGGTGCAGCCGGTACTCCAGCCAGGTGACGACGCCGAAGTTCCCGCCGCCGCCGCGGAGCGCCCAGAACAGGTCGGCGTGGTTCTCGGCATCGGCCCGGAGCACCTCGCCGGTCGCCGTCACCACCTCGGCCCCGATCAGGTTGTCGATGGAGAGGCCGTGCATGCCCATCAGGTAGCCGATCCCGCCGCCCAGCGTGAGCCCGGCGATCCCCGTCGTCGAGATCACTCCGCCGGTCGTGGCCAGCCCGTGCAGCTGGGTCTCGCGGTTGAACTCTCGCCACGTGACCCCGCCCTGCGCCCGGGCCGTTCGGCGTTCGGCGTCGACGCTGATGCCCTTCATGGGCGCGAGGTCGATCATCAGGCCGCCCTCGCACACCGCGCGGCCGGCCACGTTGTGCCCACCGCCGCGCACCGCGATCTCCAGACCGTGCTCGGTCGCGAAGCGGACCGCGTCGACCACGTCGGCGGTCCCCCGGCAGCGCGCGATCAACGCCGGCCGCTTGTCGATCGAGCCGTTGTGCACGCGCCGCGCCTCGTCATACCCGGGGTCCTGCGGCCCAAGGACCGCGCCAGAGAACCGCTCGGTCAGCTCGGCAACAGCGGTGCTGTCGAGAGCGCCGTTCATCTCGGCCGCAACCTACGTCCCGGGCGCGACGCCCGTCAAGGGCAGGTAGAGCCGCGCACCGCAGGCGGCCAGCAGGTCCCGGCCTCGGTCCGCGGCTCCCGCCTCGCCGATCGAACCGAGATCGAGGAGGACACGACCCTGTTCCACCTGTCGCTCGATCGCCTCGAACGCGGCCGCCGCGCGCGCCAAGGCGCCGCGATCCGCGTGGAGCAGCCCTTCGGCCCACGCCAGGAACGCCTGGCCGGGACGCTCGTGCCGGCGAACTCGACCAGTCGACCACGGAACGGGCCCGCCTCGGCTCCCCGGCCCGACCCGACGAGCGACCGGATCGCCTCCACCAGGAGCTGCAGACCACCCCACAGCTCCAGCCGCTCGCCCACGTCCGCGGCGCCCCCAACGAAGATCTCGGCGGCGGTGGCCTCGTCCCCACGGCCGCGCGCCACGGACCCGGCGATCACCGGCTCCCACCCCAGGTGGTAGCTCTCAGCACTCGAAGCAGAACCGGGCCGGATCCGGGTTCTGCGTGCCGCAGGACGAGCAGACGCGCGCCACGGCCGGATCTTACGGGGCTGCGGCGGGCACGGAGGCCTCCACCCCTCAGCTGCCCGTGTCCTCGTCGGTGCGTCCGGTGAACCGCTTCAGGCGAGCGGTCACGACGGCCACGCCGATCAGCACCGCGCCCGACAGCAACAGTGCGATGGGCACACCCACGCTGTCAGACAGGTAGTGCACGATCGCGGCCACCAGGTAGAAGAACAGCCCGATCGCACCGGCGACGAGCATCGGCGTGCTCCGCTGCCACACGCTCGCTCCCAGGAGGGCGATCGCCACGCCCACCCCGAGCAGCGGCCCGAACCCCGAATCCTCCATCGTGAGCAGCGGAGCGAACACCGCTCCCACCGCTCCGATCGTCATCGCCGCGGTCCGAGGCATCAGCATCCCCTGTGCGCCCGCCACGAGGAACGGCAGCGAGACGATCAAGATCGCGATCCCCCGCCACGGGGTGAAGTCCTCGAGCCAGGTCGCTCCGGACTCGACGGCCCAGACGCCGGCTCCGAGGATGGCCGTCACCGTGCCGGCGAACAGCGCGACGAGCAGCGGCGTGCACGGCACCAGCAGCAGCATCACCCGGGCGACGATGCCGACGGCCATGCCGAGCACGAACACCGACCATGGGGCCGGGTCCTGCCCGGGCGGCAGGTCGAAGAGCACGAGCGCCAGGAACCCGGTCATCGAACCGAGCCCGAGCGTCCACAGCACGCCGGCGAGCCGCCCGAAGGCGGGTTCGCTCGTCCGCCGCAGGAACGCGCCCGCCACGACGAGCGCGATCGCGATCAGCGCGCTACCGAGCAGCTTCTGCCCGCGCGAGATCTCCTCCCAGCGAGGGCCGACCAACGCGATGATCGCGCCGACGGCGAGCGCGGCTCCGAGGTAGGCGACGACCTCGGTGATCAGCGGGATCCGAGGCGCCGCCGAACGCTCCTGCTCCTCGAACCGCCTGATCGCGTCGACCTGCTCATGGGTCAGCAGGGAACGCTGCTCCCACATCCCGAGGTGTTCGAAGACCGCCTTGTGCTCGCGGTCTGCCGGCCGTATCAGGCGGTCGGCGTCGCTCTCGTGCGTCCGCATCCTCACGCACCTCCCACGCCTTCAGTATGCGCCCGAACGGGACCGAAGGCTCGCGCCGAAGGACCCGCGCGCGACGGGACCCGGGCGTCAGCTCTCGCTCGTCGCCGGCACGTCTGCCGGCGTGAGCCGGGCCAGCAGCGGCGCCGCGCCCAGCTCCTCGAGGTAGGTCCTCGCGGCCTCGACCGCACCCTCGGGGACGAGCTCTACGGGCAGCACCGCGACCGCATCAAGCGTCACGAGCGCGTGGGAGAACCGATCGCTCTGGGCGAGGCGGCCGGACAGCACGGTGTCGTAGGCCGCCGCAGCCTCCGAGGGATGCCCCTCGAGCGCCGCGATGCCCGCCTCGATCGCGCGCCGGGTCGCGTGCACCCACGGCCCCCGCTGCGCCGGTGAGCTTTCGAGCGCTTCCCGTGCCTTCGACGCATCGCCCATCCACAGCGCGGCGGGGCCCGCGCACCAGACCGCGATCTGGCTATTGATCCCCTCGGGCTCCTCCGCGATCGCGGCCATCGCGTCGTCGTAAGCCCGTGCAGACTCACCCGCCATGAGGTGCACGACCGCACGCACCCGTTGGTACCAGGCGCGCATCGTGGGGAACGAGGCATCCGTCGTCTCGTCGCTCAGGGCATCCATCGCCTCTTGCGCCGCAGCTCTATCGCCGCGATAAGCCGCGAGCAATGCCGCCCCCAGCAGCACCGTGTCCGCAGCGCCCGGGGGGAGCGCCGGACGCGCGCGCAGATCCACGAGCAGCTCGTCGGCCGTGTCCCAGGCCCCGCACTCCACCGCCATCTCAACCCCGTTGGCCAGCGCCGTCATCTCTTCTTCGCCGTATCCACCGCGTCGGGCGACCTCGGCCCCTTCGAGGGTGTGCGCGAGGGCATCAACCACTTCATCCGCCATCACCCCGAGTGAGATCAGCGCGTGAGCCCTCGCTCGCAGGTCGTTCTCCTCGGTTGCGATCGCCAGGTTCCCTCGCTCGATCAGCATCGCCTCGCGGTGCCGCCCAAGGTTCCCGAGCAGGAACGTCTTCTCGCCCAGCGCCCGGCGGAAGCGCTCCCGGGCCCCTACGCGATCGAACACGGCGAGCGCACGGTCGATCGAGGCGAGCGAGGCCTCCAGGTCGTCGTCGAAGTACCGCACGAGCCCGACGGCGTGGTCCAGTTCGGCGCGGGACAGCTCGTCGAGACCTGCCCCCGAGCGCGCCTGCATCTCCTCGACCACCGCGCGGAGCGGATCCACGCGGTTCTGGTCGGAATGGGCGTCGACCAGTGCGCTCATCATCGCGACCTCGGCGTTCAGATCGCCCCCAGCGCGAAGGACCGCGACCGCCTGCTCCAGGTAGACGATCCGCTCTTCCGGGCGGAGCGCATCGCCCGCCGCCCGAGCGGCCTGCTCCAGCAGCTCGGCACGCTCGATACCGTCGGGCGTGATCGCCAGCGCCTCCTCGGCGAATGCGAGAGCTTGGACCGGCGAGCCGAGCGAGGTGGCCCGCTCGACAGCCTGCCCCAACCAGTCGCGGGCCCGGGCTGCGAGCGCGTCCGCATCGGGTCCTTCGGGCGTAGCGCGAAGAGCCTCGACGTAGTGCGCGGCCACCACGCCCGCGAGCTCGTCGTCGCCGGCCGACTCGAGATGGTGGGCCACGGCGAGGTGCCGCGCGCGGCGATCGGCTTTCGAGAGCATCCCGTAGGCGACCTCACGGATGATCCCTTGCACGAACCCGTACTGGCCGCGTTCGGGGGAGCGCGGGTCGGCTTCGTGCAGCAGGAACTCCTTGCGGGCGAGATCAGCCAGACGAGGCTCCAACGACGCGCCGTCCGCGCCGGTCACCGCTACCAGCGCGCCCAGCGTGAAGCTCTTGCCCAGCACCGCGGCGTCCTGCAGGAGCGCCCGGTCCTCGGGACCGAGGGCGTCCAGGCGCGACGCGATCAGCGCGTGCAGCGTCTCGGGCACCTGCAGCTCACCCATGTCGCCGGCCAGCTCGTACGCGTCCTCGCCGGCACGCAAGACCCCGCGGTCGGCGAGCATCCGGATCGTCTCGACCGCGTAGAGCGGGACACCTTCGGCGCGCTCGACGATCCGCCGCGTGACCGTTCCGTCGGCGCCGGGGATGAGCCCGCGCACCATATCGGCGATCGCCTCGTCGGGCAGCGGCTCGAGGTGCAGCGCCACGAAGCTGCGCTGCCCCGCCCCCCAGTTCGGGCGACGGTCGACGAGCTCGGGCCGTGCAAGCGTCACGATGAGGATCGGCCGGGTCCGCGACCACTCGAGCAGTGATTCGATGAAGTCGAGCAGCCCGGCGTCGGCCCACTGCAGATCCTCGAACACCATCGCCACGGTGCCCTCGTCGCTGATCCGCTCGAAGAAGGTCCGCCACGCCGCGAACAGCTCCTCGCGGCCGCCCGCGGGCCGCTCCTCCAGACCGAGCAGGAACGCCAGGCGCGGCTCGAGCCACCGGCGCTCCTCGTCGTCGGGCACGTGCTGGGCGATCGAGGCCGCGAGCTTCGAGCGCGAGACGCCGGGGGGGTCGGTCTCGGCGATCGTGGCCCGCATCCGCACCATCTCGCCGAGCGCCCAGAACGTGACGCCCTCGCCGTAGGCCGGGCAGCGGCCCTGGTGCCACCAGACGTTCTCCGCCAGGCCGTCGATGTACTTGAGGAGCTCCCACGCCAGGCGCGACTTGCCGATCCCACCGATACCGGTCACCGAGACGACCTTCGCCTTGCCCTCGCGGCCGGTGGCGTGCAGGAGCTCCTTCAGCAGGCGGAGCTCTTCGGTCCGCCCGACGAACGGCGGCTCGATCGCCATCCGGTTGGCGCCCTGGCGTTCGGCCACCACACGCAGCGCCCGCCACGCGCGAACGGGCTCCTCCTTGCCCTTCAGGGTGAGCGCGCCGACCTCCTCGAACGCGATCGCGCGCGAGGCCGCGCGGAAGGTGGCCTCGCCAACGAAAACCTCGCCGGGCTCGGCCGCCGACTGCAGGCGCGAGGCCGTGTTCACCATGTCGCCGGTGACCATGCCCTGGTTCCCCGCGCCCGGTGAGGTTGCCGCCTCGCCCGTGAGCACGCCGGCGCGGGCCTGCAGCGGGAGGCCCTCGGCGGCGCCGAGCGCTGCGACCGCGTCCACCAGCTCGAGCCCGGCGCGCACCGCACGCTCGGCGTCGTCCTCGTGGGTCACGGGGGTGCCCCATACCGCCATCACGGCATCGCCGATGAACTTCTCCACGACGCCTCCGTGGCGCTCGATCACGGTCCGCGCCGTGTCGAAATAGAGATCCATCAGGGCGCGCATGTCCTCGGCGTCGCGTGACTCGGAGAGGGTCGTGAACGAGACGAGGTCGAGGAACAGGACCGAGACGAGGCGGCGCTCGGTGGTCGGCTCCGAGGTCACAGCGGCGTCCGGCGCGGCCGCCTTCGCGGCCTCGCCGATCGCGGCCCCACACTCGCCGCAGAACTTGCCCTGCGGGGGGTTCGGAGCGCCGCAGCCGGGGCACGCGCGCGCCATGGGCGCGCCGCACTCCATGCAGAACTTGCGGCCCGCGTCGTTCTCGGTGTCGCAGGCCGCGCAGTTCACGACCGCTCCCCGACCGGCATCCCCGAAGCGTACCCAGCGTGACCTTGCCGCGCCACGCGCCACTCAGCCGGTGGGGACCCTCAAGACGTAGTCCTCGTCCTCGGGGTCCCATTCCAAGGTGATCACGCCCTGGGTCGCCGCGGCCTTCGCGAACTGCAGGAACCCGCCGTAGCCGAACTTCTTCTCGCTGAAACCGGGCTCGACCTTGCGCACCTTGTTCTTCAGGCCCGACAGGTGCGCCGCCGTCCCCTTGGCCTGAAGGTCGGCGACGACCGATCCCAGCAACGCGAAGGCCTCCGTCTCGCCTCCGTGGGCCGGCAGCGAGACCTCGGGGTCACCTTTGGCCGACCCCACGCTCAGCTCGATCACGTTGCGGTCGGCCAGGTGGCGCAGCAGCTCGCCGAACGCGCGGAACCCGTACTCGGCCTCGCTGAAGGTGGGGTCCTTGCGGAGCAGCGCACGCTTGATGGTCGAGGCGAGCACCGTACCGCCGCTCGAGCGCTGCAGGCCTGCGACCGTCTGGGCAACGCGCACCGCGAGCTCGTCGATGTCGCCCGGCGTCTGCTCGGCGACGGGCTCGATCTCTTCGATGGGGGGCGCCGCGGCGGCGGTCTTCTTCGCCGACGAGCGCCCGCCCCGGGATCCGCCGCTTCGGCGACGGCCGGCGCCGGCCGGCACGTCCACCCCTTCGAGCGTGTCGTAGAACAGGAACTCGTCGCACGCGGGCGGGAGCAGCGCGGAGGTCGAGTCCTTGATCCCCACGCCGATCACCCGTTTGTTCAGCTCGCGGAGCTTGTGGACCAGCGGGGTCAGGTCGCTGTCGCCCGTGCAGATCACGAACGTCGTGATGTAGTCACGTTCGAACGCCATCTCGAGCGCGTCGACCGCCATCTTGATGTCGGCGGCGTTCTTGCGCGAGGCCCCCATGCGTTGCGGGATCTCGATCAGCTCGACGTGGCCGCGCGTGAGCATGCGCCGGTCCTCGTCGAACGCGGACCAGTCCGCGTAGGCCTTGCGGGCGATCACCCGCCCGCGCTCGGCCAGTGCGTCGAGCACCGGCTTGAGGTCGAAGGTCAAGCCGCCGAGCGCGTCGCGCGCCCCGATGGCCAGGTTCTCGTAGTCCAGGAACAGCGCGATCCGTTCTTCGTCGGCATCCACGGGAACCACCCTAACCCGGCGTCACCGCCACCTACATGAGGGACGACAGCCAGGTTGCGGACCCGCCTCAGGGAGCGCCCGCTCCTACCGCGGGGTGTCAGATCCCGTGCAGCCGCCTCACGTTGTCGGCGAGGACGCCCCGGCCGATCGTCTCCGCGTCGGCGGCCGACAGGTAGTCCCGATCGATGAACGTGCCCAGCACCCGCTCGAGCGCTTCCCGCACGAGGCGCGCGGAGGTGGGGAACATCTCGGGCTCGGAGGACTCGTCGGACCCGTGGAAAACCTTCGCGCCGGGCACGGCCCCGAGGATCATCTCGAGCGACCAGTCGATCTGTCCCCACCCCCACGGCACGAGCTCGGAGATGTCGAGATAGACATTGGGCAGCACCGAGCCGACGTACGTTGCCTCGGCGACCCACGGATACCCCGCGTGGATCATCACGATCGGGATGTCTTGGTGCTCGACGAAGAACTTGAAGACGTCCTGCGGTTTCGCGTGCGCGAGGTTCACGTCGGGGTCGCCGCCGCCCACGTGCACGTGGAAGACGCGGTCGTGCTCTTTGGCGAGCGCGAAGGCCCGGCGCAGCAGGAAGTCGCGGACCGGCTTGGCGTGCTCCCGTGTCTCGCGCCACTCGTCGGACCGCCACCGCTCGAAGGCGGCGGCGGCCTCGACGGGCGTCGGGTCCGTGACGTCCAGGCCGGTGCGGTACGCGATGATCGTCTTGTAGGCGATCAGCCGAGGATCCGCGCCGGCCGTGTGGACCGCCTCCTCGAACCGCTGGACCGTGCCGTCGAACGTGCCCTCCTCGCGCGCGTCGACGATCCAGGGCTCGATCCGCCCCACCCGATGCACGGGCACGCCGCCGAGCGCCGCCTCGAAGTCCTCGCGACCGATCGTGGGTTGCGGGTAGCCCTCGTCGGCGACGACGGCGACGACCCGTTCCGACTCGAGCAGGCCTCGCACGTACCCCGGGGGATCTGCTCGGAGCGCCGTGTCGCGCGCCGCCACGACCGCTCCCTTCGTCGGCTCGCATCCCAGGTACGCCGCGAGCCATCGGCGTAGCGCGAGCCCGAACAGCGTCGTCTCGGTCAGCTCCTCCACGAACGACGCGAGCTCATGGTTCGCGTGGTTCGACGAGATCAGCGCGGTGCCGAGATACATGCATCGGGTCTCGAACGCGTTCGGATCGCGGTCGAGAAGATCCTGGCTCCGGAACGGATGGCAATGCGCGTCGACGACGTCGGCGCCGGTCAGATCGACTTCCATCGCTTCGCGCTCTCCTTCTGGGACCGCGGTCCCGATCAGAACCGCCACCGCAAGCGGCGGATCAGCTCGTCGTCGTCGAGCCCGGCGTACACCTCGCACTCACCGCGCCGGGTGACGAGGAACGTCTCGAACAGGAACTCGCCCATCGCGTCGCGGAGCACCGACGACGCGGCCAGTCGCTCGACCGCCTGCGGCAGCGACGCAGGCAGCCGCCGCACCCCCCGTTCCTCCTTGACGTCATCGGGAAGGTCGTCGGGATCCTCCTCGGTGGACGGCGGCAGCCGATCGCCGGCGTCGAGACCGTGCAGGCCCGCGGCCAAGAGCACACCCAGGGTCAGGTACGGGTTCGCCGTGCCGTCGACCGGTTTGACCTCGATGTTCGCGGCGCCCCGGGTCGCCTCCGTCGCGCCGGCGATGAACCGCAGCGCGGCTTCGCGATTCTCCGTGCCCCAGCACTGCGTCGCACCCGACCAGTGGTGCGGTTGCAGACGCAGGTAGCCGAGACACGTCGGCACGGTCACGCCGACGATGGCGGGGAGCTCGCGCAGCAGGCCCGCCACGAATGCCTCGCCCCGATCGTGCATACCGGCGGGGCCATCGCCCCCCGAGAGCAGGTTGCGCTCTCCATCCCAGACGCTGAGGTGCACGTGGGCGCCGTTGGCGGTTTCGGGGCCGACCTGCGGCGCGAAGGAGACCACGAGCCCGTGCCGTCGCGCGACGGCGCGCACGGTCTGGCGCACGACCATCGCGGCGTCGGCGGCCGCCACCGGGTCGCGTGGCGCGAACGACATCTCGAACTGGCCGTCGCCGTACTCGGGGTGGAGCTGCTGCGGATCGAGGCCCTGCGCTTGCGTCGCGGTGAGGAGATCGAGCGCGAAGTCGTGGTTCCGCACGAGCGCGATGTCGCTGTAGCCCGGACCCTCGTGAGCCGGCTGGAACCCGCCGTCGTGACCTCGTACCCCGACGGAGAACTCGAGCTCGAACACCGCCTTCACCGACAGTCCACGATCCGCGTACGCGTCGGCCATGCGTCGTGCGAACGCGCGTGGGCACCCCGGGTACGGTTCTCCTTCTTGGGTGTACTGGTCGACGGGCGCCCACGCCCACCCCGGCATCGCGGCGAGCGGCACGGTCGCGGCGGGATCGGGCCGCAGCCGGAGGTCGCCGCTGGGGCCATCGATGTAACCGGGCAGCAGCGCGAACCGATCGTTCGACATCGCCACGTTGAACAGCGTGGAGAGCCCGACCCCCGAGACCGCGACCTGGGCGAACCGAGCGATCGGCACGGTCTTCACCCGCACGATCGTCGAGGGATCGACGAACCCGAGGACGACGGCGGCCACCCCGGCTTCCTCGAGCCATGCAGCAACCCCCGCTGCGTCCGTCGGACGATCGCCACCGGCCGGTCGACTCACCTCGCCTTCCCACCCCCTGCGTGCATGCGTTCGCCCACCGACTCCAGCTCCGCGACCCGCGACCTGCCGTCGTCGCCGAGCGCTACGACGACCTTCGCCGTGATCAGCTCGGCGAGCGCGAACGCCCCGAGCAAGGAGTCGAACGGCGAGGCAGAGTCCGCGTGCGAGATCAGCACGTGGCGCCCGTGCTCGACCGCCGGTGTGAGCCAGGGATCGGTGAACACCACCAGCACGGCTCCCTGTTCGGCCGCGACCTTCCCCGCCGCGATCGTGTCCTGCTGGTACCGGCGATAGTCGAACAGGCAGAGCACATCCCTGCGCGAGATCTCCATGCTGTCCAACACCCGCCGCTCGGGCGCCTCACCGATCATCGCGCAGCCGGGTCGCAGCATCCGCAGCTGCAGGCACAGGTAGGTCGCCACGAGCTGGCTGAACCGCCCGCCCACGAACCAGATCCGCCGCTTACGGTCGGACAGCAGCACGACGACCTGCGCGAGCTCCTCCTGCAGCGAGCTCGACTCGAGCGTGGCGCCCAGGGCGCGCATGAACGCCTCCTGGCTCTGGCGGAGGACGTCGTCGTCCTGGGTCGCGCCCCTGGTCCTGTAGAGCGATGGCAGGCCCTCGGTGCGGGCCTGCACCTCCTCGCGGAGCGACCGTTGGAAATCGGGGTATCCGTCGAAACCGACCTTTCGGACGAACCGCAGCACCGTCGGCCCGGTGACGCCGGCGCCGTCCGCGAGCTGCGGCAGGCTCTCGAGACCGGCCGTCGGGTAGGTCGCGAGCAGCGTGCGGGCCACCCGGCGCTCGGCCGGCGTCATCTCACCCAGTCGCTCGCGGACCTCTTCCCCGATCGTCTCGCTCGTATGCGTGGCCACTCCCCCTCGGAAGGGCAGGATTCTTACGCATCTCGTCGGCAAGGGGAAGGCGGTAACGGTCTTGACAGGCTCGCGGACCGAGCGTACGAATGCAAGACATCGAGCGGGAGGTTGGGGGATGCTTCGGAGATCGGTCACACTCGTGTTCGTTCTGGGTCTGGTGGGCACCGCGTGCAGCACGTCGAGCAGCAGCGACCCGGGAGGGAGCGGAGCCAGCGGCTCAGCCTCGGGCGAGCCCATCGTGATCGGCTTCCCGGCCGACCTCACGACGGACTGGGCGTACTACGACTCGCCGATGCAAGAGGGCGCGCAGTTCGCCGTCGACCAGATCAACGAGAACGGCGGCGTGCTCGGACGCCCGCTCGAGCTCAAGACGGTCGACATGCGCAACGACGTGGCCGAAGCGGCGAAGGTCACCCAGCAGCTGATCGACGATGGGGCGGCCTACCTCATCGGCACGGTGGGCGACGGCATCCTCGCCGAGGGGCAGGTCGCGTGTGGCGCCGGCATCCCGATCTCGACCGGCCTCGGCACGAACCCGACGTTGGTCGGCGCCATGGGTGAGTGCGCCTACCAGCTGGTCATGAGCGACAACATCCAGGCGGCGGTCCTGGCGGAGTACGCGCTTGCGCAGGGGTACGAGACGGCCTACGTGCTGGGCTCGAACGAGATCCCCTACACCAAAGACCTGCCGGTGTTCTTCACCGACGCCTTCGAGAACGGAGGTGGCACCGTGGTCGGCACCGACCAGTACAAGCTCGGTGCGGGCGACTACTCGGCGGTCGTGACCAAGATCGCGAACGTCGACCCGGCGCCTGACGCCGTGTTCACCCCGATGTACATCCCCGACAGCGTCGTGTTCCTGCGCCAGCTCCGCCAGGCCGGGCTCACGATGCCGGTGCTCTCCACCGACGGGAACGGCGACGCCGCGCTGCTGGACGCCGGGGTCAACGCCATCGACGGCCTGACGTTCTCGAACTCGGTCTGCACGGCCGAGGGCGACCCCGAGGTCCAGGCCATGTACGACGACTACAACGCGATGTACGGGAAGGACCCGAGCTCCTACGTCGCGGTGGTCGGCTACGACGAGGTCAACCTCGTTGCCGATGCGATCGAGGCCGCCGGCAGCACGGAGCCCGACGCGATCATCGCGCAGCTGGGCACCACGGACTACACCGGCATCTCGGGGCACGTCGTCATGGATCCGGCGACCAGGCGGGCCAACAAGCCCGCCGCGTTGGTCCAGATGGACGGCACGGAGTTCACCTGCCTCGAGCAGCCGGCGTTCCCGGCCTACGTGCCCGCGGTCTAGGCGTGGCAGGCGAGCGCGGGGGGGACCCGGCGGCGGACGCCGCCGACGCCGGTCCTCCCCTGCTCGTCGTCGACGGGCTGACCGTCGCCTACGGCGCCGTGGTCGCGATCCGCGACGTTTCGCTCGAGGTCGGACGCGGTGAGATCGTCGCGGCGCTCGGTCCGAACGGCGCTGGCAAGACGACCCTGCTGCGTACGCTCGCCGGCGCCCTGAAGCCCCAGCACGGGTCGGTGGCCTTCGACGGGACCCCCCTCACCGGCCTGGTGCCCGAGTCGGTGGTGCGCCGTGGCGTCGCGCTCGTGCCGGAGGGGCGGCATGTGTTCCCGAACCTGACGGTCCAGGAGAACCTCACCATCGGCGGCATCGCGCGGACAGACCGCGACGAGCTGCGCACCGACACCGAGCGGTGGCTCGCCCGATTCCCGATCCTCGGCGAACGCGCGAGCCAGCTGGCGGGCACCCTGTCGGGCGGCGAGCAGCAGCAGCTCGCCATCGCCCGCGCGCTGATGTCGCGGCCCCGGATGCTGCTGCTCGATGAGCCGTCGCTCGGTCTGGCGCCGATCTTCGTGGACCGGATCTTCGAGCTGATCCAGGAGCTGCGATCCGAGGGCGTCACCGTGCTGCTCGTCGAGCAGAACGTGCACCGCGCCCTCGAGGCAGCGGATCGCGCGTACGTGCTCTCGGTGGGCAAGGTCGTCGCCTCGGGCCCGACCGACCAGCTGGTGGAAGGCGAGCTGGAAAGGTCCTACCTCGGTATCAGCCAAGCAGGATGAGGTGAGCCCATGAGCCCCTCGGAGTTCGTCCAGCAGTTGGTGAACGCGCTCTCGCTCGGGAGCATCTACGCCCTGCTCGCGCTCGGCCTGTCGATGGTCTACGGGGTCCTCGGCATGCTGAACTTCGCCTACGGCGAGCTGGTCACGATCACCGGCTACGCGATGCTCGCCGCCACCCACTTCGGCGCGCCCTTCATCGTGGTCGCGTTGGTCGGCGTCCTGGCCGCCGGCATCGCATCGGTGCTCATGGAGCTCATCGCCTTCCGACCGCTGCGCAACGCGAGCTTCGTGTCGCTGCTGTTCACGTCGTTCGCCGTCGCCCAGCTGATCCAGGGTGTGTTCCGCCAAGCCGTGTCGGTCCGTTCCCGCGGCATCCCGGTGCCGGCGATCTTCGACGAGGCCGTGCAGCTGGGCCCGGTGCGCATCAGCGTGCTGAGCATGGTCACGGCCTCCATCGGCGCGATCTCGCTGGTGAGCCTCACGACCTTCATGCGTCGCTCGCGATCGGGCCTCGCGATGCGAGCTGCGGCGCAGGACTTCACCACCGCGCGGCTGTCGGGCGTACGGGCCAACCGCGTGATCTCGCTCGCGTTCCTGATCTCGGGCATCCTCGCGGGCATCGCCGGCGTGCTGTGGATCGCCCGGACCACCTCGGTGAACCCGGCCACGGGGTTCGTGCCGGTGATCCAGGCGTTCATCGCGTCGGTGATCGGCGGCCTGGGCAACCTGCGCGGGGCCGTGCTCGGCGGCTTCTTCCTGGGCACCCTCGAGGTGTTCCTCCAGGCGTTGCTGCCGGGATCGCTGCTGCCGTACGCGCAAGGGGTGTCGTTGCTGATCGTGGTCGCCATCTTGTACGTGCGGCCGCAAGGACTGTTCGGGCAGAGGGTCGAGGCGGTATGAGTCTCATCCCCGGGAACCGGCTGCGGCCCGCGCTGTGGGGGTCGGCCCTCATCTCGCTGCTGCTGATCGCCGGCATGTGGCTGGTGCAGACGCACGGATCGTCGTCGTCGAGCCGCACGTTCGTCATGTTCCTCGTCAACGTGATGCTTGTCGTGTCGATCCAGGTCTTCATCGGCAACAGCGGCATCGTGTCCTTCGGCCAGGTCGCGTTCATGGGGATCGGCGCCTACACCACGGCCCTGGTGACGATGCCCGAAGCCGTCAAGGCGTCCCAACTGCCCGAGCTCCCGACGACGCTCGCGACGACGAACCTCGGCCTCGTGCCCGCGATCGCACTGTCGGCGCTCGCCGCGGTGATCGTGGCGGCCATCTTCGGCGGCGCCATCATCCGGATGACGGAGGCGACGATGGCGATGGCCACGCTCGCGCTCCTGGTCGTGGTGCACACCTCCTTCCAGAACGCGATCACGTTCACGCGAGGCTCGCTCGGTCTCGCCGGGATCCCGGTCCGAACCAAGCTCGGCGCCGCCACCGTGGCCGCCATCGTGTTCGTCCTGCTGGGGCGCCTCTACAAGGAGTCGGGGCCGGGGTTGCGTCTCCGCGCCGCGCGTGAGGACCCGCTGTCGTCGGCATCGGTGGGGACGAATGTGGTCCGGACCCGGTACGGGGCGTGGCTGCTCAGTGCGGCGATGATGGGGGCGGCGGGCTCGCTCTGGGCGCAGAGCGTGATCGCGTTCAACGCGAACCAGTTCTACTTCGCGATCACGTTCGCGCTGCTCGCGATGCTCGTGATCGGCGGCCGGACATCGCTCACCGGGGCGGTCGCGGGCGCCGCGATCATCACGTTCCTGACCGATACCCTCGCGCGCGTCGAGCAAGGCGTCGCGATCGGCCCCTGGGAGCTCCCGCGCATCACGGGCACCGTGCAGTTCGCGATCGCGCTCCTCATCATCATCACGCTCATCCTGCGACCCGAGGGCATCTTCGATCGCTGGGAGGTCGACGACCTCGTTCGCCGGCTCACCCCCGCCGCGCGGCGCGCCCGACAGGCTCCCGAGCCAGAGGGCGTCGTCGAGACGTTGGCGCCGGCGTCGAGGGCGGGGGCCGGCGAGCCGTCCCGGCCCGTGGAGCCGCCCACGGTGCTGCGTGGCGAGCAGGTCGCCAAGCACTTCGAGGGGATCACCGCGCTCGCGGGCGTCGACATCGACGTGCGGGAGGGGGAGATCCTCGGTCTGATCGGACCCAACGGCTCGGGCAAGACCACGCTGCTCAACGTGATCTCGGGCACCTACCTCCCCTCGGACGGGCGCATCGTGTTCGACGGGCAGGAGATCGGCGGTCGCAAGCCCCATCAGGTCGCCTCCCTCGGCCTGTCACGCACGTTCCAGAACATCAGGCTCTTCCCCCAGCTGACGGTGCGCGAGAACGTGGAGGCCGCGGCGCCGCCCGGCACCGACGATGCATCGGTGGACGAGGTGCTCGCCGGGTTCGGTCTCACCGGTGTCGAGCGCGAGAAGGCCGTGAACCTGCCCTACGGGATGCAGCGGCGGCTCGAGATCTCGCGTGCGGTGATCCGGCGTCCGTCGCTGATCTTGCTCGACGAGCCCGCGGCGGGCATGAACGAGGCCGAGTCCGACGAGCTCCTCGCGAACATCCGGCGCATCCGATCGAGCCTCGACTGCTCGGTCGTCATCGTCGATCACGACCTGCGGCTCATCATGAAGCTCTGCGACCGGATCCAGGTGCTCGATCAGGGCCGGACGATCGCGCTGGGGCTGCCCCGCGAGATCGCCGAGGACCCGGCCGTCATCGAGGCCTACCTCGGAGGGCCGGCGACGAAGACCGCCTAAGCCGGTGGACGCGACGCGAACCCTTCGTCGAACTCGTCGTCGGTCACGGGGTCGCCCCACTCCACCGGCCCTCCGGTCACCGCCACGTGCACCATCGGCGCCCCGCGCGACCCCCCGTGGAAGTGCCACTCGTCCGGACCCACGTGGATCACGTCCCCGGGTTCCAGCACGTGGCCGGCCTGGCCGCGCGTGCGCACGCGACCACGGCCGAAGCTTCCGAATGCCGGAAGGACGTTTCACGTGGTGCCGGGCACCGCCGGCGGAAGCCGGCCCGCAGCAAAGCCAGCGGATGCGCGCGCAGGCTCAAGCGGAGAGCGGCATAATCATCGATGATCTCTTCGCCCAGCGTCATGGCGGGCAGCGCCACCGCCGGCTCGCGCGTAAGCTCATGCATGCCTTCGGGATCATCGCCCGCGCGCCCGGCCACGCGCGCGAACAGCGGCAGCGCCGGCGCCTCGGGCAGCGCCCGCACCGCCCATAAAACCTGCCGGCGCGGTAGCCTGAGCGTCTGGAAGGCATCCGCTTTGGCCAGCCGCTCGAGGCTGGCGCGCGTCAAGCCCGCGCGATGATGAAGCTGTTCGAGACTCTGATAGCCCTGATCCCGCGCCGCGATCAGGCGCGCCGCCTCCGCCACGCTCAAGCCCTTGACCATGCGGAGGCCCAGCCTGAGCGCGAAACCGCCCGAGGCTGCCGGATCAGGCTCGAGCACATGATCCCACTGGCTGGCATTGACATCGACGGCGCGCGCCCGCACGCCATGCGCCTCGGCATCGCGCACCAGTTGCGCGGGGGCGTAAAAGCCCATCGGCTGGCTGTTCAGAATGGCCGCCGCGAAGACCGCGGGATAATGGCATTTCAGCCAGGCCGAGACATAGACGAGAAGCGCGAAGCTCGCGGCATGGGATTCCGGAAAGCCGTACTCGCCGAAGCCCTCGATCTGTGCGAAGCAGCGCTCAGCGAAGACGCGCTCATAGCCGCGCGCGATCATGCCGTCCACCATCTTGTCGCGGAAGCCGAAGATGCGCCCCGTCTTGCGGAAGGTTGCCATGGCGCGCCGCAACTGGTCCGCCTCCTCGGGCGTGAAGCCGGCCGCGACGATGGCAAGCCGCATCGCCTGCTCCTGAAACAGCGGCACGCCGAGCGTCTTGCCGAGCACGGCGCGCAGTTCTTCGGAGGGGTAATCGACCGTCTCCTCGCCCGCGCGCCGGCGCAAATAGGGATG
>CAZZND010000049.1:0-17137 GCA_964655465.1 uncultured Actinomycetes bacterium
TGCCCGATCGAGTCCAGGTCGAACTCACCGGCCTCGGACGCGTAATCCTTCCCGAAGAACTGGACCGAGAGGTCGGCGAGGGTGCCATCGGCATGCAGGGAGCGCAGGACGGCGTTGATCCGATCGTAGAACGCAGCGACGCTGTAGCCGGACGATCGGTCGAGGATCCCCGCGATGTACGCGGAGTACGCGGGCGGGTCGAGGGCGCGCAGCGCCACCCCTTGGTCGATCGCCTCGCCGCCCGCCGTCTCCTGGCAGAGGAAGGCGTCGAGCTTCCCGGCAGCGACATCGTCCAGACCGTGAGGCTCCGACTCGTACCCGACGATCTCGGCGTCATCGACCCGGTACGTGACCTCGACGCCGGGGACATCGAGCGCGTGCTGGAGGTACAGGTCGGCGTAGCACCCCGTGCACACACCGATCCGCGCACCGTCCAAGTCCTCGATCTCAGCGACTTCGGATCCCGAGGCCACGTAGAAGCGCTCCGGGGTCGCGTAGTAGGGCTGCGTGAAGTACACGTTCTCCATCCGGCCGCTGGTGATCCCGATCGATGAGAAGGCGACATCCCACCGATCGGACCAGTTCCCGGCGATCAGCTCGGTCCACTCCGGGGTGACGAAGCACGGCTCGACACCGAGGTCGGCGGCGAGTGCCTCGCCGACGGCGACGTCATAGCCGTCGACCTCCGGTGCGGTCAGCTCGGTTGGGGCGCAGTTCGTATCCGCGGCCCGCTCGGCACCCTCCACGGTGAACGACGCGGGCGGGTACGCCGGGTCGGTCGGGAGCCGCAGGATCCCCCGGTCCAGGACCTGGGCGAGCTTGTCATCCGTCGGGTCGCCCGCGCCGACGTCCGTCGACGTGACGCTCGAACAGGCGGCGAGCAGGACCAAGGACAGGACGATCGCGAGCGGGCGGGTGGGCCGACCCATGCGCTACGTCACCGTCTGGCCGATCGAGTCGAGGTCGAAGGCGCCCGCCTCCGTGGCGTAGTCCTTACCGAAGAACTCGACCGACAGGTCGGCGAGCGTCCCGTCGGCGTGCAGGCCCACGACGATCTCGTTCACCCGTTCCACGAACGCGGCCACCTCGAGTCCCGAGGAGCGGTCGACGTAGCCCGTCTTGAAGGTGGCGTACGCCGGGGTCTCGAGCATCCGGAGCGGGAGCCCGTCCACGATCAGCGCCGCTCCCACAGGCTCGGAGCACAGGAAGGCGTCGACCTTGCCCTTCGCGGTCGCCTTGAGCCCCGGGACCTCGGTGTCGAAGGTGACGACGTTCGGATCCTCGATCACGAACTCGATCGGCGATCCCGGCAGGTCCAAGATCCCGCGCAGGTAGTCCTCCATCGTGCAACCCGCGCACGCACCGACGTCGTGTCCCGACAGGTCCTCGGGCTCCTGCGCCTCGGAGTCCACCGGCACGAAGAAGTTCGCCGGGGTGGAGTAGTAGGGCTGCGTCATGTAGAGGACCTCCATGCGGTCCGCGGCGATCGCACCGGAGCCGTAGGCGAGGTCCCACCGATCGCCCCAGTTGCCCGCCGTCACCTCGGTCCAGGTCGGCGTCACGAAGCACGGCTCGACACCGAGCGCCTGCGCGACGAGCTTGCCGGTCTCGGCGTCGTACCCCGAGACCTCGGGCGCGGTCAGGTCGTTGGGCGCGCACTTCGTGCCCTCGGCCCGCTCGGCCCCTTCGACCGCGAACGACTGCGGGGCGTACTCCGGGTCGGTGAAGAGGATCAAGGTCCCGCGAGCCTGGATCTGCGCCAGCTTGTCGGTGTTCGGATCGCCTGCGGGCGACGAGGTACCGGGAGATGACGTCGCCGTCGATGAACAGGCGGCTGCGATGAGCGTCGTCGCCATCACGACGGTCGTGAAGCCTCTCTTCATCGCGAGTCGACCTCCTGTCCGAGTGAATCGATGTCGAACTCGGCGGCTGCCGAGACGTAGTCGGTCGCGAAGAATTCCTGGGAGAGCGCCTGCAGAGTCCCGTCTGCCTGGGCCTGTTGGATGATCTCGTTCACACGGGCGACGAACGCGGCGGAGTCCAGCCCCGAGCTCTTGTCCACGAAGCCGCTCGGGTAGAAGAAGTACGCGGGCGGATCGAGCTTGCGGATCGCGAGACCCTCGTCGATCTGCCCCTGGCCCACGGGGTCGGCGGCCAGGAACGCCTCGACCTTGCCCGCGTCGAGCGCCCGCATGCCCGGCGTCTCGATCTGGTAGGTCACGATCTGCGGATCTTCGACCGAGGGCTCGATCACGACGCCGGGGATCTCGAGGTCGCCCCGGAGATAGAGCTCATGCGAGCAACTGGCGCACACGCCGATGGACTTCCCGTCCAGGTCGGAGGGCTGCTGGTAGGGCGAGTCCTCCTGCACGAAGTAGGAGACCGGCACGCCGTAGTAGGGCTGGGTCATCCACAGCACCTGCATCCGTTCGGCGTTGATCGAGCCGGAGCCGTAGACGATGTCGAACCGGTCGCCCCAGTTGCCCGCCGTGACCTCGGTCCACGTCGGCGTCACGAAACAGGCCTCCACCTCGAGCGCGTCGGCGACGAGGGCCGTGGTCTGCACGTCGTAGCCGGTGACCTCGGCGGCGGTCAGCTGATCGTCGGTGCACCTCGTCTGGGCCGGCCGCTCAGCGTCCTCGACCGCGAACGACTGTGGCGGGAACTCGGGCTCGAAATAGCCGACGAGCGTCCCCCGGTCGAGGATCTGCGCCAGCTTGTCGGTGTTCGGGTCACCGGCGGGTGACGTCGACGCGCCTCCCGATGTCGTCTCAGTCGAGCACCCCGCGACCAGCAACGCCAGCCCAACGAGGACCACGGTCCGACGTGCTCGGGTGTTCACGTGACCTCTTGGCCGAGCGCGTCGATGTCGAACTCTCCCGCTGCTGTGGCGTAGTCGGTGCCGAAGTACTCCTCGGACAGCGCCGCGAGGCTCCCGTCGGTCAGGAGCTTCATGATGGTCGCGTTGATGGACTCGACGAACGCCTGCTGATCGAGGGTCGAACCTTGGTCGACGAAGCCGGCGAGATCCAACAGGAATCCCGGCTCTTCGATCTCGCGGAGGGGCAGGCCGTCTTCGATCGCCGCGAGTCCGACCGGCTCGGACAGCATGAACGCGTCGATCTTCCCGTCCGCGACCTCCTCCAGCCCTGGCGGCTCCGTCTGGAAGACGACGATCTTCGGATCGTCGACCTTGTATTCGATCTCGGTCCCGGGCACCTTGAGCGTGCGTTCGAGGTACAGCTCGTGGCTGCAAGACGCGCAGACGCCGATCTTCTTGCCGTCGAGGTCCTCGGGCGTCTGGAAGCCGGAATCTTCGTGGACGAAGAAGCTCTGCGGCGCTGAATAGTAGGGCTGCGTCATGTACAGCCGGGTCATGCGATCCTCGTTGATGCCGCCGGAACCCCAGGAGATATCCCAGCGATCGCCCCAATTCCCGCTGGTGATCTCCACCCACGTCGGCGTGACGAAACAAGGCTCCACCCCGATCTCGGCGGCGACCAGCTTCCCGGTCTCCGCGTCGTAGCCGCTGACTTCCGGGGCGGTGAGCTGGTCCGTCGTGCACTTCGTGTCCGGCGCCCGCTCCGCACCTTCCACGGGGAACGACTGGGGCGGGTAGGCGAGGTCGGTCGACAGGATGAGGGTTCCTCGGGCTAGGACCTGGGCCAGCTTGTCGGTGTTCGGGTCACCGGCGGGTGAAGACGCCGCGTCCGTCGGCGTCCCCTCCGACGACGAGGAGCACGCCGCCACCGCGATCGACAACGCCAGCACGACACCGACCACGCGCACGAACCGCAGTAGCCTCATCGCTGTCCTCTCTCTAGCCGGAGAAGCCCCACAGCTTGATGCGGGACCGCCTGCCGCGGATCTGGAACTCATCCACGTAGACCAGGTCGTCGGGTTGCGAGCTCATCGCCGTCCGGGTCTCGTCGGCCACCAAGACGGGATACGGCGCTTCCTTCGTCAAGGCTTCGATCCGCGACGCCGTGTTCACGGTGTCGCCGATCACGGTGTACTCGACCCGTCGCTCCGAGCCGACGTTGCCGGACATCACGGGACCGGTGTTCACGCCGATCCCCATGCGGAACCCGTCGCTCAGGCCTTCCGCAGCGAGCCAGTCGTTGAACGCCGGCAGACGCTCTCGGACCATCTCGCCGGCGGCCGCGACCGCACGGTCGGCGTGATCCTCGGACGGGATGGGCGCGCCGAACGCCGCCATGATCCCGTCCCCGGTGTAGGCGACCAGCGTGCCGCCGTGATCGAGCACGGCGGCGCCCATGTCGCCCAGGTAGCGGTTCAAGACGTCGATCACACGCTCGGCCGGGGTGGACTCGGCGAAGCTCGTGAAGCTTCTCAGGTCGGTGAACATCACGGTGCCGGTCATGCGTTCACCGCCCAGACGAGGCTCGCCGTCGCTGCGCTCCAGGGCCTCGTCGACGACCGACTCGGGCAGGAACCGCGCGAACACGCCGCGAACGTGGTCGCGCTCGAGCTCGTGCAGGCGCACCCGGTCGAGTCCTGCGTTCACCCGCGCCCGCAGGATCACGGGGTCGAAAGGCTTGGGCAGGAAGTCCTCGGCGCCCATCTCGATGCACCGCACGACGCTTTCGATGTCCTCGAGTCCCGAGATCATGATCACCGGGATGTGCCGAAGGTCGGCATCGGCCTTCATCCGCTCGAGCACCTCGAACCCGTCGAGGTCGGGCATCAAGATATCGAGGAGCACCACGTCGCAGGGTGTCGCCGCGAGGGTGGCGAGGCACTCCTTGCCGTCGGCGGCCAGGATGACCTCGTGCCCTTCGAGTCGCAGCCGCTTCTCGAGCAGCTTGCGGTTCAATGGGTCGTCATCGACGACCAGGATGCGTCCGGAGCGGGTCAGATCTCCTCCATCCTTTGGATCACGAGGCCAACGTCGCGGCCGGAGTCTCCCACGGAGGCGCTTCGGCGTACAACGAGAGCCGCGGGAGAGGCACCGATTAGACTCGATCCCTGTGACTGCGCACGCGCCCATCGTCGTCCAGAAGTACGGCGGCACCTCGGTCGGCTCCGTCGAGCGGCTCCAGGCCGTGGCCGAGCGCGTCGTGCGCACCCGCGAGGCCGGCAACGACGTCATCGTCGTCGTGAGCGCCATGGGCGACACCACCGACGAGCTGCTCGCGATGGCCGCCGGGATCACGGAGGTCCCCGACCCTCGCGAGCTCGACATGTTGCTGACGGCGGGCGAGCGCATCACCATGTCGCTGCTCGGCATCGCGCTGAACGCCCGCGGGTGCAGGGCGGCGAGCTACACGGGCTCGCAGGCCGGGATCATCACCGACACGAAGCACGGCGCCGCGAAGATCCAGGAGATCAGGCCCAAGCGGATCCTCGAGGCCCTCGAAGCGGGCAACGTGGTGATCCTCGCGGGGTTCCAGGGGCTCTCGAACGAGCTCGAGATCACGACACTCGGGCGCGGCGGCTCGGACCTGACCGCGGTCGCGATGGCCGGCGCGGTGAAGGCCGAGGTCTGCGAGATCTACACCGACGTCGACGGCATCTACACGGCCGACCCGCGCGTGGTGCCCACCGCGCGCAAGGTCGAGACCATCACCTACGACGAGATGCTGGAGCTGGCTGCCGCGGGCGCGAAGGTGCTGCAGCCGCGCTCGGTCGAGGTCGCGCGTCGCAACGGCACTCGGATCCACGTGCGCTCGACGTTCACCGATGCGACCGGGACCTGGGTTCAGGAAGGGAACGAGGACATGGAAGGTGTGCTGATCAGCGGCATCGCGCTCGACGACGATGAGGCGAAGGTCACGATCGACGACGTGCCCGACCGGCCCGGTGTGGCCGCGAGCATCTTCAAGGCGATCGCCGCCGAGGGGATCAACGTCGACATGATCGTGCAGAACGTCTCGCACGACGGTACGACCGACATGTCGTTCACCTCGCCGCGCGCCGACCTGCCGGCGCTGCGGGGAGTGCTCGATACGCTCACGCACGAGATCGGGGCCGCGAGGTTCACCGTCGACGACGGCATCGCGAAGGTGTCGCTCGTCGGCGCGGGGATGAAGTCGCACCCGGGCGTTGCGGCCGACATGTTCGATGTGCTGGCATCCGAGGGCATCAACATCGAGATGATCTCGACCTCGCCGATCCGGGTGTCGTGCGTGATCCGGCGCGCCGACGGTGAGCGGGCGCTGCAGGCCGTCCACACCCGGTTCGGGCTGGACGCGGCTGGCTGAGATGAACCGGATCGCGCTCGGGGTCGAGGTCCGCCGCCGCCGGCTCGCACTTGGCCTGACGCAGGCGGAACTCGCGACACGTGTCGGGTCGAGTCGCTCAGCGATCTCTCGACTCGAGGCGGACGTCACGAAGGTGGACCCGTCCTTGCTCGCGCGCGTCGCGCGGGTGAGCGGGGAACCGCTCGTGCTCTCGACGCCGAAGGATGCGGTACCGATCTCCACGGCTGAGCGGAAGCGAAGGGTCGAGGCGGTCCTTGGGCCGCAGCCGTTCGATCCGTGGGAGCGGGATCCATCTCCCGCCGAAGCAAAGAGCCTGCTGCGGGATGGGATCGTCCCCAAGTCGGCCACGTGAGCGGTCACGCTCGGACCCGTTGGTAGGGTTGATGCCATGAAGGTCGCCGTCATCGGAGCCACCGGGGCGGTCGGGCGGGAGATGCTTCGCATCCTCGAGGAGCGGGCGTTCCCGGTCGACGAGCTCGTGCCGCTCGCGAGCGCGCGGAGCGCCGGGAGGCGCGTGTCGTTCCGCGGCGCCGAGCACGAGGTGCGCGTGCTGACCATCGATGCGCTCGAGGGTGTGGAGGTGGCGTTCGTCTCGGCCGGCGCGGCGACGTCGAAGGCGTTCCTGCCCGGCGTCGTCGAGGCGCACGGCACGGTCTGCATCGACAACTCGAGCGCGTTCCGCATGGACGAGGGCGTTCCGCTCTCGATCCCCGAGGTCAACCCCGAGGCGCTCGAGGGCTGGCCCAAGCCGGGCGTGATCGCGGTCCCGAACTGCACGACCATCACGGCGATGCTCGCGCTGGGCCCGCTGCACCGCGCGGCCCGGATGACGTCGCTGGTGCTGTCGTCCTACCAGGCGGTGAGCGGGGCGGGGCGGAAGGGCACCCGCGAGCTCGCCGAGCAGGTCGACAAGATGGCCGGCGACGTCGAGGGGCTGGCGCACCCGGACCTGGGGGCGCTGCCCGTGGGCGAGATCTTCGCCAAGCCGATCGCGTTCAACGTGGTCGCGAAGGTCGGCGAGTTCGGCGAGGACGGCTTTACCGGCGAGGAGGTCAAGCTCATGGCCGAGCCGCGCAAGATCCTCGCGGCGCCCGATCTTCGGGTGGTCGCGACCTCGGTGCGGGTGCCGGTCGTCGCCGGGCACTCGGTGTCGCTGGTCGCGGAGTTCGCCCGGGCGATCCACCCCGACGAGGCGCGCGCGCTGCTGGCGGACGCGCCCGGCGTCACGCTGATGGACGACCCCGCGAACGGGGTGTTCCCCTCGCCGCTCGAGTCCGCCGGCGGCGACACGGCCCTGGTCGGGCGGATCCGTCAGGTGCCCGGTCGCGACGACGCGCTCGCGCTATTCTCGTGCGCCGACAACCTTCGACTCGGGGCCGCGCTCGACGCGGTCCACATCGCGGAGCATCTGTTCACATGACGAACCAAGCCGACCGCCGCACGAAGATCATCGTCTGGATCATCGTCGTCAGCATGGTGGTCACGCTCAGCGCGTTCGCGATCGCCACGATCCTCGACTGAACCGTGTCGGTATCGGGGACTACGCTCCCGTGATGCCGCATGGAGTCGGGTGGACCTACGAGGTGGAGTTGCGTGCCGACGACTACGCGATGCCTCTCTATCGCGCCGTGGGGGCCGCAGCGGCAGCCGACCTGGATCCAGATGACTTCAGTTCCAACGAGGGCAGTCCCCCAGATGGAACGGCATCGCCGCGTTCGAGATGAACCCCCACGAAGGGCACACGCGAGCCGACACAGGCGAGGAAGGTCGCTGGACCGTGTGGGCCCGAGGCAGACTCCCTGCGTTCAAGGGTGATCGCGGTCTCCCCGATACCCCAGCAGACGCCCTAGAATCAGGAACCCGAGGTCGGAGGCCATGGAGATCGACTCCTTCAAGATCGTGGACGGCGACACGGGCAACTCCGTGGGCAGTTACCCAGATCGTGGTCGGGCGATGGCCGCATTCCGTCAGCTGCTGCTCCAGCGGCCCGCCGATCCAGGATGCCTGGTGCTCGTCGCCATGGACACGTCGGGGCACCCCGTGGAGTCGTGGCTCGCGGACGACATCGCTGCCGCGCAAACCTGAGCGGTCGCCGCAACGTCAGTTGTCGTCGTGCATCGGGCACTCGGTGTCAGCGGTCCCCGGTAGCGTTCCCAGCCTCTCCCTCGCAGGTTCTCATAACAGGGGTGTTATACTGCGATGGAGGTTCAGTTCACGGAGCAGGCGCGTCGTGAGCGCCACGCGCTGAACGAGCGGGAGCGAGCAGCCATGCGAAACGCGATCAGGAAGCTCGAGGCCGCGGATCGGATCCCGGGCTTCCCCCACACGAGCCGCGTGTTCGGGGCGCAGAGGGTGTGGGAGCTGCGGCCTCGTGCCGGTCGGAGCAGAACGCGCGCGTTCTACCGTGTCATCCGCGGCGTCGTAGTGATCGCTGCTATCGGTCCGGAGGCGCAGGTCGATCGCCAAGGGTTCTATCGAGCCTCCCTCGCGGCGCAGCACGCGCTCGATGAGTTGGAGGCCCGACCGTGATCTCTAAGGCCGACTGGCGTGAAGGCTTGATCCCTTGGCGCGACATCCTCGAAGAGGACCTGAAGGATCCGGACGTCCGAGCCGAGTGGGAGCGGACGGCGCTCGCTCGGGCGGTCGCGAGCGAGGTGATCCGCTACCGGACGAAGCACGACCTGACGCAGACGGGGCTCGCGCGCCTGCTCGGCATGAAGCAGCCGCAGGTCTGGCGTCTCGAGGTCGGCGAGGTGAACCCGTCTATCGAGACGCTGGCCCGCTTGGCCGAGGGCTTGGGGATCGAGTTCCTGATCGACATCGCTCCGCACGACGCGGAACCCCGGCTGGTGCGGGGCGACCTGGACCGTCGCGCGGCCAACGTGGAGCGGACCGAGGGGCGCGGCGCGCGCATCACCATCGCCACGGCCTGAGGCCCACCCATTAGGCTCGTCGTGATGCGCAGCACCACGGCCAGCAAGGCGCTCGCATGGCTCCTCGGCGGCACGACGCTCGCCCTGTTCCTGGTAGGCGAGCCGCGCGCGGCCTTCGGCATGGCCGCGCTCAGCCTCATGATCGGCGGGATCGTCTTCGGCGCGTGGTGGTTCCGCGACCGGCCGCGCGCCGAGTCGCACCGCGCCGAGGCGCGCCGCCTGCGCCTGCGGTACTCGTTCCAAGATCCGCACGACCTGCTATCGCTGCCGCATCCGCTGTTGCACCGCATCGTCCACATGCGCGGGCTCGAGCACGTGTCGTGGGGAACGTGGAACGGCCTCGAGGTCGAGGTCTTCGAGTACTGGTACACGGTGGGCAGCGACCCCACGAGGAACGACTACGAGCGGTTCACGTGCGTGCTGACGCCGGTGCCTGTGAGCTGGCCCGACCTGACGATCGAGCCCGAGCGTATGGTCACGCGCCTCCCGCAGGCGCTCGGTCTGCCCGACGTCCGGTTCGAGTCCGAGGCGTTCAACCGATCGTTCCACGTGCGCTCGGCCGATCCGAGGTTCGTGTCGGCGTTCGTCGACGCCCGCATGATCGACTGGTTGATGACCGACGCGTCCGGCTACGGGTTCCAGATCGCGGACCATCGACTGCTCGCGTTCACCGAACGGGTGGATCCGTGGCAGATCGAGTCGGTGCTCGGGATGACGGGCGGGTTCCTCGTGCAGGTGCCGAGAGCCATCGCGTCGATGTACCCGGGCTGAACGTCGTCGCGGATCGGGCCACCGCCGGGTCACCGAAGAGAGCCCGTCCCACATAGTGGGACACCGTCCCGATATGTGGGACGCCGTACGTGAAGGGGAGGGCCCGAACGGCCGGCTCTCCCATGGTCGGCATCCTCGCGGTCTCGATCTGATCGACTCAGGGCAGGGTGGGTGCCAGGCTGGATCTCTCGGGAGGACCGATATGGCAGGGCGACGGGAGAAGAGGGACAGCACCCATGGCCGCCGACAGGTCAAGCGCGGCTGAGGAACGCCCACTGCCCCCGGAGATCCTCCAAGATCCAGCGGTCAAGGAGAGGATCGACGACTCCGCAGCCACTCCTGGCGTCGGAGCGGACGAGTTGATGGGCCTGATCCGTGAGCGCACCGGCGTGGAACCTCTCGATCGAGAGTGAAGCTGCATACCTCGTCGGACGTTGACGATTTCTTCGTTGTCGGCGCGGAGCCGGCCGCCGCCGGGTCACCGAAGAGAGCCCCGTCCCACATAGTGGGACACCGTCCCGATATGTGGGACGCCGTACATGAAGGAGGCGGGGCCGCCTCAGTTGTCGTCGCGGATGGGGCCGCCGCCCGGCGCGACGTCGTCGGCGAGGGATTTCACGAACCACTCGCCGTAGTTCTCCCAGCCCTCGCGCGCGTAGAAGGCGATCGTGTCCTCGCGCCATGCGGCGGTCACGAGCGCCATCCGGAAGCAGCCGCGCTTGCGTGCGAGCTCCTCGGCGCGGCGCACGAGCGCGCGACCCACACCCGCGCCGCGCGCCCGTTCGGTCACCACCAGGTCGTTCACGCGGGCCTGCGGACGGTGGTCGCCGAGGCGCTGGTGGTACTCGGTGTCGATGACGCCCAGGACCTCGCCGTCGGGGTCGGTCGCGACGAGCGTCACGTGCTCGATCTGTCGGATGTGACCCGCGAAGGCCATCCGGTGCGTGGGGTCGTCCGCGGTGCCCGCCGCCACGCCCCGGCCGAGCTCGACCAGCAGGCCGGCCACGGCCGGCCAGTCCCCGGGCTGGGCGAGGCGGATCGAGACGTCGTGCATACCTCTATATAGGGGAACGTGTGCGCTGACGCACCCATCGAACATGCGTTCGTGTCAGACCCGCAGGTCAGAATAAGGGTGTGTCAGAAACCAGTCTCATTCGGCTAGCGGAGCGGATCCCGAACGAGGGAACGGCTTACGAGTACCTGGAGGAATTGCGCTGGGGCGGCTCCCCGGTGTGCCCCCACTGCGGGAATGAGGAGCGCTGCTACTTCCTGAAGCCCGCCAACGGCAAGAGCCGTGCGACACGGACCGGCAAGCCCACCCAGCGCCGCCTTTGGAAATGCGGAGCCTGCCGTAAGCAGTTCTCGGTCCTCACAGACACGGTCATGCACGGAACCAAGATCCCGGTGCGAACTTGGGTGTTCGTCATCTTCGAGATGTGCGCTTCCAAGAACGGCGTAAGCGCCCGTGAGATCGAGCGCAAGTACGGCCTCGCGCCCCGTTCGGCGTGGTTCATGACCCACCGCATCCGCGAGGCCATGAACGCCGACGGATTGTCCGTGTTCACCGGCACGGTCATCGCAGACGAAACCTTCATCGGTGGCAGGGCGACCAACATGCACAAGCGCGACCGCCAGCGCAAGATCACCGGAACCGGCAGCGTAGACAAGGTTGCCGTCCTATCGCTCGTGAACAAGGGAACCGGCGAGGTTCGGTCCCGGGTGATCCCGTCGGTGACCCGCCACAACCTACGCAAGGCCATCGCCGAACAGGTGAACATGGCGGGGTCCGTGCTCCACACCGACAGCGCAACGCCCTACCAAGAGATCGGCCGCGAGTTCATCGCTCACGAGTCCGTGAACCACAACGCAGGCGAGTACGTCCGTGGCGACGTGACGACGAACCATGCGGAGGGCTACTTCTCGCAGTTGAAGCGGTCACTCGACGGGACGCACCACCACGTCAGCAAGGAACACCTGCCGCGCTACCTGGCCGAGTTCGACTACCGGCACTCCACTCGCAGGGCGACCGACGCTGAGCGCGTAGACGATCTACTCACCCGTGTCGCCGGTCGCCGGTTGGCGTACAAGCCGCTCACTCGCGCCGCTTCTTGAGGAGCGCACGCAACGCCTCCTCCGGCTCTGCATCGATCTTGATCTGAGCTCGGCGTCCGGCGACATCGTCAGATGAGGCAAGGACGACCTTGACTGATTCCCCGTAAACAGTCGCCACCATCGGCTCAGACTCTTCATCCGGTTGTGCAAAGGTCCGCTTGAAGTTCATAGTGTGCCTCCTGGTACGACCGTGAATGCCGCGATTGCGAGCCGCTGCTCGCCTTGCTCGAACCACCACTCGAATCTCCCGGTAGAAGCGGGGATGCTGTCGAACCTAAACACAAGAGGAGCAGTGATCGCCTCTCCTTGCCGCATCCCTGGAGGCCTGCCGACCTCGATATCAGCTTTGATCTGGACAGGCTCCCCGTCATTCACGACGGATTCGCCGTCTTCGTTTACGAGTCGAGTGCAAAGGGGATGTTTCCTGTTGGCCTGATCCCACGGGATATGGAGAAGGACAGCGAGGGACATGCTCATCGTAGGGCGAGTCATGGCGAGGCGGTTCCACCCTCCCCCCATGATGTAGAGCTTGCCGCCTAGTTCCTCGGCCCAGTCACAGAGGAGCATCGTGGCTTCCACGAGTCCTACGCTACCTGAAACCGAAGATCTCCTTGGATCTTCAAACTCCCATCACCCCGGCTCGCCGCCAACCAGGGGCCAAGCAGCGTCAGGAACAGGCGGCTACCCTTCACGTCATCCACCTGCGCCAAGTAGGCGTGGCCCTCTTCGGACACTGCCCGAACAAGCGCGCCGCCGGTCAGTTCAACGGCAAGCGCCCACTCCGGTTCCAACAGATAGGTAGTGACCTTGTCGCCGCGAAGGGCGTTCGTGTCAATCTCAATGGTGTGAATCACTCCTTGAATCATTCTGTCGTCACCTCCTTCACGCTTCTCGGTCGATGGTGATAGGTCCGTCAAAGAGATCACGAAGCTCCACCCACATGCTGTCGTTCTCATCGGCAGGTACCCGCGGGAGGGTGAGTAGGGAATGAACATCACCGGGAGACACCCGATCAGGAATCACGTCATACCCAGCAAGCCGAACCTTGCCAATCGCCGCGATCATCACGAGATTCCCGTCGTACCCTGATCGCCGCGCCACTTCCATGATGTCAAGCGTCGGGTCGCATCCGGTCGACAGAGCCCAGATCCCAAGTTCTTCATGTATGTCGCGTGCGTTCCTGAGACAGAACCGACCCTCGAACTGGCCGCCACGAAACACCCATGCATCGTCCGCGAAAATCGCTGGCTCATCCACTCACCCGTTCACTAACTCATCTGAGGTAGTGCAGCCAGTGTAGCCCGCCCGTTCCTTTTTGCGGTACCGCCGTTCGGCCCACACCCGAAAGGGGACCGCATCCACCCGCTGGCGGGCCCGCGAACCGTTCTCGACGCCCGAGGGAATACGGGTTGGGCGGCGCGTTCAGGACCTACGGGAGGGCGGATGGACACGGACAAAGCACTTGCCTACTTCAACGCGACTTGGGGCGACCCGGCCTGCTGGGTCTGTCAGGCCCAGGACTGGACGCTCAGCGAAGAGATGGGCTACATCGGACGCCTGGACGCGGACAAGAAGATCGACGACACGAGCGCCCTGCCCGTGGTCGCGATCGCTTGTCAGCGGTGCGGCAACGTGGCCCTCATGAACGCAGTGGCAGCCGGGCTCGTGCATTGAGGTGTCCTCCCATCCTTGACGGCCCTGGGATGCTGGCCGGGTGATTGAATATGGGGTCCGCGAGGCCGTCCTGCTGAAGCTGGATCATGGCTCCGTCTGGAAGGTGACCTTCGCCCCGCTCGACGGCGCGGAAGGCGACGAAATCAGGCTCAGGATCACGAAGGGGAGGCTCGACCAGATGAGCTTCGCCGCCCCCTACACCCTGAGCGAGATTGACGAACTCGGGGAGCGGGACGACGGCTAGCGTCTGACCTCCCCCGGCCCTTCCGAGGCGATGGGTGCGTCAGCGCACACGTTCCCCTATATAGAGGAATGTCGGCCACGCGGGTCTGCCGCGGGTCTGCCGCGGGTCGGCCGCGGGTCAGCTCGGGACGGTGAACCGCCACCAGGTGTCGCCGTTCGCTTTCACGACGGACGAGGAGGTCACCGCTCGGACCTGCCAGAAGTAGTCCCGTCCAGGCACGTACGCGTTCCATACCGCAGGCGTGACCGACGTCGAGGTCGATGTGGTCGAGGTCCATCCGGTGCCGGCCGACCCCTTCGTCGCCGGGCAGGTCGTCGTCTTGCTGAGACACAACTCGTAGCGGACCGCGGCCCGGTGAGGCCACCACTGCAGGGCGACCCCGCTCGCGTCACCGCTGGTCGAGCCATTCGCCGGGCTCCGTTTCGCGAACCGCACGTTGATCTTGAGCGACCTCTTCGCCGAGGTGCGGGGCGGGTTCGACGCGTCGGTCGCGGTCACCGAGAAGCTGTAGCTGCCCGCCGAGGTGGGGATCCCGCTGATCACCCCGGTCGAGGGGTCGAGCGCGAGGCCGGGCGGCGGGGTGCCCGTCCACGCCCAGGTGAGCGGGGCGGTGCCGCCGGTGGCGGCGAGGGTCGCCGTGTACGGGCTGCCGGCCATGGGCGCCGGGAGGCTCGTCGTCGTCACGACGGGCCTGGGGAGCGTGCACACGATGGCGGTCTGGTCGGCGAGCGACGGGGTCGCGTAGCTGACCTGGGTCCCGGCGGTGCCGTCGGGGGTCTCGATCCCGACCGTGGCAGAGGCACCGCGGTCCGCGCTCGCGATGCCCGCGATCACGTCCTGGTACTGGAAGGTGATCGCGCCGGTGGCCTCGTCCAGCACGACCTGAAGCGTGAGCGACGTGCCGGTCGCGTTGGAGATCGGCACAGCGTTCCAGGACGCCACGAACCGGCGGTTCGGCGAGCTCCCGATCGTGCGCGTCCAGACCGCGCCGCCCTTCGAGGGGTCCAGGTCGTCCCAGAACGGGGCCGCGAACCCGTTCGGCTCGATCGGCGAGGGGATGGGGACGTTCACGAACCGGTCCGAGGGGCCGGTCCCGAAGCGGACGAACCCGTTCGAGGACACCTGGCCGCTGGTGTATGGGGCTCCGAAGAAGCGGAACGTGAACCCGAGCGAGGCGTTGACGGAGGCATCGTCCGCGAGGGTGCGTCGGGTGCCGGTCGTCGCGTCGATCCACGCGTAGGCGGTGGGCGCGCACGTGTACGGCGTCAGGGCCGCGGCCGTGCGGACGGGCCCGACGCCGTCCCAAGCCGAGGCGGTCCCTCCTTCGAAGGTGTTGGTCGCCCGGACCCGGAAGCAGTGGTCGCTCGAGGCGGCGAGCCCCTTCACGAAGAAGGTCTCGGACCCGGCCCCGACCGTCCCGAGGGGCTCGAACCCCGTGCACGAGGACCCGAGGGCCATCTCGACCTCGTAGGCCTGCTCGTGGGTGGCCCCGTCGGTCCAGTTCAACCACAGCGAAGACCGGGTGATGGCGGCGGCGGCGAGGCCGGACGGGCCGCCGGCGACCGCCGCGACCGGTGGCGTGCAGGCGGCGACCAGCGCGCCCACGTCCAGCCGGCCACCGGTCGCCACCGCTCCGGTGAGCGAGGCGGTCGAGGCGACCGAGCCGAGCACCGCCTCGCGCAGGCCCTTCGCGCCGAGCGAGGGGTCGATCGACGCGCAGAGCGCGATCGCGCCCACCACGTGCGGGGTCGACATCGACGTGCCGCTCTTGGAGCCGTAGGTGCCACCGGGCGTCGTCGAGTACGTGCCCACACCGGGCGCCCCTATGTCGACCGTGGTCGCGCCGTAGTTGGAGAACGAGGCGCGCTCCCCCGTTTGGTCGATCGCGGCGACCGAGAGCACGCAGTCGAAGCCGCGCGGCTGACCGGTGTCGAACCGCGTCGTGCATCCGATGTTGGCGGGGTAGGCCGGACGGGCGTCGTTGTCGGACGCGCTGTTGCCCGCGGCGGCGACGAACAAGATCCCTTCGTCACCGCCCCTCGCGATCGCGTCGCGCAGGCTCTGGTCGTCCTCGCTCCCGACCCACGAGTCGTTCGTCGCGACGATGCGAAGCCCGTGCCGCTGCTTCAGGTCGGTCAGGTAGTCGAGCGCGGCGATGGCCTGCGACGCGAAGCCCCCGCCCTCGCCCAGGAACTTCGCGGAGATCAGCGACACCTGCCAGTTGACGCCCGTGACGCCGATGCCGTTGCCGCCCTCGGCGCCGATCGTCCCGGCGACGTGCGTGCCGTGATCGTCGACCGAGCCATCGTAGGTCGTGTTGTCGCCGTTCTTGAAGTCCCACCCGTGGACGTCGTCGACGTAGCCGTTGCCATCGTCGTCCAGACCGTTCACCAGATCGAACCGGTTGGTCCAGACGTTCGCGTCCAGGTCGGGGTGCGTGTGCTGCACGCCTTCGTCGACGACGCCGACGTAGACGTCGCGCGAGCCCGTTGCGCCCGACGCCCACGCCTCGTCGGCGCCGGTCCCGAACGGGTTGGCGTTCGGACCGATGGCGTCGCCGTGCATGCCCCACAGGTTCTTGCTCGCGGTGGCGCTCAGGTAGTACGGATCGTCGGAGACCTCGAGCGGTTCGATCACCGTGTCGAGCTCGGCGTAGCGCACGTGAGGGTTGCGCTCGAGCGCCGCGATCACCCGCGCGAGGTCGGCATCGTCCGGCACGCGGAGTCGCTCGGCGTCGGTCGCGAGCGGGGACAGCGGCGCGGCCTGCAACGCGCCGACCGATGCGCGCGCCGCGGCCTTGTCCGACGCGCTCGTGCCGCGCTCGTACCCGACGAGCACGACGCCGGGCGCGTGCGTCGGGAGCGGTGGCTTGGGGGCACCTGCGGCGACCCAGGGTGCCCCGAGGGCGACGAGCGATACCGCGACGATGGCGACCACGATCCTCGCTCCGCGCACCCGCATGCCCTCTCCCTTGTGCGGACGGGCAACGCTATCGCGATCGAACTAGGAAGGACAGGTGCACGGCGAGGCGCCGCACTTCGGGCACCCGTCGGCGTAGCGGGCCATCGCGGCATCGAGGTCGACCTCCAGGAGGTTCGCGAGCGAGGCGAGCCACGCGAGGACGTCGGAGAGCTCGAGCTCGAGGTTCGCGCGGTCGGCCTTTCGTATGGCGCGGGCGA
>CAZZND010000050.1:0-9030 GCA_964655465.1 uncultured Actinomycetes bacterium
TGACCAGCGCCTCCCGCACGCGGCGGTACTCGATGAGATCCGCGATCGAGATCAGGCGCAAGCCGAACTCCTCGGCGACGCGGATCAGCTCGGGCAGCCGGGCCATCGTGCCCTCGGCGTTCATGACCTCGCAGATGACGCCCGCCGGGAACAATCCCGCCAACCGCGCGAGGTCGACGGCGGCCTCGGTGTGACCCGCCCGACGAAGGACGCCGCCGTCCTTGGCCCTGAGCGGGAAGACGTGACCGGGGCGCAGGAAGTCGGCCGGCTTCACCTCGGGGTCGGCGATGGCACGCGCCGTGGCGGCGCGATCCTCGGCGCTCGTGCCCGTCGTGATCTCGGGGCCATAGTCGATCGAGACCGTGAACGCGGTCTCGTCCCCTCCGTTGGAGGTCACCATCTGGGCGATCTGCAGCTCGTCGAGCCGCCAGGACGCGACCGGGAGGCACACGATGCCGCGCCCGTGCGTGACCATGAAGTTCAGGGCCTCGGTCGTGCAGTGTTCCGCGGCGATGATGAAGTCGCCTTCGTTCTCGCGGTCGGCGTCGTCGACGACGAGGACCATCTTCCCGTCCCGCAGGTCGTCGAGGGCGTCGTCGATCGTGGCGAAGACCGAGTGGTCGACCTCGCCGGACAACGGCAGGCTCATGATCCGTTCCTTCCCTTCGTGAGGAGTCGTTCGACGTACTTCGCGATCACGTCCATCTCGAGGTTCACCGGATCGCCAGCTTCCAGGGACCCCATGGCCGTCACGGCGATGGTGTGGGGGATGACGGCGATGCTCACACTGTCGTCGTCCACGGCCGCGACCGTCAGGCTGATCCCGTCGACGGTGATGGAGCCCTTCTCGACGGCGTAGCGGGCCAGGTCCTCCGGGAGGCGCAGTCGGAGGCTCGCACCGCCCTGCCCGTCCGGGTCGAGCGATACGACCGTCCCCACCCCGTCGACGTGCCCCTGGACGAGATGGCCGCCCATGCGGGCGGCGAGCGTGACGGGCCGTTCCAGATGGACCCCGTCGCCGGGAGCGAGCCTGCCGAGGCTCGTACGCGAGAGGGTCTCGGGCGTCACGTCGAAGGCCAGTCGGTCGTCGGCCCGGTCGACAACCGTGAGACATGCGCCGTGCACCGCGACGGACGCGCCGACATCGCTGTCACGCGTCACGAGGCGGCAGCGGACGGTCAGCCTCCCGTCCATGAGGCTCAGGACCTCGCCCCGCTCCTCAACGATCCCTGTGAACATCAGCCTCCACCTTCAGGTCGGGGCCGATGCGCTCGACCCGGTCGAACACGAGGGGCAGCGCCTCGGCGACCGTGCCGAAGCCTGCACCGTCGATCACGCCGGGAGCGGCGGCGCCACCCAACACCTTGGGAGCGACGTAGGCCACCACGCGATCGACCAGCCCCTCACGGACGAAGCTCCAGGCGAGTGTCGCACCTCCCTCGACGATCATCCCCTGGACATCGCGCTCCCCGAGCGTCTTCACCAAGCCGCGCAGGTCGACGCCGCCGGCCACATCGCGATCGAGCACGAGGACCTCGGCGCCGGCCGCCCTCCACGACGTCACCCTGTCCCCGGCGGCGCGATCCGTGGTCGCGACGAGGGTCGGGGCGTCGCCGTCGAACAGACGTGCCTCGATCGGCACGCGACCCGCGCTGTCGACGAGCACGCGAAGCGGCGGGCGCGCGGTGCCGTAGCGCTCATCGCGGACCGTGAGCCGCGGGTCGTCCTGGATAGCCGTGCGCGACCCGACCACGATCGCGTCGGCCCATCCGCGGAGGCGCTGCACGTCGGCACGCGCCTCCTCGGAGGTGATCCAGGCGGAGCTGCCGTCGACCGCGGCGGTCTTGCCGTCCAGGGTAGCCGCGGACTTCAGCACGATGAAGGGGGCGCCCGTGGTCATGTGATGCTCGTAGGCCACGTTCAGGCGGCGCGCCTCCTCAACGAGGATCCCGGTCTCGACCGTGATCCGAGCCGCCCGTAGACGATCGAACCCCCGCCCGTCCACCAGCGGATTGGGGTCACCCGCCGCGACGACCGCGCGCGCGATGCCGGCACCGATGAGGGCCTCGGTGCACGGCGGCGTCGAACCGTGGTGGTCGCAGGGCTCGAGCGTGCACACGAGCGTGGCGCCGCGGGCACGCTCATCGGCTTGCCGGAGCGCCTGCACCTCGGCGTGCGGGCGGCCGCTCGGGCCCTCGTACCAGCCCTCGCCGACGATCTCGCCCTGGGGCGACACCACCACCGCGCCGACCATCGGGTTGGGCGAGACACGCCCCCACCCGTGCTCGGCGAGCTCGAGGGCCCGCCGCATGATCATCTCGTCTCGTCGCACCCGCCACCCCTCGCAGATCCCGGGGCGTGAGACGACGCCGTCGGCGGCTGCCGCGGATGCGGCAGCGCCCGGTCGCCCTGTCTCCTCTCATCCCGACTCTCACGGTCGGTCCCGGGATCGCACCGGGTCCACCCGCACGTGGCTCGCGCAGGGTCGCGGACTGTCACCGCCGGTGGGGAGTTGCACCCCGCCCCGGAAACAGGAGCCTTCAGTATAGGGATTTGGCCGAGGACGGTCGCTTCAGTCGGTGCGGCGGTCGACCGCGTAGCTGGAGCCGGGCTCCCGCTTGGCGAAGGACTTCATCTCGGTCGCGACGGCCACGGCCTCGCCGTAGTGGGCGAACCGCCGCCGGTCGGTGCTCGCGATCCCGACCGAGATGGCGACGAGCGGGATGTCCTGCATGACCCCCTTACGGTCCTCCATCCGGACGAAGCCGCGCTCGAGGTCCTCGGGGTCGTAGAAGTCGGCCCGGGTCTCGTCGAAACGCTCGCAGACGCGACGAGCGGTCTCCTCCGCCGTTTCGGGACCGACCACGGCGACGAAGTCATCCCCACCGACGTGGCCGATGAACCCTTCGGTGCCAGCCTGCTCGATCACGGCGTCTTGGATGATCCGCGCCGTGGCCTGGATGAGGCGGTCGCCCCGGACGAAACCACGCTGGTCGTTGTAGGCCTTGAAGTTGTCCAGATCGCAGTACAGGACGGCGAAGGAGCGCTCGTCCCGGACCTGCCGCTCGATCTCTTCCTGGATCCTGATGTTCCCGGGTAGTCCGGTGAGCGGCGAGAGGTTACGCATCTCCTTCGCCCGGCGAAGCGTGCCCTTCACCCGGGCGAGCAGCTCGATCGGATCGAAAGGCTTGATGATGTAGTCGTCGGCCCCGGCCTGCAGGCCGGTCACCTTGTCCGCCGAGAGGGCCTTGGCCGTCAGCATGATGATGCTCGCGTTCGCCGTCGTGGGGCTGCGCCGTAGGCGTTGCGCCACCTCGAAGCCGTCGATCCTCGGCATCATGACATCGAGCAGGACGAGGTCCGGGCGCAGGTCGGCCGCCCTGGCCAATGCCTCCTCGCCGTCACCGGCGACCGCCACGTCGTACCCGGCGCTACGCAGGTTGACCTCGACGAACCGGGCGATATCGGGGTCGTCATCCACGACGAGGATGGTCTCGGCCATCAGCCCGCCTCTCCGCGGGCGATGGCACGGAGCCGGGACGCGGCCGCGACGGGGTCAGGCTGGGCGAAGATCCCCGAGCCGGCGATCAGCACGCTCGCGCCGGCTTCGATCGAGCGGCGCGCGTTATCGATCGTGATCCCGCCGTCGATCTCGACGTCGACGTCGAGTCCTCGACGATCGATCTCGGTGCGCACGGCCTCGATCCGCCGGTAGACCTCAGGGTTGAGCTGCTGGTGGGACCAGCCCGGCTTGATGCTCATCAGCATCACGTCGTCGATCTGCTCCAGATAGGGCACCACCGCTTCGACCGGGGTCTCGAGGTTGAGGGTGAGACCCACGCCGAGCCCCGCACCGCGGACCTTCTCGATGGTCGGCCCGGGTTCCGGCACGGCCTCCAGGTGGAAGCTCGCCATGTCGAGGCCGGCTTCCCGCAGCTCGTCGAGGAACCCGGCGGGCGCCTCGACCATGAGGTGGCCATGCAGCGGGCGGGAGGTCACCGGTCGCAGCGACGCGACGACAACGGCGCCGAGCGCGATCGGAGGAACGAAGTGGCCGTCCATGATGTCGACGTGGAACACGTCCGCGAAGGGCTCGATCGCCGAGACCTGTTCGCCGAGCCGCGCGAGGTCGGCGGCGAGGATCGACGCGGAGAGCTTGCCCATGGCCACGTATCGTACCCGGCGCGATCGGCGCACCCTAGCTCCGAAGGACCTACGACACGCGTTCGAGCACCGCGACGAACATGCCGTCGGAACCGTGCCGGTGGGGCCACAGTCGGTGCCGTTCGAGGGGCCCGTCCGGGCCCGGCGTCGCGATCGGCCGGAGGTCGGAGCGCCGACTGAGCAGCAGATCGACGACGGCGTCGGTCTCCACCCTCGGGAACGTGCACACCGAATACACCAGCCTCCCGCCCAGCCGCACCAGGTCCGCCGACGCGGTGACGATCGCGAGCTGGCGGCGCGCCAGACCGGTCAGGTTGGCCTCGGGGACCCGCCACAGAAGCTCGGGGCGGCGCCGCGCGGAGCCGATCCCGCTGCACGGGGCGTCCACGAGGACCCGGTCGAACACCGCGTCGCGCATCGGCGCAGCCGTCGCGTCGTGGACCACGAGGTCGAGATGCACCCCCAGCCGCGCCGCCTCCCGGCGGGCAGCTGCGAGACGTCGTTCGTGCCGGTCGGCGGCGGCGACACGGCCACCCGGCTCGACCGACGCGGCCACGGCCACGGCCTTGCCGCCGGGCGCGGCGCAGACGTCGGCGACCCGCTCCCCCGGCTGGGGGTCGAGCGCTCGCACCACGAAGGCGCTCGCCTGGTCCTGTACGGCGAACGCGCCTGCGGCGTAGCCCGGGAAGGACGCGGGGTTGCCGCCGTCCACGAGCAGGCATGCTGGATCGACCATTGCACGTTCGGTTACGCGGCCGATGCCGGCGAGCGCCGTGGCGACCTCCTCGCGGTCGCCGGTCGCGCGCAGGCACAACTGCGCTCGCGTCGCGAATGCCGCGGCGGCGGCCTCGGTCTCGTCGCCGAGTTGCGCACGCAGCTCGCGTACCGCCCACCGCTGCAGCCCGGTGCGTCCGACGAGATCGTCGTCGGAGCCACCGGTCGGCGGCGCCGGCGGATCGGACGCCAAACGGCGCAGTACCGCGTTCACGAACCCCTTCTCGCGGCCGCCCGCCAGATCGACCGTCTCCCCCACGGCCGCGTGGGCCGGGACCCCCGCGACCAGGAGCTGGTACGCACCGAGGCGAAGGACGTGCGCCAGGCCCGGGGTCATCCGTGCGATCGGGCGCGAAGCCCGGGCGTCGATCGCGCGATCGAGCATCAACCGAGATCGCAGCGTCCCGTAGGCCAGCTCCGCGGCGAACCCGCGGTCACGCTCGTCCAGCCCCGACCTCGCGAGCAGCGGGGGGATGAGCCGGTTCGAATATGCGCCGTCGTCGATCACCCGGGAGACGACCTGGAGGGCGACAGCGCGCGCGGTCGTGCTCATCCCAGCCGTTCGCCGGCCCGGAACCGCGCTCCACGGGCCCAGTCCGAAGCCGGCATGCGGCGGCGGCCGGACGGCGCGACCTCGACCAGCCGAACGCCGCCGTCGCCGGTGGAGATCACGACACCCCTGTCGTCGTGATCCATGACCGTCCCCGAGGCCGCCGCGACGGCGTCGCGAGCCACCACCGCGCGGAGGACCTTCAGGGGCTCGCCCCGGAAGATGGTGACCGCGCCGGGTTCGGGGGCGAAGGCGCGCACGCGCCGCACGGCCTCGGCGGCGCGGCCGTCCCAGCGGAGCTCGCGGTCCTCGGGGCCCAGCCGCGGGGCCCACGTGACGCCGTCATCGCCCTGCGCGCGCGCGGGCAGATCCCCGTCGGGGAGCCGAAGGACGACGCCGACCAAGAGCCGCGCGCCGAGGTGGGACAGACGCGTCCCCAAGCTGCCCGCGTCGTCATCGGGACGGACCTCGTCCTCGAGCTGCGCCAGCACGGGCCCGGTGTCGAGGCCTTCGTCCATCCGCATGACGGTTACCCCCGCGGCCGCGTCGCCGGCGAGGAGCGTGTGCTGGACAGGGGATGCGCCGCGCCAGCGCGGCAGGAGCGAGAAGTGGAGGTTGAGTGCGCCGTGGCGGGCGAGCTCGAGGATCTCGCGCGGCAGGATCTGGCCGTACGCCACCACGACCAACACGTCGGGCCGTGCCGCAGCCACGGCATCCGCTCCCGCGCCTTCCCGAACCCCATCGGCCTCGACGAGTGGGGCGTCCAGCGCGAGCGCAACCTCGGCGACCGCGGTGGGACGCAGCACAGAGCCACGGCCTGCCGGACGGGGTGGGTTGGTCAGCACGAGAACGAGCTCGATCCCAGGATCGCCCGCGAGAGCTTCGAGGGCCGGGACGGACCACGGGTCGTTGCCGAGGAACGCGACGCGGAGGGTCATCGCTCCCGGTGCCGAGGCTCGGCGAGCCCGAGCTCGATCCGGCGGAGCTCGGCGAGAACCGCCTTGCGACCGTCCTCATCGAGCCGATCGATGTAGAGGAGGCCGTCGAGGTGATCGGTCTCGTGCTGGAAGATCCGCGCGAGCAACCCTTCGCCGGCCACCTCGAGCGGTTCGCCGTGCACGTCGACGCCGCGGCACCGGATGGACGCGTATCGCTTCGTCGCGTGGTACGGACCGGGGATGGAGAGACATCCTTCCTCTTCCCAGAGCTCGCCGACCGCATCGGAGAGTTCGGGGTTGATCATGACGAGCGGCCCCGTGTCGCCGTCATCGAAGGTGAAGATCCGAAGACCCACCCCGACCTGAGGCCCGGCCAGACCGATGCCCGGGGCCGCGTACATCGTCTCGATCATGTCGTCCGCGATGGCGCGGAGCGCCCGATCGAACGCAGCGACCGGCCTCGCGGGCCCCCGGAGCACGGGATCGCCGAGCGTGCGGATGGGAAGGATCATCGACGTCGTGGATCCCCTCTCGCTACAGGTGCGGATCGGCCTCGATGCGTTCGACCGCACCGCGTCCCGCGAGCTCACGCATCGCCCGCCCGAAGGCCGCGACACCGTCCGGCTCGAGCGCGAGCAAGCATACCGTCCTGTTCCCGAGAGACGTGATGAGGGAGGTGATCGGCTCGCAGGCCTCGACCGCGGCGCCGACGCGGTCGTCACCGACGACGCGGAAGACCGGCGCTCCCACGGGGAAGCCTGCCTCGGCGCGCCGGCGCCGCTCCCGTTCGTGGAAGCGGTCGGCGTTCCCACGGACGAGGGCCTGGATGGCGGGATCGGAAGGGTCGCTGGACTGCACGATGGCGTGGCCCGTCGCCCCGGCCCACCCGACCACCTCCATCCAGGTCGCGAGCGCCCGCTCGCGCGACGCCAAGCCCGGCCGGCGGGCCGCGACGTCGGCGTCGAGGATCGCGACGAGATCGAGCCCGCCCGGGCCAAGGTCACGGACGTCCGCCGGGCCGCCGACGAGGATCTCGCGCGGCCGGGGCAGACGGGGCCGGGTGACCTCGTGCACCGGGACCGTCGCGAGACGCGAGGCCCACTCGGCCACCCGTTCGGCGCCGCCGCGACGGACCCCGAAGGACGCGGACCCGCACACCGCGCACACACCCGGCGCTTCGCAGACCAGGCAACGGATCTGCCCCTGCGCGGCACGGAGCATCCCGCCGCACGCGGCGCACGCGGCCGCGGCCCCGCACGAACGACAGACCTGGGCGAGCCCGTAGCCCCGCAGCGGCGTGAACACGAACCCGCGGCTCGTGCTGCGCAGCGCCTCGACCAGCCGCGGCGCACGGCCCTCTGGCCCGGGGTGAACGATCTCGACCCGGGGCCACCGGCCCCGCGGCGGGACCACGGTGCGAAGCCCCAGGGCCGACGTCTCGGCGCTGGGGCAGGCCGCGTGCAACACCAGCGTGGCGCCCTGCATCTTGGCGCGCGCCAAGGCGACGTCGCGGACGTGCGTCGACGGCGCCCGCTCCTCGCGATGGCCGGGGTGGGACTCGCGCGAAACGTAGATGAGCCCCAGGTCGCGCACCGGCGCGTACACCGCGGGCCTCGTGCCGACCACGACGTCGGCGAAACCATCTCGGATGCGCAGCCACATGCGGTAACGGGCCCGCCGGTCCCCCCCGGCGAACACCGCGACCCGGTCGCCGAAGGCATCTCGGAGCGCACGGGCCGTGGCGGGCAACGGTGCCGCCTCAGGCACGAGGACGAGCGCGCGTCGTCCCCCTCCCAGGCAGGCGGCGACGGCGTCGACGGCGACAGCCGTCTCGTCTTCGGGCGCGGCGCGGAGCGCGAAGGCGCCCGTGCCGCGGCTCGCCGTGCGCAGGAGCCGAGGGCCGTCCGTGTACGCGGGCAAGACCTGCGCGGACGGCACCGAGAGCGGGAGGTGACCCGACGGCGGCGGGTTCTCCTCCTCGAGCCCCTCCTCCCCCGCCACGCGCGGAGGTGAGAGCCGGTCGAGCACGACCGCGAGCGGCGCCACGTATCGCTGGCTCACCCACCGGGCGAGCTCGAGCATCGCGGTATCGAAGAACCGGATCGGCGAGACGAGCCGCTGAACCGGGAGGAGCCGCCCCGGGACGTCATCCGTCGGACCGAGCACCCAGCCCTTCGTCAGCTTGCCGTGGAACCGGAAACGCACGAGCGAACCGAGCCCCGCGCCGAGGTCCACGGCAAGCTGACGAGTGAACGGCCGATCGAGCGAGAGGGTCGGCCGGTCGACGCAGATCGCGACCGGACCGGCGAGGACCTCAGGCGCCGACGGCGGCCCTGAGGGCATCGACCCGATCGGTGGCCTCCCAGGGGAACTCCTTGCGCCCGAAGTGGCCGTAGGCGGCCGTCTCGTGGTAGATCGGCGGGAGACCGCGTCGCGAGAAGGAGACGAGGCGCGCGGAGGGCCGCGCCTGCGCGAGCACCCGGAAGCCCTTCGCCTCGAGGCTGTCGGTGAGGCGCGGGAGGAGCGCGTACCCGCGGCGCGCGTCGTAGGGCCCGGCGCCGGGGGCGAGGCGCGTCTCGCTCGGGCCCGGCAGCATCTGGAACC
>CAZZND010000050.1:9040-16596 GCA_964655465.1 uncultured Actinomycetes bacterium
AGGTCGCGGATGATCGCGGCCGGCCGCATGTCGAACAGATCCCAGACCGCGGCCTCGAGCCTCGAAGGATCGACCTGGGCCGTGCCGAAGGTCTCGACCATGAGCGAGACCGGGTGCGAGGTGCCGATCGCGTAGGCAACCTGCAGCTGGCACCGGTCGGCGAGCCCCGCGGCGACCACGTTCTTCGCGACGTAGCGCGCCATGTACGCCGCGGAGCGGTCAACCTTGGTCGGGTCCTTGCCGCTGAAGGCGCCACCCCCGTGGGGGGCGTACCCGCCGTAGGTGTCCACGATGATCTTGCGGCCTGTGAGCCCGGTGTCGGCCTTCGGCCCGCCGATCTCGAACCGCCCGGTGGGGTTGACGAGCACCCGCACGTCGTCGGTCTTCAGCTCGTGGAACTCACGCAGGACGGGGTCGATGACCTCGGCCTCGACGTCGGGGCGAAGCAACGTCTCGACGTCGACCTCCTCACGGTGCTGAGCGCTGATCAAGACGGTGTCGACGCGAACGGGCCGATCGCCCTCGTACTCGATCGAGACCTGGGTCTTGCCGTCGGGGCGCAGGTACGGCACGACGCCGGCCTTGCGCACGTCGGCCAGGCGGCGCGCCAGGCGATGCGCCATGGCGATCGGCAGCGGCATGAGCTCGTCGGTCTCGCGACAGGCGTAGCCGAACATCATGCCCTGGTCTCCGGCGCCCAAGACGTCGAGCTGGTCGTGCGAGTGCTCGGCGCGCTCCTCGAGCGCGTGATCGACGCCCATCGCGATGTCGGGCGACTGCTCCTGGATGGCCGTGATGACCCCGCAGGTGTAGCCGTCCAGACCGAACTTCGCGTCCGTGTAGCCGACCTCGACGATCGTGTCCCTGACGATCGACGGGATGTCCACGTAGCCCTGGACGAGGGTGATCTCGCCCGAGACGAAGACGACCCCCGTCGTGACGAGGGTCTCGCAGGCCACCCGGCTGTAGGGGTCCTGCCCCAACATCGAATCCAGCACGGCGTCGCTGATCTGGTCGGCCAGCTTGTCGGGATGCCCCTCGGTGACGGATTCGGACGAGAAGAGGTGGCGGAGGCCCATGATGGCCGCAGTCTAGCCGCGGCCACCGACGCCCGTCAGGGCTCGCTCAGGCGCCGAGCAGCGCGACGATCCTGTCGCAGAGCACCGACGCGAGCTCCGACTTCGACCAGGTCCGCAGCGGCACATCGACGCCGGCGGCGACGAGGATCGCCGCGTCATTCGTGTCGCTCCCGAAGCCCGTGCCTTCGCGTCCGACCTCGTTCGCGACGAGCAGATCCAGGTGCTTACGCACGAGCTTCTCGCGACCGGCGGACTCGGCGTCGTGGGTCTCCGCAGCGAACCCCACCAGCACCTGGCCTGCGCGCCTGGTCTCGCTGAGCTCGGCCAGGATGTCGGGCGTGGGCTCGAGCAGCAGCTCGGGAACCCCTTGGTCCTTCTTGAGCTTCGCGTCGGCGGCCACCTTGGGACGGAAGTCGGCGACAGCTGCGGCCATCACGATGGCGTCCGCCTTGGAGACCCGTTCGAAGACCGCACCCCGCATCTCCTCGGCGGTGCCCACCTGAACGACCTCGACGCCAGCGGGGGGCGTGACGGTGCCGGGGCCGAGCACGAGCGTCACGCGGGCGCCACGGGCGAAGGCTTCCGCGGCGATCGCGATGCCCATCTTGCCGCTGGACCGGTTGCCGACGAACCGGACCGGGTCGATCGGCTCGTGCGTCGGCCCCGCCGTCACGAGCACATGCCGGCCAGCGAGATCGCGGGCGACCGAGGACGCCCTCGCATCGGCCGACGTCTCGAGGACCGCCGCGGCGATCTCCTCGGGCTCGCTCATGCGCCCCCAGCCCCGGTCGCCGTGGGCCAGCGCCCCCTCGGCGGGGCCGACGAACCGCACGCCGCGAGCCAGCAAGATCGCGACGTTGGCCTGCGTCGCCGGGCTCGCCCACATACCCTCGTGCATGGCCGGGGCAACCACGAGCGGGCCCGCGTACTCGAGCAGCGTCGAGGTCAGCAGATCGTCGGCGAGCCCATGGGCGAGCTTCGCGAGGACGTTCGCGGTCGCGGGCGCCACGACCGCGATGTCGGTCTCGTGGGCGAGCTGCACGTGCAAGACCTCGCCGGGGCGCTCCCAGAGCGACGTGAAGGCCTGTCGCCCGGTCAACCCCGAGAACGTGTCGGATCCGACGAAACGGGTGGCGGCGTCGGTGAGGACGCACGTGACCTCGGCGCCGGCGCCCATGAGCTGACGCGCCAAGAGCGCGGCCTTGTACGCGGCGATGCCGCCGGTGACACCGAGAAGGACCCGGCGGCCGGCCGGCACGTCAGTCGACCTCGTCGATCTCCTCAGGACGCTCGTAGCCGACCTTGGCCTCCGCGATCTCGTCGAGCGCGATCGAGAGCGGCTTGTTCCGCAGGCCGGACTCCACGAGCGGCGGCACGAACTCGCCGCGACCCTCGCCCAGCTGGTTGTAGTACGAGTTGATCTCGCGCGCGCGGCGCGCGGCCAAGATCACGAGCGTGTACTTGGAGTCGACGGCTGCGAGCAGGTCGTCGATCTTGGGTTCGATCATGAGGGCAGCACTCCTGCAGGTCAGACGGTACGGGACGCCTCGATGATAGCAGCGACCTCGTCCACGGCACGGTCAACGTCGTCGTTCGTCACCCGATGCTCGAACGAGCCCTGGGCCGTCAGCTCTTCGCGGGCCGTGGCCAGCCTGCGCTCGATCCCCTCCTCATCCTCGGTCCCCCGGCCGCGCAGACGGCGCTCCAGCTCCTCGAACGACGGCGGGGCAAGGAAGATGAACACCGCGTCGGGAGCGCGTTCACGGACCTGCCGGGCGCCCTCGATGTCGATCTCGAGGAGGACGTCGAGCCCGGCCTCGAGCCTCTCGCGGACGAATGCAGCGGGGGTCCCCGACCGATGCCCCACGATCGCGGCCCACTCGAGCAGTTCGCCGGCTGCGATCATCCGGTCGAACCCCTCGTCGGTCACGAAGAGATAGTCAACCTGGTTGACTTCACCTTCGCGCGGCGCCCGCGTGGTCGCCGAGACCGAAAGCGCGAGCCCCTCCGGACGTCGGTCGAAGAGGTGCCGTATGACGGTCCTCTTCCCGACCCCGGAGGGGCCAGCGATGACGATGAGCCTGCCAGCGGGCACCGAGGCGCCCGTGTCCTACTTCTTGCCGAACTTCTCGAGGAGCAGCTGTCGCTGCTTCGACCCGAGACCCCGCACGCGGCGCGTCGCCGAGATGTCGAGCTCTTCCATGATCTTCTGCGCGCGGACCTTGCCGACGCCTGGGAGCGACTCCAGCACCGTCGTGACCTTCATCTTGCCGAGCGTGTCGTCGCCTTCGGCCTTCTTCAAGACGTCGGCGAGGGTGCGCTTCCCCGACTTCAGCTCGCCCTTGACCTCGGCGCGCCTCTTGCGGGCCGCAGCGGCCTTCTTCAGGGCGTCGGCCCGCTGCTCAGGGGTCAGCGTCGGAAGAGCCATGGACATGCTCCTTTGCTCGTGGAAGGTGTGGGAACCTGGGGAGTATACGCACGCGCTCCGACGCCCCACAACGCGACTTCTGCCTTGCTGACCTGCGGTTTCGTTATCGCGCGGAGAGCACGATGCTGCGCGCGACACCAGCCGGATCATCCGATGCGGTGATCGGTCGTCCGACGACGAGATAGTCCGCGCCCCGCTCGATCGCTTCGGCCGGCGTGAGGACGCGCACCTGATCGTCGCCGTTGCCACCGGCGGGCCGGATGCCCGGCACGACCAGACAGAAACCGTCGCCGCAGGCGGCGCGGACGTCGCGGACGTCCTCGCCGCTCACCACGACGCCGTCAAGTCCGGACTCCCTCGCCTCCCATGCGAGGGAGGCCGGCGATGCGAGGTCCTCACCGGTCTGCGAGGACAGCACCGTGACCGCGATCACGAGCGGCATCGGCACGCCGGCCTCGTCGGCACCGCGGGCGGCGCCGTCGCGAGCGGCGCGCATCATGACGATACCGCCGAGGGCGTGGACGTTGAGCATCCGCACCCCGAGCTTCGCGATGTTCGCGCTCGCGTGTTCCACCGTGTTCGGGATGTCGTGAAGCTTCGCGTCCATGAACACCCGTCCGTATGGCGCGATGCGGCGCACCGCCTCGGGGCCGTGGGCCCAGAACAGCTCGGCGCCCACCTTGAGCAGCCCCGCGTGTGGACCGAGCAGCATCGCGAGACGCTCCGCCTCGTCGAGGTCGGACATGTCGAGCGCGACCGCGAGCGGGCTCTCGGGCTTCGGGATCACGGCCCCACCTCGGTCGGCGGCGCGTAGGCCGCAGGGACGCGGAGGCGCCCGCGCACGTCCTCCGGCGAGACCAGGTTCTTCGACTTCAGATATCGCGCGATGTCCTTCGCGATCTCGACAGGAGCGGCAGGGTCGACGAGCGTCGCCGTCCCGACCTGGACCGCCGTCGCACCCGCGAGCAGGCACTCGACCGCGTCGTCCCCGCGACCGACACCGCCGCTCGCGACCACGGGGAGGCCCGGCAGGGCCTGCGAGACCTCGAACACCGCGCGGAGCGTCTGCGGCAGCAGCGCGGGTCCTGAGATCCAGCCCGACACCGCCCCGAGCCCCGCGCGCAACCGAGGTGCGTCGACCACGAGCGCGGGCGGCGATCCGCACAACGTCACGGCCGACGCGCCGGCGCGCGCGGCGGCATGCGCCAGAACGACCGTCTCGCCGACCCCGCCCGGGATCTTCGCGAGCACCGGGACCAGCGACATCCGGGCGACCGCGCCGACGACCTCGCCGGTCCGGTCGGCGTGAGCGCCGAGGACCGCGCGGGAGAGCTCCGCGTCGGGCAGACCCACGTAGACCTCGATGGCGGCGACCTCTGGGTGGCCTTGCAGCGCGGAGGTCAGGCGCACGTACTCCTCGAGCGTCCCGCCGCCGATGGAGACGATCACGGGCGTCCCGTGACGGGCCAGGCGCGGCAGCTCCTCGGCCACGAACGCGTCGAGCCCGGGGTTCTGCAGCCCCGTCTCCCACACGACACCCGAACGGGTCTCGACGACCCGGGGCGTGGGCGCCCCCTTGCGCGGCGTGACCGTGACGGTCCGGCTGACGATCGCACCGATCCGGCGCTGGTCGACCAAGCCCGCGAGCTCGCGACCGGTGCCCCCGCACCCCGACGCGATCATCACGGGGGTGACCAGACCCAGCCCCGCGAGCTCGACGGCGAGCGTCCGCTTCACGCCCGCCATGCGCCCTCCGCGCCGCCCGGCCATTCCTTCACGCCGGTGAGCCCGCCCGGTGGGGTCGGCAGCACCTTCGGCTCGTCGGCCAGCCAGCGGTCCCACAGCACACGCGCCGGGTTGAACACCGGCCCGTCGACGCAGGCGCGCAGGTGGTCGTATCCGCTGCCGTCGGCATGGGCCACCGGCACCACACATCCTTGGCAGAGACCGAAACCGCAGGCCATGCGCTCCTCGACGACGACCTGCGCGGGCAGCCGGCACTCCCGGCAGATCTCGGCGATCCGCCGCAGGGTGGAGGGCGGTCCCGAGGCGTACAACACTTCGGCTTTCGTCCGCTCGACGGCCTCCGGGAGCGCGTCGAGCACCGTCCCGCGCTCCCCCATCGACCCGTCGGCGGTCACCACGGCCACGGTTTGCGACAGCCGCTTCCCCTCGATCGCCTTGAAGACCCCGTCCATCGAGGCTCCACCGATCACCATGTCGACCCTCTTGTGCCGGGAGAGCAGCTCCTGTGCGAGGAAGTACATGGTGGCGGCCCCCCGACCCTCGGCGACCAGCAGGCAATTCGTCAGACGCTTGGGGTAGGCGAACGGTTTGCCGAGCGGCCCGACCACGTCGAGGAACTCGTGCGCGCGAAGCGCCGTGAGCCACGAGGTCCCGGGTCCGGACGGCTCGACGACGAGCTCCAGCGTCCCAGCCCAGCCGCCGCGGCGGGAGGCCTGGTGGATCGCGAGGTGCCGCCGCAGGATGAACTCGCGCCCCTCGGGCATCGCGACGGCGAGGAACTGCCCCGGCCTCGCGCGCTCGGCGATCTCGGGGGCCACGAGCGTGAGCGTCTGGTAGTCGCCCAGACGACGCGTGGACAAGATCTCGGCGCGTGCGCGCTTCACCCCGAGACCTCCCGGACACCCGCGGCCTCGTCGAAGGTGAGCCGGACCTGCGTGGGGCCTCGCCTCGCCGCCTCGTGATGCTCCTGCAGGGATCGCGGCTCGGTGGGCTCACCCATCAGGGCCTCGATCCCGCGGACCGCGGCGAACACGCCCGGCAGGGTCGTGATGCAGGGCACCCCCGCGGCGGCGCTCGCGGTCCGGATGTGGGACCCGTCGGAGCGGGGGGCGCGCCCGAACGGCGTGTTGATCACGAGGTCGATGCGGCCGGCACGGATCAGCTCGGCGACGTTGTCCGGACCTTCGCTCACCTTCGCGACGCGCTCGACCGCGATCTGCGCGCGTTCGAGCACCCCGGCGGTCCCGCCGGTCGCGAGCAGCCGGAAGCCGAGGTCGGCCAGCCGCTTCGCGGGGAACACGATGGCGCGCTTGTCGCGGTTCGCGACCGAGACGAACACCGTGCCTGCGACCGGCAGGGCGTGGCCCGCTGCGACCATCGCCTTCGCCAGCGCCATCCCGCTGTCCGCGTCGATGCCCATCACCTCGCCCGTGGACTTCATCTCGGGCCCGAGGACCGTATCCACGCCGGGGAACCGTCCGAAGGGCAACACCGCCGCCTTGACGCTCGTGTACGGCAGGTGGCGGTAGTACGCGGGGTCGCCGGGAACGATGCCGTCGCCCCGGAGGTCTCCGAGCCGTCCCCCGGCGAGGATCAACGTCGCGATGCGGGCGAGCGAGACACCGATCACCTTCGAGACGAACGGGACCGTTCGGGAGGCACGCGGGTTCGCCTCGAGGACCCAGATCCGCTCGTCCTTCACGGCGAGCTGCATGTTGAGCAGACCGACGACCCCGAGGCGCCTCGCGAGCCGCCGCGTGATGTCCTCGATGGTGTCGAGCTCCTCGTCCGACAGCGTCGCGGGCGGGATCTGACACGACGAGTCGCCCGAGTGCACGCCTGCTTCCTCGATGTGTTCCATGATCGCGCCGATGAACACGTCGCCGTCGGTGTCGGCAACGGCGTCGACGTCGACCTCGATGGCACCCTCCAGGAACCGGTCGATCAGAACCGGGTGGTCGGGCGACGCCTCGGCCGCGGTCCGGACGAACCCCTCGAGCTCCGCATCGTCGTACACGATCTCCATCGCGCGGCCTCCGAGCACGTATGACGGTCGAACGACGACCGGGTACCCGATCTTCGCCGCGATGACGCGCGCCTCATCGACCGTGTGGGCCTCTCCGTGGGGCGGCGCCGGGATGTCGAGCTCGTGCAGGATCTGGGCGAACTTACCCCGGTCCTCGGCCAGATCGATCGCGTCGGGCGAGGTCCCGAGGATGGTGAAGCCCTCCTCCTGCAGGGCGCGGGCGAGGCGGAGCGGCGTCTGCCCGCCGAACTGGACGATCACACCCACCGGCCGTTCC
>CAZZND010000051.1:0-16512 GCA_964655465.1 uncultured Actinomycetes bacterium
TCGAGGTGGAGCGGCTCCCCATCGATGAAGGGTCGCCCGAGAGGCCGGACCGCTAGGACGGGGAGATGGGACCGCCGCCCGAGCCACCCTGCGCCCGCAGGAACCGCTCGATCTCGGTGGCGAGGTCGTCGCCGGACGGGATCTCCTCCTCGGGCGTCTCGTCCTGCAGGCGTTGCAGCATCTCTCTGATGTCCTCGTCTGCCTCGACCGCGGTGTCGAGCCGGACACGCTGGGCGGCGGCGTCCTCCTCGAAGGCCCCCTCCGGCAGCTCGACGTTCAGGTGACGGCCGAGGTGGCGCAGCAGCGCCAACGTGGCCGCCGCGAACGGGCCGCCGATGTAGTGCGGCACGTGGGCGTAGAACCCCACCGCCGGGAGGCCGCTTCCGCTCACGGCCATCTCGACCGCCGACAGGCACGCGCTGGGGACGCGGAGCAGCCCCAGCGGACCTTGGGCCTCGCGCTCGTGCAGCAGCCCTTCCGATGACGCCGTCGCGAGGACGGTGACCGGGCGCGCGTGCGACGCGGCAGCAGGGATCGCGCCGAGCGAGATCCACTGGACGACGCCGAGGCGCAGGCAGAGCTCGAGCAGCTCGCTGCCGAGCTCGCGCCACCGGAAGTCCGGCTCGGCCCCGTGCAGGATCAACAGGTCGCGACCGCCGTAGGGGACCCGGTGGAGCTCGAGTGAGGGCCACATCAGCCGGGTGAGCGTCCCGTCGACGATGTCGAGCACCGGCCGGCGCGACCGGTAGTCGTAGAGCACGTCGGCATCGAAGGTGGCGAGCAGCTCACCGCCCTTGGCCAGGTACTCGGCCGTGGTGCTGGCTGCCGACGCCGCGTCGACCCAGCCGTCGAAGGCCGCGATCATCACGGGCGCGACGAGGTCGTCGGGCAGCTTCTCGATGCGGTGCAGACTCACCCGGCCAGCATAGTCCGGGTCGTCGCGAAGGCCCGATCTACGCTTCGGAGCTCTCGCCGCGCTCACGTTCGGCGAGCACGCTCTTGAGCGTCGACATCGCGTTCATCGCAGGCGGGAACCCCGCGATGGTGGCGGTCTGGATGATCACCTCGGTCAGCTCCTCCGCCGTGACGCCGGCCTTGAGCGACGCCCGCAGGTGCTGCGGGATCTGCGACGAACGGCCGAGCGCGACCAGCGCGGCGACCGCGGCGATCTCGCGGTCGCGGATGGCGAGCGCCTCGCGCGTATACCCCTCACCGTAGACGAAGCTGATGACCATCCGACCGAGGTCGCCGAGTCCCTCCACGGCGGCCAACGCCTTCTCGTCGTGCACCTCCAGGAACCGCCGGCGGCCGCGGTCGTACGTCTCGTCGCTCATGGGCGAACCGTACCGGGTGGCGTCGGCGACGGCATCGGCGTAGGGTCGAGGTCTGCCCGCAAGACCCAAGGGAGGGGTGCGCATGGCCAGGTACCTGTACAAGGTGTCCTACTCGACGGAGGGCATACGAGGGGTGATGAAGGACGGCGCGGAGAACCGAGCGACCTTCATCGCCAAGATGGCGGCCGACCTCGGCGGGACCGTGGAGTCGTTCGATTTCGCGTTCGGCGACACCGACGTCTACGCGGTCTGCGAGATCCCCGACGACGAGACGGCCGCGGCGGTCGCGATGGCGGTCGCCGGCTCGGGCGCCGGGAGCATCCAGACCGTGAAGCTGCTCACGCCCGCTCAGATCGACAGGGCCCGGGGGATCACGACCGGCTACAAGCCGCCCGGCGCCTAGTCACAGCCTGACGCGGAGCCCGTCGAGTCCCCGGATGATGTAGTTCGGTCTGAACCGGGGTTCCTCGACGGGCTCCATCGTCGGGAATCGTTCGAGCAGCGCGCGGAACGACGCCTGGAGCTCGAGCCTGCCGAGCGGTGCGCCCAGGCAGAAGTGGATGCCGGCGCCGAAGGTCAGGTGCGGGTTCGGGGCGCGGTCCAGGCGCAGCTCGTCGGGCGCGTCGAAGACCGACGGGTCGCGGTTGGCGCTGCCGAACAGCAGCCCGAGCTCGGCGCCTCGGGGGATCTTCACGCCGTGCAGCTCGGTGTCCTCGAGCACCCACCGCTCGAACATCTGCAGCGGGGTGTCATAGCGCAGGAGCTCTTCCACCGCGGTGGGGATCAGCGTGGGGTCGTCGTGCAGGGCTGCGAGCTCCGCCGGGTGGAGGAAGAGCTGGCGCCAGCCGAGCAGCGCCGAGTTGACCGTGGCTTCGTGGCCCGCGTTCAGCAGCAGCACGCACGTGCCGACGAGCTCGTCCTCGGTGAGGCGCTCGCCCTCGTCGACGACGTGGGCGAGCGCCGTGATGAGGTCGGTGCCGTCTGCGCCGCGCCGCTCGCGGGCCAACGCCCGCAGGTAGTCGCCGAACTCGGTGCTCGCGCGAACGGCGTCGCGCTGCATCTCGACCGTCGGGTTCAGCTCGTACATCTTCACGATGTCGGCCGACCAGGGCCGCAGCAGGGGGTGGTCGGCCCGCGGGACGCCCAGCATCTCGGCGATCACGGTGACCGGCAGAGGTTCGACCACCGTGGCGAGCAGGTCGACTTCACCCGACCCGACGAGCGGATCGAGCAACTCGTCGACGAGCGCCTCGATGCGGGGGCGCAGCGTTTCCACGTAGGCGAGGGTGAAGGCCTTGCTGACCAAGCGCCGGACCCGCGTATGGTCGGGGGGCTCCATGTCCAAGATCCCGGCGTTGATCAGGTTCCAGAACGGGTCGTGCCAGACGGGGGGCGGCTCGTGGCCCATCTCCTCGTGCGTCGCGAGGTGCAGGTACGTTCGGCCGAAGCGACGATCGCGCAGCAGCGCGTTCACGTCCTCGTACCGGCTGATGAGCCAGTGGTTGGTCTCCTCGTCGTAGAGGACGGGGCGGTCGCGCCGCAGCTCCTCGTACACGGGGTAGGGATCCGTGATGAACCCGAGGTCGGATGGCGCGAACTCCACGACCCGATCGTAGCGACCGATCAACGGACGTTGACGGCGATCGTGTGATGACCCGTGGCACCGTCGGGGAACGGCTCGACGCGCTGCGACGTCTGTGTCATGCCGTCGCGGTCGGTCGCCCGCACCGCGATCCGGTGCTCACCGGTCGACGCCTGCCACCGGTGGACCCAGAGCCGCCAGGTGTCCACGCTCGCCTCGTCCGCGAGCTCGGCGGGCATCCACGGACCGTCGTCGATACTGACCTCCACGGCCTCGATCCCGGTGTGCTGGGCCCAGGCGACGCCGGCGATCGCCACCTCGCCCGGCCCGATGTTCGCCCCGTCGCGGGGTGTGTCGATCCGCGACATCGTCTTGATCGGCGCCTGCTCGGACCAGCCGCGTCCGATCCAGTAGGGATCGAACGCGGCGAACGTTGTCAGCTCCAGATCGACCACCCACTTCGTGGCCGACACGTAGCCGTACAGGCCGGGCACGACCATGCGGACGGGGAACCCGTGCGCGAGCGGAAGCGGTTCGCCGTTCATCGCGATCGCGAGCATGGCGTCGCGGCCATCGGTCACGATCGCGGTGGGCGTGCCGGCCGTCCAGCCGTCGGCGGACCGCGACACCAGCTGGTCGGCGCCCGGTCGCACGCCCGCCTCCTCGAGGATGTCGTTGAGCGGGATCCCGATCCAGCGTGCGTTGCCGACGTACCGACCGCCGACCTCGTTGGAGACACACGCGAGCGTGATGTCACGTTCGATGGGCGGGCGCTCGAGCAGGTTCGCGTAGGTGATCTCGAGCTCGTGGTCGACCATGCCGTGGATCCGGAGCGTCCAGTCCTCGGCTTGCACCGACGGCACGAGCAGCGCGGTGTCGACCCGATAGAACGCGTCGTTGGGGGTGAGATACGGCTCTGCGCCCGCGACGCCGGGGTCGACGCCGGCGACCTCGGTCTCGGGGCTGTCGGGTGCCGGGATGGACACCGAAGCACGTGAGTCGTCGGCGCGGAAGCGCCGGCCGAGCGTGGCGCCGATCCCCCCGGCCGCGATGGCCACACCGAGCCCGCCGGCGGCAGTCAGCAGGAACCGCCGGCGATCGACCGCACCCGCGCCGACCTCTGACGTCGTGCCGCCCTCGATACCGAGCATCCGGCGACGCAGGGGCCGCAGGGCGATCACGGCCGCGACCGTCCCCGCGACCGCGGGGGCCGCCCCGAGCATGCCCGCGGCGGGCCGGGTCATCGCGGCCACCGCCCCGATCGCCCCGAACACGACCAGCCCTGCGATCGCGACGCGCGGCCGCCGGATCGCGACCACGCCCAAGCCGAGCGCGGCGGTCAGCAGGACAGCTGACATCCCCCCGAGCAGGACGTCCTTGTCGCGGCTCCCGAACGTGCGGATCGCCCACGCCTTCAGCCACTCCGGTGTCGCATCGATGGCGGCCTGTCCGACCGTGACGAACGGTGAGGTCTGCGGGTCGAGCAGCCCTGCGACGAGCTGCGCCACGCCCAGCGCGATGGCGGCGGTCACGAGCCCGAGCAGGGCCCCGTGCCACGAGCGCACGGTCGACCGAGGGTCTTCCATCACCATGCATCTTCGTGTGGTGGTCTTACGGATCGGTTACGCGGGGCGTTCTGGGAGGACTGATCCGTGCCTCCTCGGACGAGGTCCGGGATCCGCGGGGCGACGATCAGCAGCAGCACGGCCGCGATGCCGGTGGTGAGGAAGGCTCCCCCGAGTCCCACGGCGATCCCGAGCCCGAACGCGACCGCGTTCGTGAGCGCGCTCCCGCCGAACCCCTGACCGACCGCGACCCCGCTCATGTCCATCAACAGGGTGGGGCTCAGGTCCGAGGCCTCGCGGCCCGCCTCCGCGACTCCCATCGCGGCGAGCGGGATGGTCGGGAACACGATGCCCATCCCCAGCGCTGCCGCGACCCATCCCACGTAGGCGACCCCGATGGGGACCGATACGGACAGACCGGTCGACGCGATGGCGAACCCCGTCACCATGATCGCCGCACCGATCGTGACCAGCGTACCCAGTCGGCGCCGCTCGACCTGACGTGATTGCCACCACGAGCCGATCGTCCACGCGAAGGTCTGCAGGGTGAAGCCGACCCCGACCGCGCCGATCGTCAAGCCGCGGACGTCGGTCAGCATCAGCGAGACGAACGAATCCGCTGCCGCGAAGGTCATCGACGACAGGAACGCCGCCGCCGCCACCGCGGGCGGTCCCGGTCGCGCGCGGAAGGTCCCCTCGGGGACCAGGGCGTGAAGCCCGCGCCACAGGACGATCCCGCCCGCGACGCCGACGACCCCAGTGCCGATCGAGGGGTACGTCAGAGCCCCGAACAGCGCGAGCCCGCCGAGCGCGAGCTCGAGAGCTCGACGGACGGGCAGCTCCGCGTCATGCCCCGCGCGGACGTCGCCGAGCCGCGGCAGGATCAGGATCAGACAGACAGCGAGCACCGGCAGCGGCGCGAGGAAGGCGTACCGCCAGCCGATGGTCTCGACCAAGATGGCGCCGACCGAGGGTCCGAGCAACCCCGGCAGGATCCATGTGGTGGCCATGAGCGCCAGGATGCGCGCCCGGTGGGCCTGGGGCATGTTCTTCGCCACCACTCCGATCGACAGGGCGTAGCCGCCGCCCGCCGCGATCCCCTGCAGCATGCGGCCGAGGACGACGAAGACCATCGCCGGGGCGAAGGCGGCGACCAGCAGGCCCGCGGTATAGACGGCGGCTACGACGAGCAAGGGCCGCCGCGGCCCGAAACGGTCAACCGCCCCGCTCGCGACCGGGATCGCGGCGAGCTGCATCAGGCTCGCCGCCCAGAACGAGGCGCCGTACAGGCTGATGTCACCGAGGTCGTCGAGGACCGCGGGCATCACGGTCGCTACGGTGAGGAAGTGCAAGGCGAACAGGACCTCGAGGACGAGGAGCCCGACGATCAGCCTTCCCTGCGACCCCCGAAGGACGTCGCGCCAGCGCGGAGGAGTGGCGGGAACCGGCGTCGCCATGCGGAGGGAGACTAGCCCGAGTTGGGCCGTTCGGCCGAGGACGTCGGCAACCGGAGCCGGTCATACTCGGGGACGTAGCAGGGAGGAACCTATGGAGACCAAGCTCCGTTTCGTCGGTGGCGAAGAGCTGACGTTCGAGGACACCGCCGAGATCAAGATGACCCCGTTGGGCGTGGAGATCCTCGAGCGTGACGGCGAGGACACCGTGCGGGTGCTGTTCCCGTGGGCGCGCATCGAGCGCGTCACGCAGCGGGGCCCGCAGATCGCCGCGATCTACACGTATTAGACGGGCTCGGTGTCGCCTCGAGGCTCGGCGTCGGCGAACGTCCCGACGCGGACGAACCCCACGCCTTCATAGACGCGAGCGACGTCGTCGTCGCCGGCCGACAGGAACACGAGCCCCGCGTCGCGGGCTCGCGCGTCGGCGACCAGGGCGGCCGTGAGCGCGGCCGCCAGCCCGCGGCGCCGGAACGCCGGGAGGGTGGCGACCCCCACGATCTCGGTCACGCCGTCGAGGGGCTGGTGGGCGCCGGTCGCCACCGGTACGCCGTCGACCCAAACCGAGGCCATGACGGTGCGCCCCGATGCGATGCGGTCGCGCGTGGCCGAGAGCGTGCCGGCGTCCGAGTCCGCGGCAGCCTCTCGCAGGGTGTCGACACCGGACTCACCCACCGCCGTGCCGTGCGCCGAGAACCCGACGTGCTGGACCGCGGTGAGGAGCGCCAGGTCGTCGTCGGGGCCGACGAACCGCACCCCGGCGTGGGTTGGAAGCAGCGGGGTATCCAGGACCATCAGCGGCCGCTCGGTCACGCGCAGCCCGCTCGCGGCGATCGCCGCCGCAGCGCCGGGCGCGCGATCGACCATCCATTCGAACTGCTCGGGGATGGCGAGCTCGCGCTGCCGTGCGCGGACGGCATCGACGTCGGTCAGCTCGAAGTCGGTGGCGCCCGGAGTCGGACGGGCGTAGTAGGGCCATCCCGCGCCCTCCTGGACGAAGAGCGTGAACGGACCGATGGGCTCGGGCCGCGTGGCCGCGCGGGCGACGCCGTCGAGGTAGCGGTCGAGGCGTTCGAGCACGTCGTCGCTCATGCCACGAGAGGCTACGTGTCCGCGAGCACGTCGTCGGGGTGGTCGCCCTCGAGGTAGCGCGGACCCGGCCCCAGGGCCGCCGCCGCGTCGTCGGGGTTCGAAAGCCGACAGGCGCTGAGCGACAGGCAGCCGCAGCCGATGCACGAGGTCAGCTGATCGCGCAGTCGCTCGAGGTCCGTGATCCGCTCGTCCAGGCGCGCGCGCCAGCGCCTCGACAGGCGTGCCCACTCCTTCTTCGTCGGCGCACGCTCGTGCGGCAGCTCCGCGAGGGCGTCGGCGATCTCGTCGAGGCTGAGCCCGACCCGCTGGGCCGAGCGGATGAACGCGAGCCGCCGGAGCGTGTGACGGGCGAAGAGTCGCTGTCCGCCCTCGGTGCGTGACGCGCGGACGAGCCCCTCGGCCTCGTAGAAGCGGATCGCCGAGGTCGCGAGACCGCTGCGCGCCGCGACCTCACCGATGCTCAGCCGGTCATCCTTCGCGGCCACGTCGGGGACCCCTTGACTTCAAGTGCACTTGGATCTGTACGGTCCCGCCATGGATACCACGGTCGCTTCCCTCGCGCACGTGCGCGACCTGATGGCACGGGCCACCGGTGACGAGAAGCACGAGGAGAGCAGCACCTCGACGCTCGACGCCCTCTGGGTGCTCTTCGACCGGATCCTCCACGTGGATCCCCCCGATCCGAGCGCCGAGGACCGTGACCGGTTCATCCTGTCGAAGGGGCACGGGCCGGTTGCGCTGTACGCGATCCTGGCCGCGAAGGGCTTCTTCCCCGAGGCGTGGCTCGACGACTTCATGGACCACGGAGGGCATCTCGGCGCGCACCCGGACCGCTCGCAGGTGCCCGGCGTCGAGGCCTCGACGGGCTCGCTCGGGCACGGGCTCGCCATGGCGGTCGGCGTCGCCGCCGCGCTCAGAGCGAAGGCGCTGCCCGAGCCGCGCGTCGTCGTGCTCGTGGGCGACGCCGAGCTGAACGAAGGCTCGAACTGGGAGGCGATCCTGCTCGCGCCGCATCTCGGGCTCGGCAACCTGACGCTGCTCGTGGTCGACAACCACAGCTCGACCCCCGACATGTCGCCGTGGACGGAGCGGCTGGGCGCGTTCGGGTGGGATGCTCGCATCGTCGACGGCCACGACCACGACGCGCTCGAGGCCGCGTTCCGCATCCGGCACGATCGACGACCGACCGCCGTGGTCGCCGACATCCCCGAGGGGGAGTGGTGATGGACGCGATGCGCGCGGCGTTCGGGCGCACCGCGACCGCCCTGCTCGACGAGGATCCTCGTGCCGCGCTGGTCCTGGCCGAGATCAGCGTCTCGCAGTACCTCGACGGCGCCATCGCGCGCCACCCCGAGCGGGCGCTGAACATCGGGATCATGGAGCAGGCGATGGTCGGCGTCGCCGCCGGGTTCGCGATGGAGGGATTCCACCCGATCGCTCATTCACTCAGCCCGTTCATCGCCGAACGTCCCTACGAGCACCTCAAGCTCGACTTCGGCTACCAGGGACTCGGCGGCACGTTCGTCGGCGTAGGCGGTTCCTACGACTACGCCGCCGAAGGCGCTACGCATCATGCCCCGGCCGACGCGGCGCTCATGCTCGCGATCCCCGGGATGGAGGTGCTGATCCCGGGCCATGAACGAGAGGTCGAGTCACTGCTGCGCGCGAGCTACGCGAACGGGCGACCGACGTACCTGCGGGCAAGCATGGCGCGGAACCCCGACGGCTTCGACGTCGCGCCCGGACGGATCGAGGTGATCGCGCGCGGTGCCGCCGCCACGATCGTCGCGTTCGGACCGACGCTCTGGCCCGTGCTGCGGGCGTGCGAAGGGCTCGACGTGACCCTGCTGTACGCGACGAGCCTGCGTCCGTTCGACTCGGGCGGACTCGCGGCGGCGGTCGGCGACGACCCGCTCGTCATCACGGTCGAGCCGTTCTACGAGTGGACCGCCGCGGGCGTGGTGACCGAGGCGCTCGCCAACGTCCCGTCGCGGTTCGTCTCGATCGGGGTACCGCGGGCGTTCATCCACGGCTACGGCACGCGCGAGGACCTCGACGCGGATCTGGGGTTGGATGCCGCTGGTATCCGCCGCGGGATCGTTGTCGCTATCGGGTAGTCGCGCCCGGATCCTCGTGCCTGGGATACGATCGCTGCCACGGCGCGATGGGAGCCATCATGGCGCAGGGGTCGGGCACACCCGAGGAACCGTGAGCGCTGAGGACACCGCCCGGGACGTCGGAGTATCGGATGTGGCGCGACGAGCTGGCCGACCCGCCGACGGTCGTCTGTCAGGTCGGTTCGACGAGGCTCGGCTATCAGCTCCGGTGCATCCAGGATCTGCACGCGATGCTGAAGCTGGTACGGCGTGAAGACGGGCCTGCGAGGCCGGTTCGGGATGTACGTGCCACCGCTTCTCGAGGCGCTGGGTCTCGCCGAGTTCGAGCACGATCCGCGCAACGACCGGATGCGTGCGCTGTAGCTCAGGCGCTGGCTGGCCCGAACGCGCGGAAGGGCTCGGGCTCGTAGCGATCAAGGAACGTGACCCACTCCGTGAGCGCGTCGCCGATCACGGCGTCGTCTTTCACCAGCCACGACAGATGCCGGAACGCGTGCTCGATCACCTGCGTTACGTCGATGTCGGTCGGGGGTCCGAGCGCGTCTCCCCTCGCCAGGTCGGCACGTCGCACGATGTCGTCGGCCAGGTATGCGGAACGCGCCTCGGGTGCACGCACCGCCGCCACGTAGGTCAGGATCAGCCGATCGCCCTGGTGACGCCACGACGTCGAGTGCACGAGCAGCGGCTCCAGATCGTAGCGGGCAGCAGCGTCGAGCACGATGCGACCGGGCTGGGCGTCGGGGCCCCACCCCAGCCGGAGCGTCGGTGCGTGGATGGGTCGCAGGTGATGGGCGCCCTCCTCGCGCAAGCACACGAACAGAACCTCGAGGGACTGTGCCACGAACGCCGCCGACCACGCGACGTCGGTCAGGGGCGGCGCGAGCTCGACGAACGGTTCCTCCGGCACCGGCCGAGGCTACTCGGGTACCGCGACGGCGAGGGCCAGGATCTCCTCACGGGTGGCGGCGACGCCGTGGACCTCGGTCCCATGCGCTTGCACCTGATCGATGACCTCGTCCTCGGTGCCGCGGCACTGCCAGCCGCACATGCAGGTGACTTCCTTGAGCATGCGGCGAGTCTGCCACGTCGGGGTTAGCTCCGGGTTGGCGCGCAGGTCCCGGGTGAGGCGGGCCGACCGGCCGGTGCGCGCTCGCCGCGGGTGCGTTTGGATGGGTCTGGAGGTGGCGATGGCCGCCTGAGACAGGAGGAGGTCCCGCGATGGAGGGGAAGACCGACGTGCTGGAGACGATCGAGAAGGCCAAAGAGGCCATCACGGTCAAGCGCGTCTACGGCGACCCGTACGAGAAGAACGGCGTGATCGTGATCCCTGCCGCCCGCGTGCAGGGCGGTGGCGGCGCCGGGGGCGGCGAGGGCCCCGACGGCCAGGGCACCGGCAGCGGCGGTGGTTTCGGCGTGAACGCCAAGCCCGCAGGCGCGTTCGTGATCCAGGGCGATGACGTGCAGTGGCGCCCCGCGATCGACGTCAACAGGATCATCTTGGGCGGCCAGCTGGTCGCGGCCGCAGCGCTGTTGCTGGCCGTGACCGTCGTCAAGGCGCGCGCGAAGCACGACCACTGACGTCTACGCTCCTTCGGTGGACGAGGAGCAGCTCGGCGGCGGCATCGCGAACGCCGGCGCGGTCGTGCGGGTCGGCGACACCGTACGCCGGCCTGCGGGTCCGCACACCGAGGCGATCTTCGCGCTCCTGCAGCACCTGCACGACGCCGGGTTCGACCATGTCCAGCGGCCGCTCGGTAACGACTGGACGCGCTAACAGCCGCGCTGTCCTGACGGCATCAGGGCATGGGTCGGCAACGCCGCCGTGCCGCCAGGCGCGACGACCGTCTCGAGACGCGCCGCGTAGTGAGACGGTCGCCGGCGGCGGTGAGGCCGAACCAAGTACATCAGGAAGAACGGGTGGATCGCTTCGATCTCAGCATGATGGATAGTTACACTATCCTGAAGCGGTGAGTGTTACTATCCACTGATGGAGCTGAAGATCGCGGGGTTGGCAGAGCGCGCGGGCATCCCGGTAGCGACCATCAAGTACTACATCCGGGAAGGACTGCTCCCCAGGGGCGTCGCGACCGCCGCCACGCAGGCGACTTACGGCGCCGAGCACCTGCACCGCCTGCGGCTGATCCGGCTGCTGACCGAGGTCGGCGGGCTCACGCTCTCTCGTGCCCATGCCGTGTTCGACGCCATGGACGAAAGCTCGACCGCCGACGCACTGCACGCCCTCGGACCGGCGGGCCTCACCGAGCCGAATCTGCCTCTCAACGAGGTCGACGGGTTCGTCGGCGACCTCCGATGGCGGGTCGCCCCCGACGCGCCCGCGCGTCTCACGCTGGCGCGCTCGCTCGCGGAGCTCCGGGCGGCGGGTTATGAGGTCGACGCCTCGGTGTTCCGGCCGCACGCGAGGGCGGCGGATTGGCTCGTCTCCGAAGAGGCCGAGGTGACGGGGCCCGCCCTCGGAGACACCGTCGCCGCCGAGGTGATCTTCGGCGCCGCGCTCATGGCGCTACGCCGGATGTCACGCGAGCACCACGCTGCCGGCCGGACAGAGGCTCCTTGACCGTGGACGTGATGCTCCGCGACACGCTGGATGAGGATCTGCCGATCCTCTTCGAGCACCCGCGCGACCCGGTGGCCAACGCCATGGCTGCGTTCCCGCCGCCCAGATGTTCCTGACCATCGTGATGGAGCGCCCCCTGCTCGCCCACGTGGCCGTGCACAACCACGGCTCGATCCGCGTCCTTCAGAAGTGCGGGTTCGTCGAGACGGGCCGAGGTCGCGCCGACGACGGCATCGAGGAGGTCGTCTTCGTGCTCAGCGTGTGAGGGGGACGAGGTGTGCACCCTCGCCCCCTCACCCGTCGGTCAGGCGAGATCTCCGAGGAGCCGCCTCAGCGAGCGTGCGGTCTGCGTGGCAGCCGCCAGATCCTCGTCCACCACCTCGTCACGAAGCGTGCCCAGGTGGGTGTCGATCCGGGTCACGTCGACGCCATCGAGCGTGTGCACGAAGCGATCGCGGACCCATTCCATGGTCGCCAGGTCGGCGGTCACGCCTGCGAGCGACCCCGTCGTCGCGTGGACGATGGTGCGGCGCGTCCACTGTCCGAACCGAGCTAGGTCGATCTCGGTGACGGGCCGGTAGCGGAGCTGGAGGTCGAGGCCTGCGTAGGCCACGTCCACGGACGCGTGGCGAGCGCCGACGCGGTCGCGTGCCGCCACCTCATGGGCGAGCCTCGCGAGGGTCCGGTCGGTCGGGCGCACCAGCCGCGGCGGAACGTCGCCGGTCTTGAAGGACTCCCACTCGGCGGTCATGGTCACCACCTCGTTCGCGGCCTGCTTCCACTGGCCACGCGTGCGCAGGCGTGAGGCGAAGATCGCGTCAGCGCCCTGTGCCATCGACGAGAGCTCTGGCGGCACACCGCCGGCGATCGCGTCGATCGGTGTCGCTAGGGCCATCGCTTCGAGGTCACCCTCGTGGGCGCTCAGGAACTCGCCGTATCCGGGGGCGAACAGCTTGTCCGAGAACGTCCCGTCGTCGTGCAGTTCCTCGCCGACGAAGACGCCGGCGATCTGACCCGACGGGCCGTCGGCGGTCTGGTCGGTCAGCTTGGCCGTGACCTCTTCGAACACGAGGCCAGGGATGTTCTCGGGCCGGTTCACGTCGCCGACCTGCGGGTCGGCCGGCATGATCATCGCCGCCGGACCTTCCTTGCCCGCGCGCCAGGTGCCGTCCGTATCTGCGATCCGACCGTCAGCGTCGTAGTTGGCTACGTCTTCGCCGAAGTACCAGACGGAACCGTCGTCGGCCTGGGCGTAGAAGTCGAGCGCGACCTCTTCGATGCGCCCACCCAGGTACGCGGTGTACTGCGAGACGAGCACTTCGACGCACTGCCCGTCGGTCCACTCGATGATCCGGGTCTCGTGTAGCAGCGTGGTCTCGGTCCGGAACGGCAGGTCGTCGACGTGTCCGTTCAGGACAGCGGAGTGCAGGTCGCTGATCGGGAACAGCGGGTTCGTGACGTTCGTCGGGTCGGTGAACGGCCCGGCGACCAGGTCGACCCTGTCCGCGTCGGGCGCGACGGGCAACCCGTCGAGCCCCGCGGCCTCCATCTGCGCCGCCGTCGGTTGCAGGACGGGCGTTGCCGCGGTCGCGTCGCACGTCGACCCGACCGTGGCGGACGCGGGCACCGCCGGGGCGATGCCCGTCAGGCCGGCGAGGAGCGTGACGGCGATCCCCGTTCGGAGCATGCGGTCGCGTGCCGTCGGTGGTCCGTGGTGTCGCAACATAGCTCCTCCGCCCTAGGGTGCGATGAAGTCGACCAGCTCGAGCGACTCGACGCTGCCGGCGATCACGTTCTCGTAGACGAGCCCGAGGCCGGGGGCGAAGAACTTCTCGACCATCACCTTGGGCTCCAAGCGGTTCCACTCGAACGAGCGGACCAGGTGGTTCAGCTTGCCGTACGGCACCTTCTTGCTCGCCGCCGTCTGCACGATCCAGGCCTGGTCCTCGGCCTCGCCCTTGTAGAACTCCTGGCGGTAGGCGTCGGTGGGCTGGGGATCGGCGGGCATGATGATCCCGGCCACGGCGCCGTCGACGCCAGCTTCCCAGGACCCGTGCGTGCCGGTCACATGGCCGTTCTCGTCGAGCGTCTCGGTGTCTTCGCCGAAGTACCAGACGTTGCCGGCGTTGTCGGCCGCGTACCAGTCGGAGGTCCGTTCGGCCAAGGAGCCGTTCTCCCAGAGCAGGTCCCGGATCACCGTGGTGGTGACCCCTTGGATGACCTTCGTTCTATCGGTGACCTTGACCCGCTCGAAGAACACCTGGCCCTGATCCTGTCCGCGCAGGATCGACACCTGCCCGGGCTGCATCGGGTAGTACGCGTTCTCGACGGGGCTCGTGAAGTCGGCCGGGTCGACGACACCACCTGCGGCCGTCGGCGCGTCTGCCTGCGCCGCCATCACCCCGGCGCCGAGGAGACACGCCCCCACCCCCATCGCGATCCACTTCTTGTCCATGGCCATTCCTCCTTCCGGTTGGGTGTCACCTTGCCCGACGGCGCCTGAGCCTGCGCTGAACATGCGCGAGGTGGCTTCAGCCGGGGTTCAGCGGGGTGGGGGAAGATGGTCCGAACGCCCGATGGAGGTGCGCCTGTGCGCGTGCTGGTGGTCGAAGACGAAGAAGGTCTGGCCGAGGGCCTGCGCAAAGGCCTCGAGGCCGAAGGCTTCGCCACCGACGTCGCGCACACCGGGACCGATGGCCTCTGGATGGCGCGCGAGCACCCCTACGACGCCATCGTGCTCGACATCATGTTGCCGGGGATGAACGGCTACAAGGTGTGCGCCGCGCTCCGGGACGAAGGCGTCTGGACGCCTATCCTGATGCTCACCGCCAAGGACGGCGAGTGGGACGAGGCCGAGGCGCTCGACACTGGCGCCGACGACTACGTCACGAAGCCGTTCTCCTATGTCGCGTTGGTCGCGCGGCTACGCGCGTTGATCCGGCGCGGCGCCGCCGAGCGGCCCGCGGTGCTCGAGGCCGGCGATCTGCGATTCGATCCGGCAACGCGGCAGGCGTTCCGCGGCGTGACGGAGATCACGCTCACCTCGCGCGAGGCCGCGCTGCTCGAGTTCATGCTGCGCCACGCCGGCGAGGTCGTGTCGAAGACCGACATCATCGATCACGTGTGGGAAGGTGGGTTCGACGGCTCGCTCAACATCGTGGAGGTCTACGTCCGCCACCTGCGGAACAAGCTGGACCGCCCGTTCGGGCGCGAGGCGATCCAGACCGTGCGAGGGTCCGGTTACCGACTGGCGGCCGCCGGTGGGTGAGGTGCGACCGCGCGGGGGCGTTCGCGTCCGGACCACGGTGGCCGCCGTCCTCGTGGTCGGCGTGGCGCTCGTGGCCGCGTCCTACGCGATGCTCGAGTTCGTCGAGCGCTCGCTGACGGCACAGGTCGCTGACGCGGCAGATCTTCGCGCGGTCGAGATCGCGCGCTCAGCCCCCTCGGCCGACGGCGTCATCCGCGTGACCGATCCCTCCGAGGAGTTCGTCCAGGTGCTGCGCGATGGACGGGTGGTGGCGGCGAGTGCCAACGCGCAGGGGCTCCCGCCCCTGGCGGAGCCCGAGGGCGACGAACACGTGCGCTTGGACTCGGTGCCGTTCACGCCCGGTCCGTTCGTGGTGGTGACGGCCGTCAGGGACGGCACCACGGTGGTCGTCGGCCGCAACATCGACGACGAGGTTGAGGCTCGGGCGACCGTCGGCAGAGCGCTGCTCGCCGGCGTGCCGTTGCTGCTGGTGCTCGTCGCCGCCGTCACCTGGTGGATGACCGGCCGGGCGCTGCGCCCGGTCGAGGACATCCGCGAAGAGGTCGAGCGCATCTCGGCGCGCGAGCTGGACCGTCGTGTCCCCGACGCGCCCGGTGACGACGAGATCGCGAGGCTGGCGGTCACGATGAACCGGATGCTCGATCGGCTGCAGGGCTCGGCGGAGCGGCAACGCCGGTTCGTCTCGGACGCCTCACACGAGCTGCGGTCACCCGTGGCCGCGATCCGACAACACGCCGAGGTCGCGACCGAGCACCCCGATGTCTCGTCGACCACCGAGTTCGCGGGTGCGGTGCTGGCCGAGACCGACCGCCTGCAGGAACTGGTCGAGGATCTGCTCCTGCTGGCACGGCTGGACGAGGGCGCGCAGCCCGCCGTCACCGAGGTCGACCTCGACGACCTGGTGCTGGCCGAGGCGGCGCGACTGCGATCCACGGCGGCGATCGAGGTCGACACGTCGGGCGTGGCGGCGGGCAGGATCCATGGGAGCGCGTCCCAGCTCGATCGGGTCGTGCGGAACCTGACCCAGAACGCGGCGCGCTACACACGGACCCGCCTGGCCCTCGGCGTTCAGCAGAGCGATGGGCGGGTGGTGTTCACCGTCGACGACGACGGGCCAGGGATCGCCGCAGGAGACCGCGACCGGGTCCTCGAGCGGTTCGTACGTCTCGACGAGTCACGGGGGCGCGGCTCCGGCGGCTCGGGTCTCGGCCTGGCCATCGTCCGCGAGGTCGCGCGCAGCCACGACGGCGACGTCGTGTTGGGAGTGAGCCCTCTCGGTGGCCTTCGTGCCGAGGTCCGCCTTCCCGCCGCCGACCCGCCATGAGTGGCTCTGTTTCAGCGTGGGTTCAGCACGCGACCCGCATCATGGCGATGCACCCATGATCAGGAGGTTAGAGATGCGAACCAAGACGAAGGTGCTCATCGGATCTGCCATCGTGGTCGGCTTGATCGGATCCGCGGTCGGGGTCGGTATCGCGGCCGGCGCGGACGACGACGGCAGCGACACCCCGCTGGCCGGATCGGC
>CAZZND010000052.1:0-16110 GCA_964655465.1 uncultured Actinomycetes bacterium
CGGCGTCGCCGCCGCGGCCGCGACCCGGGCCCCCCCGACGCCGCCGGCCGCGCGTTCGAGGAGCTCGTGACCGCGCTCAGCGCGGAGGGGCACCCACGCGATCCCAGCGCGACGCCGAGCGAGTTCCTGGCCGGCCTCGAGGCGGACGTCTCGCTGGCGGCGGAGGTGCGGCATCACAGTGCTCTGGTGGTGCGGACCTTCGAGCGGGAGCGCTTCGCGCACCCGCGCGGCCGCCCGTCCGAGGCCGACGTCATGCGCGCCCGGACGGCGGCCGCGCGGGTGCGGGACCTGGTCGGTCGGCGCTGATCCCGGGGTCGCCTCGTTCCGTCGTCGCCGCGGTAGGGTGCGGCCATGTGCCGGAGCATCAAGCGACTGCGCGAGGGCGCCCAGGTCGCGACCGACGACGAGATCCACGAGGCCGCCCGTCAGTACGTCCGCAAGGTGAGCGGGTTCACCGCACCCACGGCTCGCCACCAGCAGGCCTTCGACACCGCGGTCGACCAGGTCGCCGACGCCAGCCGCGCCCTCCTGAACGCGGTGGCGAAGGAGCTCGCCCGGTGAGCGCCGGGCTCCCCTTCGACCCCTCACCCGATCAGATGCGGGCGATGGGTACGGCCGTCGTCGAGGAGCTGGTCCGGTGGATCGAGGGGCTCGACGACGCCCCGGCCGCCAACACCGAGGGCGCCCTCGAGCTCGCACGGTCGCTGCGCGCCGAGCCGCCCGAACAGGGCCGGGGCGACCTCGCGCCGCTGCTGGCCGAGGCGATGGAGGCCGCCCGCCACACGTTCGAGTACAGCGGTCCTGGCTACCTCGCGTACATCCCCGGCGGCGGTCTGTACACGGCGGCGATCGCCGAGTTCCTCGCCCAAGGGCTCAACCGCTACGTGGGGCTGTGGCAGCCGAGCCCGGCGATCGTGCAGCTCGAGGAGAACGTGACGCGGTGGCTGTGCACGATCATGGGCTACCCCGAGGACGCGCAGGGCATGCTCACGAGCGGCGGCTCCATGGCGAACCTCTCGGCGGTCGTGACGGCCCGCCACGCGAAGCTGGGGGAGGACTTCCTCGATGGGACGTACTACGTGAGCGCGCAGTCGCACGCGAGCGTGACCAAGGCAGGCACCATCGCGGGGTTCGGCCGGCGTCACGCGCGCATCGTGCCGACCGACGATCAGCTTCGGATGGATCCCGAGGTGCTGGCGGCGATGATCGCCGAGGACAGGGCCGCCGGTCGTCGCCCGTTCCTGGTCAGCGCGGCTGCAGGCACCACGAACACCGGCGCGATCGACCCGCTCGCTGCGATCGCCGACGTGGCCGAGCGCGAGGGGCTGTGGTTCCACGTCGACGCGGCCTACGGTGGGTTCTTCCGGCTCACCGAACGCGGCCGTGCCCGGTTCGAGGGCATGGACCGAGCCGACTCGATCACGCTGGATCCGCACAAGGGCCTGTTCCTGCCCTACGGGACGGGTGGCCTGGTCGTTCGCGACGCGACGGCGCTCCGCGACGCGCACTTCGAGGGAGCCGCCTACCTGCAGGACCTGCCGCCCTCGGGCGAGCTGCCCAACTACAGCGACCTCTCGCCGGAGCTCTCGCGCGACGTCCGTGGTCTGCGCGTGTGGTTCCCGCTGGTGCTGCACGGGGTCGGCGCGTTCCGCGAGGCCCTGGACGAGAAGCTCGACCTCACCGAGCGCGCGCACCGCGCGCTGCGGGACGACCCGGGGGTAGAGCTCGGCTGGGACCCGCAGCTCACCGTCATCACGTTCCGTCTTCGCGGCGCGGACCGGGGGACGAACGAGGAGCTCCTGCGGCGGATCAATGCGGCGAAGCGGGTGTTCCTGTCGAGCACGATGATCGGCGGCGAGTACTGGATCCGGATCTGCATCGTGTCGCACCGCACGCACGCCGACCGCGTCGATGAGTGCGTCGAGATCATCCGCAAGGCGGCCGCAGAGCTGTCGGGGTGAGAGCCGGTGCCCGAGCTCCCCGAGATCCGCGCGCTGGCCGAGCGGCTCGACGAGGTCGCGGCGGGCGCGTCGATCGCCGGCGCGGACATCCTGCAGTTCTCTTCGCTGAAGACGTTCGCGCCCCGACCGGCGGAGCTCGAGGGCGCCGTCGTCGGAAGCGTCGGCAGCCTCGGCAAGTACGTGGTCGTCCGGCTGGAGGGTGGCCGCCGGCTGCTGGTCCACCTGTCGCAAGGGGGCCGGGTCGACGTGGAGTCGCCGGCCAAGGCGACGAAGCCGCGCGGGGCGGTGATGCGCCTGCGGTTGGCCGACGAGCGGCCGTCCATCCTCGTCAAGGAGTTCGGCACCCAGCGCAAGGCCGGGTGGTGGATCGTGGAGGCCGGCGACGACGGGCCTCTCGCCAAGCTCGGACCCGAGATCTTGACGCCCGAGGCCGACGCCCTCCTGGGTGAGGCCGACGACAACCGACGCGTGCACACGATCCTCCGCGACCAACGCACGATCGCGGGCCTCGGGCGCGGGTACACCGATGACGTGCTCCACGAGGCTTCACTTTCTCCGACCTCGCAGCTCGCCAAGCTCGGCAGCGACGAACGTCGGCGGCTGGTGACGGCCGTGCATCGGATCGTCGACGATGCCCTCGCGGTGGAACGGCGCCGCACCGGTGGCTTGGTGACCAAGCTCGGCGATCGCTTCACCGTGCATAACCGGGCCGGCACGCCGTGTCCCCGGTGCGGCGCCGACCTGCGGCGGGTGTCGTACGAGGACTACGAGGTCACGTATTGCCCGCCGTGCCAGACCGGGGGGAAGGTGCTCGCCGACCGTCGGATGTCGCGGCTGCTTCGTTGAGCCGCTGGTTCGGGAGGATCATCGCCGTGGAAGGGATCGACTCCCCGAAGGTGCAGCCGCTGATAAGGCGCATCTTGGTGGTTTCACGGATCGATCAGGTCGTCCTGCGGGTCGCGATCTGGGCGATGGCGTTCAAGCCCGGTTCGTGATCAGTGAGCAGCCACGGCGACCGCGTCGCCGGGAGCCCGCACGGGGAGAGCTTCGCGGCCCGGGATGAACCGGTTCGCGATGACGGCCGCGGTCAGCAACACCAGCCCGCCGATCACGAGCGCGGTGTGGAACCCGTCCATGAACGCGCTCTCGAACGCTTGCTGGACACCCACGATCTGTTCGGGGGAGAGCCCCAGCAGCAGCGGCACCTCGATCTGCCCGTGACCCGCGGCGGCGCCGATGCCTGCAGCCTGCTCGGCCGTCAGGCCGAGGCCCGCCACGGCCGGAACGAACGCGTCTTTCAGCTGCGTCGTGAGGACCGTGCCGAGCAGCGCGATCCCGAGGACCCCGCCGACCTCGCGACTGGTGTTGGTCATCGCCGAGCCGAGCCCCGCGCGCTGGGCGCCGACCGCGTTCATCACCGCGGCGGTCATCGGCGCCATCGTCGCGCCCATGCCGTGCCCCATGATCAGGAAGATCGGCAGCAGGTACGCGGTAGGGGTGTCGGCCTGCAGGGTCAGGCCGAGCAGCAGCAGACCGCCACCGGCCAGGATCAGCCCGTAGGTCATGGGCGCGCGTGAGCCGTGCTGCGAGGCGTAGCGGCCTGCGAGCGGCGCCGTGACGATGATCATCAGGGTCATCGGCAGGAACCGGACGCCCGCCTCGAACGGGCTGAAGCCGTGGATGCCCTGCATGTAGAGCGACAAGAAGAAGAACGTCGCGAACATCCCGAGCGAGACGGCGAACGCCACCGTGTTGCCCGCCGAGAACGACGGGATCTTGAAGAACGACAGGGGCATCATCGCGTGCTCGTTGCTGTGCTCGGCGATCAGGAACGACACGAGGAACACGGCGGCGAGCACGAGCGACCCGACGATCACGGGATCGCTCCAGCCCTTCTGGTTGGCCTCGATCAGGCCGTAGGTCAGGAAGAACAGACCCCCTGAGCCCAGCACGAGACCGGGGATGTCGAGGTAGCGGGCCTCATCGGAGCGCGACTCCGTGACGGTGATCGAGGCGACGATGAACGCGACGATCCCGATCGGCACGTTGAGGAAGAAGACCGACTCCCACCCGAGGTTCTCGATCATGGCGCCGCCGACGGTCGGCCCGAGCGCGAGCGCGAGCCCGGAGACGCCGGCCCACAGGCCGATCGCCTTCGCCCGCTCGTGCGGGGGGAACGTCACCGTGATGATCGAGAGCGTCCCGGGCATCAGCAACGCCCCGCCGACGCCCTGGAGCACCCGGGCCGCGACGAGCTGCCCCGTCGTCTGCGACAGGCCGCAGGCCGCGGACGCGATCGTGAAGATCGCGAGACCGGTCATGAACATCCTCTTGCGGCCGTACTTGTCGCCGAGGATGCCGCCCGTGAGCAGGAGCGAGGCGAACGCGAGGACGTAGCCGTCGACGATCCACTGCAGACCGGAGACACCCGCCCCGAGCCCCTGGTTGATCGTGGGGAGCGCCACGTTGACGACCGTGTTGTCGAGCATCGCCATCGCCAGGGCGAAGCACATCGTGAGCAGGACGATGACCTTCTCACGGGCGTTGTCACCTTCGAACCCGAGCACGGTGCCTCCTGTCAGAGGTCCTGGCCTTCCCCAACGCGCGCGCGTGGGGTGATGTTCCCGCTCAGGTGAGCTTGCGGTACTGGCGGACCGCGATCGGGACGAAGATCAGCAAGATCGCGGCGATCCATGCGGCGGACCTCAAGAGCAAGCCCTCGAGCGTCTCGCCCGGAAGCGCAGCGAGTGCCGGGTCGCCCAGGGTCAGCACCCGGACCGTGTTCGACCAGATGGTGACCGGGTTGTTCCGTGCGATCGCTTGCAGCACCACCGGCATCCCGGCGATGGGGACGAGCGCCGTGCTGATGAACGTGAGCGGGAACACCCATGTGAAGGTCGCGGCCTGCACCGACTCGGGGTCCTTGATCTTGAGGCCGATCGTGGCCGTGATCCACGAGAAGCTGAAGCCGACCATGACGGTGAGGCCGACGGCCGCGACCGCGGCGAGGAACCCGTTCTGGAACGAGAAGCCGACGACGTAGCCGATGGCGATCATGAGCACGACGACGACGAGGTTTCGCACAAGGTCGGTCGTGGTCCTGCCGACGAGCACGGCGGATCGGGCCATCGGCAGCGACCGGAAGCGATCCACGATGCCGCTCGCGAGGTCCTCGGCCAGCCCGATCCCGGTCTGCGTCGATCCGAAGATGGCGGTCTGGATGAAGATCCCCGGGATCAGGAAGCTCACGTAGTCGACGCCTGCGGGAAGACCCGAGATCGCGCCGCCGAACACGTAGCGGAACAGCAGCACGAACATCAGCGGCTGGACGATCGAGAACACGAACAGCGCCGGGATGCGGATGAACTTGGTCAGGTCGCGCTTGGCGATGACCAGCGAGTCCGCGATACCCCAGCGCAGACGGCTGCCCTGGACGGGGGTCGCGCTCATCGTGACCTCCTCCCTCGCTTGGCGGCCGCGAGCTCCTCGTTCGCCGCAGCCTCGGCTTCATGACCGGTGAGGCTGAGGAACACGTCGTCGAGGGTCGGGCGGTGCAGGGCGATGTCCCCGATGCGGATCTGCGCCGCATCGAGACGACGAACCGCTTCGACGAGCGTGCCCGGCCCGTCGCCGCCGACCGCGATCCGCACCCGCCCGCCCTGCTCGTCGACCTTCACGCCGTTGCCGAGCCCTTCGAGCTCGCGGGCGAGGTCCGCGGTGCGCCCGCGCTCGGCCGGGGCCACGTCGAGGACCTCGCCGCCCACCCTGGCTTTGAGCTCATCCGAGGTGCCCTCGGCGATCACCTCGCCCAGGTCGATGACCGCGATCCGGTCGGCGAGCTGATCGGCCTCCTCGAGGTACTGGGTCGTTAACAGGAGCGTGACGCCCTCCGTGCGCAGCTCGCGGATGAGTGCCCACAGGTCCAGTCGGCTCCGAGGGTCCAGGCCCGAGGTCGGTTCGTCCAGGAACAGAACCCTCGGGCGCGCGACCAGCGATGCGCCAAGGTCGAGCCGGCGGCGCATGCCCCCGGAGTAGGTCCGCGCCGGGCGGCCGCCGGCCTCGGCGAGTCCGAACCGCTCAAGGACGTCGGCCGCCCGGCGCTTCGCCTCCGCCTTGGGCAGGTGGTACAGGCGACCGACCATCTCGAGGTTCTCGAAGCCTGTGAGGTTCGCGTCGACGGCGGCCGACTGGCCGGCGAGGCCGACGGCCGAGCGCAGCGCGGCGGCGTCACGGACGACGTCGTACCCGGCGACCTCGGCTCGCCCCGCATCGGGTTGCAACAGGGTCGTCAGGATCCGCACGGCCGTCGTCTTGCCGGCGCCGTTGGGGCCGAGCACGCCGAATACGGTTCCCGGCTCGACCTCGAGGTCGATGCCCTTCAGCGCTTCGACGTCACCGAAGCGCTTGCGGAGCCCCTCGGTGCGGATGATCGCCCCTGCCATCGAGCGAGCAGCCTACCGAGGGCGGCCCTGAACGTCCGCTCCTGAGGCGGATACCCCACCTGCCCTATCCTGGCCCGAGCCCGTGCTCGAACTCATCGATATGCGCCGCCGGTTCGGCGACACCGTCGCGCTCGACGGCGCCTCGTTCTCGGTGCCGCCAGGCCGCCTGGTCGGGTTCGTCGGGCGCAACGGCGCCGGCAAGACCACCGCGATGCGGATCGCGCTCGGCGTGCTCGCCGCCGATGGGGGGGAGGTCCGATGGCGAGGCGAGCCCGTGACGTTCGCGATGCGCCGCCGCTTCGGCTACATGCCGGAGGAGCGTGGCCTCTATCCCCGGATGCGCGTGCTCGAGCAGCTCGTCTATCTCGGTCGGCTGCACGGCATGGCCGCGGATCGCGCCGAGGCGCGAGCCACCCAGCTGTTCGAACGCCTCCGCGTTGCCGCCTCGCCCCAGGACCGGGTCGAGTCGCTGTCGCTCGGCAACCAGCAGCGCGTTCAGATGGCCGCGGCGATGGTCCACGAGCCCGACGTGCTCGTGCTCGACGAGCCGTTCTCGGGGCTGGACCCGACCGGTGTGGACGTCCTCGCGGACGTCCTGCTCGGCGAGGCACGCGAGCGCGGCGTCCCCGTCGTGTTCTCGAGCCATCAGCTCGACCTGGTGGAACGTCTCTGCGACTCCGTCGTGTTGATCGACCGGGGTCGCATCGTGGTGGAGGGCTCGATCGCGGAGCTCCGCGCGTCACGGGCGCGCCGGCTCGTCCGCGTGCAGGTCGAGGGCGCGGCCGAGGGGTGGCACGAGGCCGTGCCCGGCGTGCGCGTGGAGGAGGCCACGCCGGCGGGGCTGGTGCTCGAGCTCGCCCCCGACGTCGATGCGCAGCGGGTGCTCGACCTTGCTCGCGCGCAGGGCGAGGTTGTCGCGTTCGCCCCGACGGACCGCTCGCTCGCCGAGCTCTTCCGCGAGTTCGTTGACGAGGAGTCAGCGTGACCCCCGCCTGGCAACTCGTCGCTCGCCGGGACTTCTGGGTCCGGTTGCGCGAGCGGAGCTTCATCGTCTCGACGCTGATCAACCTCGTCGTGATCTCGATCCTCATCGTCATCCGCGCCGTGAGCGGCGGCGGCGCGCCGTCGTTCGAGCTGGGCGTCGTCGGGACGAGCGCCGTCGCCGAACGGCTCGCCGCCGCTGACGAGACGCTCGGTCTACAGGTGAGCCTCGTGTCAGTGCCCGACACCGCGGCCGGGCGGGCGGCCCTCCGCGACGGGCAGGTGGACGCGGTCTTGGAGGAAGAGAGCCTCGTCGGGTTCCACACCGTGGCGCCGGAGCTCCTGCAGGCGCTGCAGACGGCGGCGATCAGCCTCCGCATCGAGGGACGGATCGAGGATCTGGGCGGTGGGCTCGAGGACGTCGCTTTCGTCGCCGAGACGCAGCCACTCGACGTCGCTGTGCTCGAGCCGGGTGATCCGAACCGCGAACAGAACGGCGGGATCGCGTTCATCGTCGTGATCCTGCTCTACGGACAGCTCTTCGGGTACGGGGTCTGGGTGGCCTCGGGGGTGATCGAGGAGAAGGCCTCGCGCGTCGTCGAGATCTTGCTTGCGACCATCCGCGCACGCCAGCTGATGACGGGCAAGATCGTCGGCATCGGCGTGCTCGGGCTCGCCCAGCTCGCGTTCATCGCGACGTTCGCCATCACGCTCGCGGTCGTCGTCGGCGCGATCGAGCTGCCGGCGAGCGCCATCACGGCCGCGCTGGTCGCGGTCGCGTACTTCATCCTCGGGTTCACGTTCTACGCCTCTCTGTTCGCTGTGGCCGGATCGCTCGTCACGCGGATGGAGGAACTGCAGAACGCTTTGGTACCGATCAATCTGTTCATCTTCATCTCGCTCTTCATCTCGTTGGGCGCGTTGGGCGACCCCGACGGCACGCTCGTCACGATCGCCTCGGTGCTGCCCGGGTCCTCGGCGCTCGCGATGCCGGTCCGGATCGTGCTGGGCGCGGCCACTCCTCTGCAGATCGTGGCGTCGCTGGTGCTGTCGATCGGCGCGACGGCGATCCTCGTGCCGGTGAGCGGGCGCCTCTACGCGGGCGCGGTGCTCCGCACGGGTGCGCGGGTCAAGCTCCGCGACGCCTGGAAGGCGGCGGCGTGAGCGCGCTCAGCCCCGAGAACATCCGGCACGTCCTGCGGATGCTGCGCTACGACCGCAACCCGGCCGCGACCGTGTACGACAGCATCGGGCCGGACTTCTTCCTTGCGCTCGACGATGGCTGGTTGAACCTGGGCCTGTGGGAGGGCGACGGATCGGACCCGGCCGAAGCCCCGGTCGCGGTCCGTCGTCTCGTGCGTGCGGTCGCCGAGCCATTGCCACGAGGCGGCGTGATCCTCGACGTCGGCAACGGCCTGGGCGCCCAGGACCCGCTGATCGCCGACATCACGTCGCCGTCCCGCCTGGCGGCGCTGAACGTCACCCTGTCCCAGCTGCGGGCGGGACGAGAGCGGTTGCTGCAGGCCGGCGCCTGGGGGGTTAACGGTGACGCCTGCCGGATGCCGTTTCCCGCCGGGGCCTTCGACGGTCTCATCAGCGTCGAGGCCGCGTTCCACTTCCCCTCGCGCCGCAGGTTCTTCGAGGAAGCCCTCCGGGTCCTGCGTCCGGGTGGTGTCCTCACGACGAGCGACATCGCGACGACCCGGATGCCCCGGACCCCGCGTGAGGGGCTCGCGGCACTGTCGCAGCTGCGCGTCTGGGGCCTGCGCCGCCAGGCGGCCGCGACCGCCGCCGACATCGCGGGCCAGGCCACCCAAGCCGGCTTCGAGGACGTGCGCCTCCGCTCCGTGGGCCCGGAGGTGATCGGTCCCGCGCTCCGGTTCGTCCGCCGGCGCCTGGGTGCAGCGCCCGCGGGGGCGCAGGCACTCGGCGCGCGGGTCATGCTCGGGCAGGTCGATCTGCTCTGGGAGCGGGGGATGATCGACTACGTGCTGCTCACCGCCCGCCGGCCGTGAGCGGCCCTCAGTCGGTCCCGAACACCCGGCGGAACGACGGCAGCGGGAGCTGCCCTTGGGCGAGCACGCGGTCGTGAAACGTCTGCAGCGCGACGCCGTCGGCCTCGGCCTTCGCCCGAGCCTCGACGATCTCGATCATCCCGACCATGTAGCACAGGGCCTGGGCAGGAAGCGCGATGTACCGGTCGACCTCGATCGCCGCGTCGCTCGTGGAGCTGCCCGCATCCAGCAGGGTGTCCACCGCGGGCTCGCGCCGCCAGCCCAGCGCGTGGATGCCCGTGTCCGTGATCAGCCGGGCGGCACGCAACGCCTGGTTCTCGAGCATGCCGAGCCGTTCCCAGTCGTCGCGGTACAGCCCCATCTCGTCGGCCAGACGCTCGGCGTACAACCCCCACCCCTCCGCGAACGCGCCGCCCGCGAGGTCGGCGCCGAACCGGCGGAGCGCCGGGCGCTCCGCGCGTTCCTGCTCGATCGCGATCTGGAAATGGTGACCGGGGTTGGCCTCGTGGTACGTGACCCCCGCGACGTGGTGCAGCGGGCGGTTCGCCAGGTCGTAGGCGTTGACGTAGTACACGCCGGGGCGCGAGCCATCCTCCGTGGGCGGGTTGTAGAAGGCGAACGGCGAGTCGGCCTCGCGGAACGGCTCCACCAGCCGCACGGTGCAGTTGGCGCGGGGCAGCACGCCGAAGAAGGCCGGCGCCGAATCCCAGCACCGCGCCACCTGATCCTCGACCATGGCCAGCAGGTCTTGGCGGGTGGCAGCCGTGTTCTCGCCCCCGGCGGTGCGGTCCTCGATCGCGTCGGCGGCGCTCGCGTAGCCGAGCGATGAGGCGATCGCACGTCGCTCGTCTTGGATGGCCCCGAACCGCTCGATCCCCAGGCGATGGACCTCTTCCGGCTCGAGCGACAGCGATGTCCACCCCAAGATCTCGGCACGATAGATGCCGTCGCCTCCCGGGAGGCCGCACAGGCCGATCGTCTCCGTGGCGACCGGCACCAGCTCGTCGCGGATCGTCTCGAGGAACGACGCGTGCGCCGGGTACACGGCCTCGCGCAGCGCAGCCTCGACTCGCTCCCGACCCCCTTCGCCGCCCGCGAGGGGGGTCATGGCGGGTGAGTCGGCCGGATCTGTCGCGAGCAGCCGCTCGAGCTGACCCACCGTGCGGTCGGCGACCACGCGCGAGGCGACCACACCTGTGGCGATCCCCTCCCTGAGCACCTCGCCGGCCTGCGCCAGGTAGCCGGGGAACGCCCGCAGTCGGGCTTCGTAGCGATCGAGCGCCTCGGGGCTGGACGCCTGCTGGACCGACACGATCTCTCCGAAGAGCGTGCTCGGTCCGCCCATGTGGTTGGCCATCTCGAGCCGGTCGACGCGGTGCTCGACACGCGCGAGCAGCCGCGCGGCGATCGCCTCGATCAGGTCAGCGAGCGCCAGGTCGGACTCGTCCCACCCGTCGCGGGCGATCGGGAGCACGCCGTCGAGCGCCTGACGGCAGAGGGCCTCGTCGTCGGCCCGCCCGACCTCGGAGAGGTCGGGCAGCAGATGGTCGAACCGGTCGTCGCCCACGAACGTGCCGAGCACGGGGTTGGCGGCGAGCAGGTCCTGCCACATCCGGTCGGCGACGCCGAGCAGCGCGTCGTTCACGTTGCTCCCCTCATAGGAGCCCCAGGGTACGCGCCCCGTCGACCTGCAGCGCCGCGCCCGAGACGAAACCGGCGTGCGCCGAGCACAGGAAGGCGACGACGCGCCCGAAGTCCGTGGGGTCGCCCATCGGTCCGTCGAAGCCCAGCTCACGGACACGATCGGTCGCGTGCAGACCGGGGCACAGCAGGTTCAGCGTGATCCGGTCGGGCGCGAGGTCGGCCGCTGCCGTCTTCGCCCAGCCCCACAGACCGGTCCGCGCTGTGTTCGAGTAGGCCAAGGTGGGGATGGGCTGCTTCACCGCACTCGAGGTGATGAGGGCGATCTTGCCCTCGCCGGCTCGGCGCATCCACGGAACGGCCTCCTTGACGAGCCGGATCGACGTCAGGAGGTTCGCTTCCAGAGCCGCCCGCATGGCGTCGTCCTCCACCTCGAGGGCGGTCGCTTGCGGAGGGCCGCCCGCGTTGGCCACGAGGATGTCGAGTCCCCCGAAGCGCTCGGCGGTCTCGGCGACCAGCCGCGCGGGCGTCTCGGGGTCGGTCACGTCGGCTCGCACGGCGAGCACGTCGGGTCCCAGGCGCGCGGCGGCGTCGGCCAGCCGCTCGGGGTCGCGTCCGCAGATCGCGACCCGGCAGCCTTCGCCGGCGAGCGCCGACGCGCTCGCGAAGCCGAGCCCCCGCGAGGCGGCGGTGACGAGCGCGACCTTGCCGGCGATGCCCAGATCCATCGGCCGATCCTACGGGAGCGGGGCCTGGCGCGGGCACCCCGCCGACGCGGTACGCTCGGGCGTCCCCGACCTCGAGGCGAGCGTGCATGAAGGTCCGCTCCGGTTCCATCGCCCTGGCGCTGCTGCTCGGCGCGTGCGGCGGGCAGACGCTCGATTCGGCGAGCGTTGAGGAGCAGGTCCTGCAGGAGCTGCAGGCGTCGGGGTCACCGGTCACCGCCGTGAGCTGTCCCGACGACGTCGAGGTCGAGGCGGGGTCGACCTTCACGTGCGAGGGCACGACAGGTGACGGGCCGTGGACCATCGAGGTCGCCCAACGCGATGACCAGGGGACGCTCGAGTTCGAGATCGTGGGCACGTAGGACGCCCGCGCACGAGAGGAGCCCACGTGCTGCTGGAAGGCAAGAAGCTGCTGATCACCGGTGTCCTCACGCCGCAGTCCATCGCGTTCGCCGCGGCGCGCTCGGCCCAGGAGCACGGCGCCGAGATCGTGCTCACCAACTTCGGGCGGACGGTCAGCCTTACCGAGAAGACCGCCAAGCGCTTGCCCGCGCCGGCCGACGTGCTCGAGATGGATGCGAACGACGACGCGCAGATCGAGGCTGTCCGCGACGAGCTAGCGGCAAGGTGGGGCCGGCTCGACGGGTTCCTGCACGCCATCGCGTTCGCGCCACAAGACGCCCTTGGCGGCAACTTCCTGCAGACCGAGTGGGACAGCGTCGCCACCGCGTTCCGGACGAGCGCCTTCTCGCTGAAGGCCCTCGCGGTCGGGTTCCAGCCGCTCTTGGAGTCCGCCGGCGGGGGGTCGATCGCCTCTCTCACGTTCGACGCCCGTGTGGCGTGGCCGATCTACGACTGGATGGGAGTCGCGAAGGCGGGGCTCGAGTCGCTCACGCGCTACCTGGCGCGCGACCTCGGCCCCAAGGGCATCCGCGTGAACACGGTGAGCGCGGGCCCCATCAAGACCATGGCGGGCAAGGGGATCCCTGGGTTCGACCGGATCAGTGACGCCTGGGACCGGCGAGCGCCCCTGGGATGGGACATGGAGGACGCAGACCCGGTCGGTGATGTCATCACGTTCCTCCTTTCGGATCTGTCGCGGGGGATCTCGGGAGAGATGATCCACGTCGACGGCGGGTTCCACGCGATGGGGACCGACCCCGACTGAGCCTCGGTACACTCGCGCAACACCATGCTGCGACCCCGTTCCGTGCTGCCCGCGTTGCTGGTCCTCGCCGTGCTGCCGACGTCCTGCGACCCCGAGGCGACGACCATGACGACGACGCCCGAGCCCAGCGGGTCGCCTGACTCGTCGGGCATCGACCCGCTCGTGCCGTTCTCGCCGTCGCCGACGCCGTTCCGGGAGACGACCTCGGGATACGCCGGAGACACCCTCACGCTGCCGACCGCCGACGGCGGGACCATCCACGTCTCGCTCGACAACACCGCGCTGCCCAAGGAGCTGGGACCCGACGACAGACGTCCGTTCTCGGTCTACTTCACCGTGACGAACGCGGGGGATACGACCTGGGCGGGCACGGTCGGCGAGGGCGCGAAGGTGACCGACGCGAACGGCGGGGTGAACCAGGCCGAGCCCCTGCCGAAGCCGCGCGACCTGCACCCCGATCCGGAGAGCTTCGGGGTCTCGAACACGAGCCTCTTCGAGCCGGTCATCCTGGAGCCGGGGGAGAGTGTCCAGGGCGTGCTCATGTTCATCACGGGCGGCGGCAACCGGCAGATCACCGTGTCGGTCACCCTTGACGGCGGCGCGACGCAGGGCACGTGGGCGACCAGCATGGGCCCGTCATAGCGCGGTCTTCCCCGCGTATCCTCCGCCCATGCGCGACGAGGTGCGTCTGACGCGCTTCAGCCACGGCGCTGGGTGAGCGTGCAAGCTCGGTCCTTCTGACCTGACCCAGGTCCTGGGTCTACTCGGCCCCTCGGCGAAGCCGGAGGAGGTGCTGGTCTCGGAGGAGACCGGCGACGACGCCGCCGTCTACCGGCTCCCGGACGGTGGTGGCCTCGTCGTGTCCGTCGACGTGTTCACGCCCGTGGTCGACGACCCCTACGACTGGGGGAGGATCGCGGCCGCGAACGCGTTATCGGACATCTACGCGATGGGGGGCACGCCCGCGCTCGCGTTGAACGTGGCAGGGTGGCCGGTCGACGAGTTGCCGGTCAGGCTGTTGGCCGACGTGCTGCGTGGCGGCCGCGACGTCGTCGCGGCCGCCGGAGCCGCGGTGGTCGGTGGGCACACCATCACGACCGAGCGTGAGCCTCTCTACGGCATGGTCGCGGTTGGGTTCGCCGATCCGTCGCGGCTGATCCGCAATGACGCGGCGCGCCCGGGGATGACGCTGGTGCTGACCAAGCCGCTCGGCATCGGGATCATCACGACGGCGATCAAGCGGGGCGTCGCGTCGCCCGAGCAGGCGCGCGCGGCGGTGGAGAGCATGACCATCCTCAACGCTGCCGCAGCGCGCGCCGCGCTCAGCGCGGGTGTGACCGCGGGCACCGACGTCACGGGGTTCGGTCTGCTCGGGCATCTGCATACGATGCTCCGGGCGAGCGGGGCGGCCGCGTCGATCGACGCGGCCGCCGTCGGGTTGCTCGAGGGCGTCGTCGATCTCGCGATCGCCGACGTCATCCCCAGCGGCACGAAGCGCAACCACGCCTGGCTCGGCGGCACCGTCGACTGGGGCGAGCTGACCTCGCCGGAGCAGCTGGTGCTCGCCGACGCGCAGACCAGTGGGGGGTTGCTGCTCGCGACCGATGATCTGGACGGGCTGCTCGCCCGCCTGGAGGCCGAGGGCTCCACCGCCGCCGTCATCGGCCGCGTGATCGAGGCCCCTCCGGGGTCGATCGCGATCAGCGGCCGGATCAGCTGATCTCGGCGACCAGGTCCTGGGTCGTCGACATGAGCGCGTTGAGGTCGCTCGCCGTGAAGCTCATGACCACACCGCCCAGGTCGTCGCCGGAGTACAGGCACATCGAGACGTTCATCCCGGCGTCGGTGTTCGTGGCCGGAGCGCAGACGTACTCGACGCCGTCGACGTTCGCGGTCACCGACTTCGAGAAGTCGATCTGGGCGCCGGCGTTCGAGAACATCCCGGTCGGCAGGGTCGATAGCATGCCCTGGGCCCCGCCCCCGAGGTCGCCACTCGCGCTCATGACCATGTACGCCGGGGCCAGCTCGGTTCCGTAGATGGCCAGATCCATCGAGACGCCGGCGACCTCAAGGTCGTCGAACGCGCCGAGGACCTCTGCCGCGGGCCCGGAGGTGACCCTGGGTTGGCCCGCGAGCTCGTCGGGGAGCTCCCCGGGACCTCCACCCTGGGTGAGCATCACGATCGCGATCAACCCGATGACGACGAGGATCACGACCGCTACGAGGAGCCCCTTGTTCCGTTCCTTCGGCGCGGCCATCGGCGTGGGCACCTCGACCCACGGCTCGGGTTGCCCGGGTTCCGGCGGAGCGGGCGGCATCGCGGGCAGGTCGACCGGCGTCGTCTCGCCGGTCTCGCCGGGGGTGGGGTCGAAGTCCTCGTTGTCCATCACGCAAGCATGGGTGAGCGCGCCGCCACGGGCAACACCCGGCTCCGGGAATAGGCGACCCCACTGGTAGCATTTGCACCTGCAACAGGCGCCCCGCGCCTGGCCCGCGCGACCAGGGAAAGGATCATGGCGGAGTTGGATGGCGTCCTCACCGAGGAGATCGTGGAGCAGGGCCTCCGCGAGTTCCCCAACGAGTGCTGCGGGGTCATCGCGGCCGAGGACGGCGTGCCGGTCGAGATCTTCCCGATGACCAACGTCGACGCCTCGCCGGCAACGTATCGGCTCGACGGCAAGGAACAGCTCCGCATCTTCGACGAGTTGGACGAGCGCGGCTGGGATCTGTGGGCGATTTACCACTCGCACACGCACTCCGAGGCCTACCCATCCGAGACCGACATCCGTCTCGCGTTCTATCCCGACGCGCGCTGCATCCTGCTCTCGCTCTCCGACCGGGCCGCGCCGGTGCTCCGCTCCTTCTGGATCCGCGAGGGCGAGGTCACCGAAGAGGAGTTGGTCACCGCATGACGCAGCAGCCGTTCACCGAGGAGCAGGTCCAGCGCTACGCGCGCCACATCATCTTGCCGAACGTCGGTGGGGCGGGGCAGCGCAAGCTGCTCGACGCCAGCGTGCTGGTCATCGGCGCGGGCGGACTGGGCTCGCCGATCGCGATGTACCTGGCCGCCGCCGGCATCGGCAAGCTCGGCGTCGTCGACTTCGACCACGTCGACGTCTCGAACTTGCAGCGCCAGATCCTGCACACCGACGCCGACGTGGATCGACCCAAGGTCGA
>CAZZND010000053.1:0-16018 GCA_964655465.1 uncultured Actinomycetes bacterium
ACTTGTCCATCGGCGGAAGCGCGAAGTACCCGCCCTTGAACCGCGGCTTGTAGCCGAGGTTGCCGCCCACCTCGTCCTTGCCGGTCGTCCAGGCACCGGCTACCGAATCGATGTGGTAGTACCCCTCGAAGTGGCTCTGGTCGTAGCGGATCGAGTCGAAGATGTAGAACTCCGCCTCGGGTCCCCAGTACGACTCGTCGGCGATGCCCGTCTGACGCAGGTACAGCTCGGCCTTCCGCGCGATCTGACGGGGGTCGCGGCTGTAGTCCTCACCGGTGATCGGGTCCTTCACGAAGCACGTGATGTTGATCGTCGGGTGCTTGGTGAACGGGTCCATGTAGGCGGTGTCGGGGTCGAGCTCCAGGAGCATGTCGGACTCCTGGATCTCCTGGAACCCGCGGACCGACGAGCCGTCGAACGGCTGACCCTCGGCGAACTTCTCCTCGGTGAGCTGGTGGATGGGCAGCGACAGGTGCTGCACCTGTCCCGGCAGGTCGGTGAACCGCAGGTCGACGATCTGCGCGCCGGCCTCCCTGGCCTTGGCGATGACGTCCTTGGGTGTCGCCACGATCACTCCTTCCCTACGTGCGTCGGCGATGAGGGAAGGGTAAGTGCCCGAGGCCGCGCCCCTGTTTCCGCGGCGTTAACTCTGGGTTACGACGTGGTGCAGCCCGCGTTCTGAGGGAACGCGGGCCGCACCGCTGGACGAGACCGAACCGCGGTGCCGAGGGGGGATGGGTTCGCTCCGGGGGGGAGCGGGGTCGCGGTCTCGGTGCCGTCGTCCTGCTCGTTCATCGGCGGAGACGAACGCACGGGCGCAGAGCCCATCCGGATGATCTCTGGCGTGGTGCCCGGGTGCTAGGTCCGCCGGTCCCGGCCGTTCGGCGCCCTCAAAGGACCGGGAGGCCTCACTCCAGCTCGGCGGCCCGGTAGCCCACGCCGCGCACCGTCTCGATCAGATGCTCGTGCTCGGGGCCGAGCTTCGCCCGGAGCCGGCGCACGTGCACGTCGACGGTCCGCGTGCCCCCGTAGAAGTCGTAGCCCCAGACCTCGCGGAGAAGCGCGGGCCGCGTCGAGACGCGGCCCGGCCGCGACGCCAGGAACCGGAGCAGCTCGAACTCCTTGAAGGTCAGGTCGAGCGGCTGCCCCGACGCGGTCACCCGGTAGGTCTCGGTGTCGATCGCGAGCGGACCGAACCGGAGCACCGGCCCTTCCGCCGCGCCGGTGCGGCGTCGGAGCATCGCGAGACGGACCCGGAGCTCACCTTCGGGGACGCCGGGGTAGACGAGCTCGTCGGTGACCTCGTGCCAGGGGTAGCGCTCCAGGTGATCGCGGTCGACCACCACGATCGCCGGCACCCGGGCATCGCGCGACCGGAGCTCGCCGAGGACCGTCCAAGCCTGCCCAGGGTTCTCGACCGCGTCGACCAGCACGGCCTCGGGCTCGAGCCGTAGTACATGATCGAGCGACACCACCGACAAGGGCTCGTGCTTGAGGTCGGGGCGCAGTCCTTCGAGCGCGGGGATCGCGCGCGTCGGTTCGCGATCGGAAAGCAGGACGAGAAGGGTCATCAGGATGCCTCCACCTTAGCCGGTCGGCATCCGCGCCGGTAGGCTTGACCTGCGATGACGGTGCGTGTGCGGTTGTTCGCCTCTCTCCGCGAGCTGGCCGGTGCCTCGGAGGTGCCTGCGTCGGGACGCACCGTCGGGGACCTCGCGGACGCGCTCTCGGCCGAGCACGGCGAGCGCTTCGCGTCGATCGTCGGGGTGAGCTCGTTCGTGGTGAACGGCGAACGGGCCTCACGCACCACGGTCGTCGCCGAAGGGGACGACGTCGCGATCTTGCCGCCGGTCAGCGGCGGTTGAGCCGCCTCACCACCAGGTGGGCTTGGTCACCATCAGCACCACGACCACGACCGTCAGCGACGTGACGACGATCCCCCACGTCTGCGCCTTCGAGGCCGCCGTGTCGTACTCGGTCTGGACACTCGTCTCACCGGCGGCGATCCGAGCGGCCAGCTCGCTCTGGCGTCGATGCGCTGGGGCGAACGCCGTCATCGCGAGCACGGTCACGACGGCGTAGATGCCGAGCGAGATCGCGAGCCAGCTCTCCTTCAGCAGCGCCCAGTCGATCAGGCTGACGAGCAAGAGCCCGGTGATGAGCTGCACGACGTACGCCGGGGTCGTGAACCTCCGGTCGACCCACGAGATGGTCCGCAGCGCGAAGGAGCGCTCCGTCGGGCCGGCGACGCTGCCGCGAGCCGTCCACAACCCGTAGGAAAGTGAGAAGCCGAGCGCGACGATGGCCCCCAGGATGTGGAGGACGAGCACGAAGGTCCGCATGTCCGGCAGGCTATCGCTGACCCGGGTCGCGCGAACCCGCGATCGCTGGGATACTCCGGCCGTGCGTTTCCACCGTGTCCTCCTGGTGGTCAACCCGGTCGCCCGGACGGTCTCCACCCCGACCCTCGCCGTCATCGAGAAGGCGCTGTCCGCCGACTTCGCCTTGGAGGTCGCCGAGACCAAGGATCGTGGCCACGCGAGTGAGCTTGCCTCGCAAGCTGTCGCCGACGGGGTGGACCTGGTCGTCGTGTTCAGCGGGGACGGCACCATCAACGAGGTCGTGAACGCGCTCGCCGGGACCGAGGTGGCGCTCGCGCTCCTGCCGGGAGGCGCCACCAACGTGCTGGTCCGGGCGCTCGGGATGCCGACCGACCCGGTCGAGTGCACCGGGCTGCTGATCCCGAAGGCCCTCGACGACGAGGCGTTCAAGCTGAACCTGGGGCGGGCCGACGGCCGTTACTTCGCGGCGAACTGCGGGGCGGGGATCGACGCGGCCGCCATGCTCCGGCTGGAGAAGAACTTCCCGAAGACCCAGGCACGCTACGAGAGCGCCGCGTTCCGGGCGGTCGCACGCGAGCTGTTGGTCGGCTACGCGGGCAAGACGCCCGACCTCGAGGTGCAGGTCGACGGCGCCGACCCCCTTCCCGCGCTCTCGGTCATGGTCGGGCGAACGGATCCGTACACGTTCTACAAGGGCTACGGACTGCGGATGACCCCGGAGGCCTCGCTCGACAGTGGGCTCGACGTGTTGTCGATCCGGAAGCTCCAGCGCCGCCAGGTGCCGCGGATCGCGTGGCAGGTCTTCGGGTCCGCGCGCCACGTGCACGGTCGGGACATCGACTACGCCCACGACGCCTCGCACGTGCTGGTGACGGCGGAAGAGCCGTTCCCCGTGCAGGTCGACGGGGACTCGCTCGGGGATCATCGCCGGCTCGAGGTCGAGCTCGCGCGCGAGGCCCTCTGGGTCGTCGCCTAGCCCGCTCCCGTATCCTGCCTCTCGTCTCCCCGAGGGAAAGGTTCCGTTCGCGATGTCTGACGACACGTATCCGATCGCGCCGCACGGCGGCACCCTGGTGAACCTGGTGGCCGACGAGGCCAGGGCCGCGACGCTCGCCGCCGAGGCCGCCAACCTGCCCAAGCTCCTGGCCAACGAACGCGAGCTCTCCGACCTCGAGATGCTCGCGGTGGGGGCGCTCAGCCCGCTCCGTGGCTTCCAGGGCGAAGCCGACTACCACGCCGTGCTCGACACGATGCACCTTACGAGCGGGCTCGCGTGGGCGATCCCGGTGGTGCTCGGCATCGACGAGGCCGAGGCGCACCGCCTCGGTGCCGGCGCCGGCGTCGCCATCGTGCCCTCCGAGGGGGCCACGCCGATCGCCGTGCTCCGCGTCACCGAGACCTTCAAGCGCGACAAGGCCAAGGAGGCCGTCGCCGTTTACCGCACCGACGACGAGGCCCACCCCGGCGTGAAGGCCGTCTACGACGCCGGCGACTACTGCGTCGCGGGCGACCTCGAGGTCATCTCGCTGCCCCTCCACGACGACTTCCTCGAGTACCGCAAGACCCCCGCCGAGACCCGCGCCGAGTTCGCGCGCCGCGGCTGGAAGACGGTCGTCGGGTTCCAGACCCGCAACCCTATCCACCGGGCGCACGAGTACATCCAGAAGTGCGCGCTCGAGATCGTCGACGGACTTCTGGTGCACCCGCTGATGGGCGCGACGAAGTCCGACGACGTGCCGCCGGACGTGCGGATGCGCTGCTACGAGGCGCTGTTCGAGGGGTACTACCCGAAGGACCGCGCCATGGTGAGCGTGTTCCCCGCGGCCATGCGCTACGCCGGACCTCGCGAAGCGATCTGGCACGCGATCTGCCGCAAGAACTACGGGTGCACGCACTTCATCGTGGGTCGTGACCACGCCGGCGTCGGCACGTACTACGGCACCTACGACGCGCAGAAGATCTTCGGGGAGCTCGAACCGGGCGAGCTCGGCATCACGACCCTCAACTTCGAGCACTCGTTCTGGTGTCAGGCCTGCGAGGGCATGGCGTCGCCGAAGACCTGCCCGCACGGTGAGGAGACCCGCGTCAGCCTGTCCGGCACCAAGGTCCGCGAGATGCTCGCGGCGGGGGAGCGTCCGCCCCAGGAGTTCTCGCGCCCCGAGGTGGCCGACATCCTGATCGAAGCGATGTCCAGGTCCTGACGCCTGCACGGACCGGTCTCGGGCGCGGTGTAGGATCGCGCCCGTGACCCAGGATCAACCGCGCAACCGACGGATCGACCGCGTCGTCGACCCGTCGTTCGTCGAGGGGCTCGCCGAGCTCTCCCTCGAGGATCTCCGTGCCCGCCGCGACGAGGCCTTGGACGAGCGCGAATACCTATCGCTCCTGCGGCGTCTGCTGCAGGGTCGCGCCGAGATCTTGAAGGCCGAAGCCGAGGGTCGCGCCAGCGGCACGGAGTCACCACTCATCGGCCGGCTGTCGACGATCCTCGCGTCGGACGAACCGGGCGAACCTCGGGGCGAGGCCGTACGGGTGTCGATCCCCGAGGAGGAGCTGCTCCTCGCCCGGCGCCGGGTCGAGCGCCTGGCCGGCGACGCCGGCATCTCCGATCCAACAGCGCTTCACGACGACGCCTTGGCCGCCGCGATCACCACGCTCGTGGACGAGGAGCGGGGGGTCTCGGAGCAGCGCAAGCAGGTCCTCGCGGCGCTCGACACGTTGCAGGGCGAGCTCAAGCGCCGGTATAAGGACGACCCCTCGCTCGCCCTCCGCTGAGGCCCTGATGCCCGCGGCGCCCCTCGTCCGGGTCCTGCGGAGCGGCCTCGAGGAATCCGTCCACCTGGGGCACGTCGCCGTGTGCGACGCCGGGGGCCGCCTCCTCGCGTGGACCGGTGATCCGTCCGAACCCTGCTTCGTCCGCTCGTGCATGAAGCCGGTTCAGGCCGCGGTCTCGCTCGCCGGGATCGGCGACGAGGCGCTGCCCGACACCCAGGTCGCGGTCATGTGCGCCTCCCACAACGGCGAACCGGTGCACCTGCGCGCGGTTCGCGGTCTGCTGCGCAGAGGGGGTCTGACACCGGCCGATCTACAGACCCCCGCCGGCCGCCCGCTCGATCCACGCGCCGCGGTCGGCGTCCGCGTCCCCGCGCCGCTGTTCCACAACTGCTCCGGGAAGCACACCGGCATGTTGCTGGCGTGCGTCCGTCGCGGGTGGCGCACCCCGACGTACCGTTCGCCGGCGCATCCGCTGCAGCGGCGTGTGCTCGAGGCCGTGCGCTCGCTCTCGGGAGAAGAGCCGCGCGTCGGGGTCGACGGCTGTGGCGTGCCGGTCCACGGCATGCCGCTCCGGTCGATCGCCACGATGTACGCCCGGCTCGCGACACCCGATCGCCAAGGCGACCTGTCCGCCTCGGTGTCCCGCGCCCTGGACGCCATGAGCGCCGAGCCTTATCTGGTCGGCGGCCGACACCGCGACGACACCGCCGTCATGACGGCGACCGGTGACATCGTGATGAAGGAGGGCGCCGAGGCGCTGAACTGCGCCGTCTCGCTCGGGGCGGGGGTCGGGATCGCCGTGAAGGTCGCCGACGGCGGGTACCGCGCCGCCGGGCCGGCGATCGTGGCGGTGCTCGACCAGCTCGGTCTGCTCGGATCGCCGGCCCGGCAGCGGCTCCGCACCGTGGGGTCACCGCCGGTCACGGGTGGTGGCAGGGTCGTCGGGCACCTCCAGCCGGTCGTCGCGCTCCGCGGTCGGCGCCGCACCTGAACCGACGCATCGCGGCGCTCCGCCCCCGTTCGCGACGAGCCGCCGTACCATCGATGTCGGTGGCCCTCGGATCGGCCGGGGATCGAGAGCAGGAAGGGCCCGTTCCGCTCGTGAGCCAACAGGCGCCGCGCGTCGCCGTGCTGTCCGTGCACACGTCGCCCATGGACCAACCCGGGGTCGGGGACTCCGGCGGCATGAACGTCTACATCCGGGCGGTCGCGGAGCGGCTCGCGGACCGCGGGGTCGAGGTCGATCTGTTCACCCGGTGCCGGGGTGGGGCCGACCACGAGGACAAGGAGCTCGCCACCGGCATCCGTGTGATCAGCATCAAGGCGGGACCGTGCGCGCCCATCCCCAAGGCCGACCTCCCGCGGTTCCTGCCGGAGTTCCTCGGCGGAGTGATCCGTCACACGCGCGACGACGTCCGTGGCTACGACATCGTGCACAGCCACTACTGGCTCTCGGGCTGGGTCGGCCGTGCGGCTAAGGAGGTTTGGGACGCGCCCCTCGTGGCGTCGTTCCACACCCTGGGCAAGGTGAAGAACTATTCACTCGCCCGCGGCGAGCTCCCGGAGTCCGAGACCCGGCTCGCGGGCGAACAGCGGGTCATCGACGCGGCCGACCGCATCCTCTCCCCCACACCGAGCGAAGCGGGGCAGCTTGTCGGGCTGTACCGGGCCGACACCGAGCGCATCCGCTTGGTCCCTCCGGGAGTGGATCACACGATCTTCACGCCGCGCGACCGGATCCAGGCACGCGACCGGCTGCACCTCAAGGATCTGCGTCTGGCCCTGTACGTGGGCCGTCTCCAGCCGCACAAGGGGCCCGACGTCGCCGTGCGGACGCTCGCCGAGGTCGTCGCGAAGGACCCAGCGACCGCGGAGCATCTGCAGCTCGCGATCGTGGGCGGCCCGAGCGGCGGCGATGCCGAGGTCACCCACCTGATGGAGCTGGCCGTCGCGCTCAGCGTGGAGGATCGGGTGATCTTGTACCCGCCGCAGCCGCAGTCCCGGCTCGCCGACTTCTACGCCGCGGCCGATGTCGTGCTCATGCCCTCGCGGTCGGAGTCCTTCGGTCTCGTCGCGCTCGAGGCCGCGTCGGTCGGGACCCCGGTGGTCGGGTCCTCGGTCGGCGGGCTCCGGCTCGTCATCGACGACGAGCAGACGGGGTTCCTCGTCGAGGGGCACGACCCCGGCGACCATGCCGATCGCGTGTTGCGCGTGCTGCGGTCGCCCGGCCTGCAGTCGGCGATGGGCGCGCGAGCGGCCCGGCGGGCGCTCGGCTACACGTGGGACGTCACCGCCGACGAGGTCGCGGCGGTGTATGCCGAGGTCATGGCTGCTCGTTGACGTGGCCGCCGACCTGCGACGACGCCGCACGTTCACCTTCCGTCGGCAATTGTCACTCTTTCTCCTGTCGCGCTGACCTGCAGATATAGCCTCTGACCTGCGGAGACGCCGGCTTGACCGTGGTTCGCGGCCGCCGGTACATTCCGCATCGCTTCGAGCGGTCCGAGTGACCGAGACGAAGAGACCGGACGAGCAGCACCGGCCCGGAAGCGCCGCGGCGACGCGGAACGGAAGGGCAGTCTGCACCGGAGGGACGGCCGCGAGGCCGGACGACCGGGGCAGGTGGTGTGAACCCGGGGGGAGGCCAGCCGTGAGGCCGCAAGGTCAGACGGCCGGAAGAACCCACGGCGTCGGAGGAGGCCGCGAGGCCCGATCCGGCGGCCCGAGCGGGACCGGAGGCCGCGAGGCCCGAGGGAACGACCGGGAGTCCGTCGCCCGAGGGGCGAGGAAGGGCCGCGAGGCCCGGAGCCGCACCAAGGGACGCTGATCGGCGGCAACGCCGGGAGGTGACCCTGTGGCGACGAAGGCGGGACCGAGGGGCCGCGAGGCCAGGAGGAACCGTCGGCGGTCCGGACCCTCGGCGTCACACGAGCGCGAGGGTCGCTCGGAGCAACCAGGGCCCGAGGGGCTGACGGGGGCCGAACGCTTCGGCGTAAGGCGAACCGGAGGTCTCTCGGGTTCTGTTTTTCTCTCCCGCTCGCGGCTCCCTGTGCGCTACCGTGCTCGCCGTGAGCGAGGCACGCAACCGACGGGCGGTCGAAGCCGAGCAGCGACGCGAGCGGATCGTCGAGATCGCGATGCGCCATTTCGCCGAGCACGGCTACCGCGGCGCGCACGTCGAGGACATCGCGCACGAGGTCGGGGTCGCCAAGGGCACGGTGTTCTTGGATTTCGGCTCGAAGGAAGGGCTGTTCTTCGCCGCGTTCCAGCGCGCGGTGGGGACGCTGCCCGCGTGGCTCGACGCACCCCAGGATGTCGTCGAGCAGGGGTTCTGGGCCACGCTCGAGTGGTGGCTGCAGCGCACCGAGGAGCTGGTCAGCTCCGACCCGGTGCCCAACCGGGTCGCCATGATCGGCCGCTACGACGCCGGGCTCGGGCTCCGCAGGCCGATCGACCGGTTCATGCGGAGCGAGGACCCCTACGGGACGCTCGAGTTCGTGGAGTTCGGGGTCTCGCGCGGCGAGGTCCGCCACGACGTCGACCCCGAGATGCTCGCGTCGATGCTCGACTGGGTCGCGGAGCGGTTCCAGGATGCGCTCGTGTCCGAGGACCTCGATCCCGGACTCATCCATCGCACGCCGGAGCGGCGCGGGATGCGCATCAAGGAGTTCGTCGAGATCTTGCGCGAGGGCGTCGTGGAGCGTCCGGAGGCCTGAGCGCGGATGGGGTTGTCCGACGCCATCTTGCGTCCCGCCATCCTGAGGGTCGCCGAGGCCTCGTGGTTCCGCGGGTTGGCGACCCGGACCCGCCCGGGTCGGGCCGTGGCCTCGAGGTTCGTCGCGGGGGAGACGCTCGCCGACGCGCTCGCCGCCGCACGTGACCTGGCCTCGTCGGGGGTCTCGACGATGCTGAACCACCTGGGTGAGAACGTCGAGTCGCCGCAGGACGCGCTCGTCGGGCGCGAGGCCTACCTGGCCGAGATCGCCACCGCGCAGGCGAACCCCGAGCTCGACGTCGTGGTCTCGGTGAAGCTCACGCAGCTGGGGCTCGACGAGTCCGTCGTGGCGTGTTGGGCCAACCTCGCGCCGATCCTCGACGCCGCCGAGCCCGCGGGGTTCGACGTGATGATCGACATGGAGAGCTATAGCTACGTCGACCGGACCCTCGAGGTGCTCCACCTCGCGCACGAACGGACGCCGCGGACGGGCATCGCGCTCCAGTCCTACCTGCAGCGGAGCGCCGACGACGTGTTCGCCCTGCCCGGAGGGTGCCGGGTCCGGCTGGTGAAGGGCGCCTACCTCGAGCCGGACGAGGTCGTCGTGCACGGCAAGGGCGAGGTCGACCGCGCGTATCGCCGGTTGTTCTCCACCGCCCTCGAGCGCGGCCATCGGGTCGATGCCGCGACGCACGATCCGGAGCTGATCGAGGGCATCATCGCGCGCGTCGACGACATCGAGGACGGCTGGTCGCGGGTGGAGTTCGAGATGCTGTACGGTGTCCGCCGGGACCTGCAGCGCAACCTCGCGTCGCGGGGATATCCCATCCGCGTGTACATCCCGTACGGTACCCAGTGGTATCCGTACCTCACGCGGCGGCTGGCCGAGCGGCCGGCCAACCTGTGGTTCTTCCTGTCGAACGTGGTGAGGACGTAGATGACCGACCGACCAGAGACCAGGCCAGAGACCAGGCCAGAGACCAGGCCAGAGACCAGGAGAGTGGCCTTCCTCGGCGGAGGCCAGATGGCCGAGGCCCTGATCAGCGGGCTGATCCGCTCGGGCGGCCGCACGGCCGACGAGATCATGGTCACGAACCGCCGCGACGAGCGCGCGCGCGAGCTGGCCGGCAAGTACGGCATCACCGCGACGCTCGACAACGCCGAGGCAGCGCGTTGGGCGAACGTCCTCGTGCTGATGGCGAAACCCCAGGACATGGAGGTGCTGCTCGAGCAGATCCGCGAGCACGTGACCACCGAGGACCTGGTGATCTCGTTCGCGGCCGGCATCCGGACCTCGTTCGCCGAGAAGCACCTCCCCGACGACGTGCCCGTCGTCCGCGTCATGTCGAACGTGCCGGTGATGGTGGACGAGGCCATGAGCGTGGTCGCGTCCGGCCGTCACTCCACTGAGGAGCATCTGGCGACCGCCGAGGAGCTGCTCGGCTACGTGGGCAAGGTGCTTCGGCTGAAGGAGACGCACATGGACGCGGTGACCGCGACGAGCGGCAGCGGGCCGGCGTACTTCTTCCTGCTCGCCGAGGCGATGATCGAGGCGTGCATCCTGCTCGGGCTCTCGCGCGATGTGGCCACCGACCTGATCATCCAGACGATGCTGGGCTCGGCGAAGATGCTGCGCGACACCGGCAAGCACCCCGTCGAGCTGCGCGAGATGGTGACCTCACCGGGCGGCACCACCATCGCCGCCATCCGCCACCTCGAAGAGGCCGGCGTGAGGGCCGCGTTCCTGAACGCGATCGATGCCGCGAAGAAGCGGAGCGAAGAGCTCGCCCAAGGCGGCGACGAAGACGAGTGAAAGGTGACGTGACGACATGGGCCGTGGAGATCTGAAGAAGGTTCGGAGCTCGAAGGACCGTCAGCGCGAGGTCAAGGCGCGCGAGAAGCGCCAGGCTGCCGAGCGGGGCGCCGCGCGCAAAGCCGCGAAGAAGAAGTAGCGCCGAGCGTCAGGCGCGTGGCGCCACGCGGTTGCGCAGCGTCCCCACGCCTTCGGCGGCGAGCTCGACCGTCGCCCCCTGCCACAGCTGCCGTTCCCGCCCAGGGAACGGTGCGAGCGCGAGCGCGTCGCCGCGGCCGAGCGGCCGCTGCTGCGACACATCGCTGATCATCACGAGCAGCTCGGCCGCGGCGCCGTTCAGGTTGCCTTTGTCCGTCTCCTCGCCGTCGATCTTGACCTGCAGGAACATCGTCTGCGGGTCGAGGTCGTCGACGGTCACCACGCACGGCCCGATCGCGATCGGCAGACCGTCGCTGCTCGACACGGGCGCGCCGCTCGCGTTGCGCGCGCGCCAGTCGCTCACCAAGGTGTAGCCGAACACGTGGCGGCCCATGTCCTCGGGCATCGCGCGGTCGGTCTCGAGCCCGAGCACGGCGGCGACCTTCGCCTCGTATTCGAGCCAGGCCGCGCCGTCGGGCCAGGGCACGTCCTGCTCGGGGCCGACCAGCCGACGCTCGAGGTCGTCGGCGTCCGGTGACAGCAGCGATCGGGGGAACAGCGGGGTGAGGATCGTCGGGCGCTTCACGCGCCACTCCATGACGTCGTCGCGCGACACCGCTTCTCTCGCGGCATCCATGACGGTGCCTCGGCTGCTCGAGACGAGACCCTCGAGCGTGGTGGGGAAGGCCGGGTGCCCGACCGCGCCGGGCAGATCGACCACCTCACCCTCGAAGATCGCCCCCAGTCGCCGCTGCCCCCCGCGGTCGTAGGTGACGAGCCTCATCAGTGGGAGCCGAAGCGTACGCCCGCGTGCCCACCGAATCACGCAGCCGAAGGTCGGTTTTCCGCCGATATCCACCCGGTGGCCATCTCAGGAGGAACAGCAGGTCAGCCGGCCATGGGCGCCCGTTCGACCCCTCCGATACCATGCCGGTCTCGCGGTCCCGCCATCTGACCGCCGCACCACCGAGAGAGGGGGTCGACCATCCATGGCCGAGAAGTTCCGCATCACCTACGCGACGATGTCCGCCGACAACGAGGAGCTCCAGGCCGCCTACGACGCCGCCGCCGAGCGGGCCCGCGCCGAGCTCGGGAAGTCCTACCCGGTCATCGTCAACGGCGAGGAGCGTTGGCGCGACGAGACCTACGACGAGCCCTCGCCGATCGACAAGGACATCACCATCGGCCGGTTCAGCCAGGCGACCGCCCGAGACGTCGACGACGCGGTCGCTGCCGCGAAGGGCTTCCAACTCGAGTGGGACCGGATGGGCTGGCAGGAGCGGGTGCGGATCCTGCGCAACGTGGCCGACATCATGGAGGAGCGTGTCTTCGACCTCGCCGCCCTCATGGCCTACGAGGTCGGCAAGAGCCGCCTCGAGGCCCTCGGTGACGTGCAGGAGACCGCGGAGCTCATCCGCTGGAACTGCGACGAGATGGAGAGGCACGACGGCTTCCGCACGCCGATGAGCGGGCTCGGCGCCGCCGGTGACTACTACGACGTGCTGCGGCCCCACGGCGTGTGGGCCGTGATCAGCCCGTTCAACTTCCCGATGGCGCTGTCGGGCGGGCCGTCCTCCGGCGCGCTCGTCGCGGGCAACACCGTCGTGCTCAAGCCGTCGAACCAAGGCGCGCTGCTCGGGTACAAGCTCTACGAGTGCTACCGCGACGGCGGCGTGCCGGCGGGCGCCTTCCACCTCGTCAGCGGTCGCGGCGTGGTGGTCGGCGACCACCTCTGGAAGCACCCCGACGTGAACGGCGTGACGTTCACCGGTTCCTACGGCGTCGGCATGGACATCTTCAAGAACTTCACGAGCGACGTGCCGAAGCCCGTGATCTGCGAGATGGGCGGCAAGAACCCCACGATCGTCACGAAGAACGCCGATATCGACAAGGCGACCGACGGCGTGCTGCGAAGCGCCTTCGGGTTCGGCGGGCAGAAGTGCTCGGCGTGCAGCCGGGTCTACGTCGAGCGCGAGGTCTACGACGACTTCGTCTCGACGCTGAAGACCAAGACCGAGAGCATCAAGGTCGGCAACCCGATCGAGCGCGACGTCTACCTTGGTCCGATCATCAACGAGCCGGCCCTCGAGACCTATGAGGAGGCCGCCGACGAGGCCCGCAAGAACGGCACCATCGTCACCGGCGGGCAGCGCATCACCGAGGGCGACTTCGGCCGGGGTCTGTTCGTCGAGCCCACGGTCGTCGAGGTTCCCGAGGACTCCTGGATCTGGAAGAGGGAGCTGTTCGTGCCCTTCGTCGCGGTGGCCCCCTTCGACGAGCTCGACGACGCCATCGAGAAGGCCAACGACACGGAGTACGGCCTGACCGCGGGGCTCTTCAGCGAGGACCAGGGCGAGATCGACGAGTGGCTCGACCGGATCCACGCGGGCGTCGTCTACGTGAACCGCCGCGCCGGCTCGACCACCGGCGCCTGGCCCGGCGTGCAGCCGTTCGGCGGCTGGAAGGCCTCCGGGACCACCGGCAAGGCCGGCGGCGGTCCCTACTACGTGCTGCAGTACCTGCGGGAGCAGTCCCGGACGGTGATCTCGGAGTGAGCGTGTCCGAGTCGCAGCTCGCCTACGAGGGATTGGCGGCCCAGGACCGTCCCAAGCTGATCACCGAGGTCCCGGGTCCGGAGACCCTCGCGCTGATCGAGCGCGACCGGGCGGTCACCAGCCCCTCGTTGCCCCGCGTGTATCCGTTCGCGCCGCGCCGTGGCGCGGGGTCGATCGTCGAGGATCTCGACGGCAACATCTTCTTGGACCTGAACGCCGGCATCGCGGTCACCTCGACCGGGCATTGCCACCCCCGCGTCGTCGAGGCCGTGCAGCGACAGGCCACCGAGCTGCTGCACTACTCGGCGAGCGACTTCTACCTGCCCATCTACTCGGAGGTCTGCGCGCGCTTGGACGCCGTCGCTCCGTTCGGCGACCGGCGGGCTCGCTCGTTCCTCACGAACTCCGGGACCGAGGCGGTCGAGGCGGCGATCAAGCTCGCGCGCTACGCGACAGGGCGGCAGTACCTGATCGGCTTCTACCGGTCCTTCCACGGCCGCTCGATGGGCTCGGTCACGCTCACGGCGTCGAAGGCGAAGTACCGCACGAACTTCGGCCCGATGCTGCCGAGCGTGTACCACTCGTTCTACGGCGACTTCGACTACCTCGAGGAGGTCCTGTTCACGCGGATGGTCTCGCCGACCGAGGTCGCCGCGATCGTGGTCGAGTCGTGGCTCGGCGAGGGCGGGTACGTCCTGCCGCCCGAGGGTTGGTTCCGCTACCTGCGCGAGCTCTGTGACCGGCACGGCATCTTGTTGGTGTGCGACGAGGTCCAGTCCGGTGTGGGGCGCAGCGGCACGATGTGGGCGATCGAGCAGGAGGGGGTCGTTCCGGACATCGTCACGTCGGGCAAGGGGATCGCGAGCGGCCTGCCGCTCGGTGCCATGATCGCTCGCGACGACCTGATGCGCTGGGAGCTGGGCTCCCACGGATCCACGTACGGCGGCTCACCACTCTCGTGCGCCGCCGCGCTCGCGACGTTCGATGTGATCGAGGACGAGGGCCTGATGGCGAACGCGTCGACCGTCGGTGCGATCCTCCTCGACGGGCTCCGCGACATCGCGTCGCGCCACCCGTTGATCCGCGACGTCCGTGGCCGGGCGCTCTGGATCGGGCTCGGGTTCGAGGATCACGAGGTCGCGGTGAAGGTCGAGATCGAGGCCTTCCGCCGGGGCCTTCTGATTCTCACGTGCGGTGACGACGCGATCCGCATCTGTCCTGCCCTGGTGTTCCGCGAGGACCAAGCCCGCGTCGCCCTCGGGATCTTCGAGGAGGTCGTCGCGGCGGTGGAAACGGAGGTGTAGATGGCCCTCGTTCCCGACACGCTGACGTTCGACTGCGCGGATCCGCTCGCGGTGGCCACGTTCTGGGCAGCGGCGCTCGGGTACGAGATCGACATCGATCCGGAGCTCACCGACGACGATGGCGCGTTCCTGCGCGACCCGTCGGGACGTTCACCGGGCATGTACTTCCAGTCCGTGCCCGAGCCGAAGGTAGCGAAGAACCGCGTGCACCTGGACGTGCGGCCCACGGGCACCATGGCCGATGAGGTCGAGCGGCTCCAGAGCCTGGGCGCCACCGTGCGCGGGCATATCGAGGGAGGCGGAAACTTCTGGACGCAGATGCGCGACCCGGAGGGCAACGAGCTCTGTGTGCTCCGCGGACCAGGGGACGGATGGTCACCCGGTGAGCACTAGCAAGGTCACCACCATGCAGGAAGCCGTCGCGGGCCTGGTCCGCGACGGCGACACCGTCGCGGTCGAGGGCTTCACGCACCTCATCTGCTTCGCGGCCGGTCACGAGATCATCCGTCAGCGCCGGCGCGACCTGACGCTCGCGCGCATGACCCCCGACGTGATCTACGACCAGATGATCGGGGCGGGGGTCGCGACGAAGCTGATCTTCAGCTGGATGGGGAACCCCGGCGTGGGGAACCTGCACGCGGTCCGGCGCCGCGTCGAGAAGGCCGACCCCGCGCCCCTCGAGATCGAGGAGTACTCGCACTTCGGGATGGTCTCGCGCTACATGGCCGGCGCGGCGCGCCTGCCGTTCTTCCCGATCCGGAGCTACTACGAGTCCGACATCCCGAAGGTGAATCCCAAGATCGTGCCCGTGTCCTCGCCCTACGACCCCGACGACCAGGTCTACGTGGTGCCGCCGCTGCGTCCCGACGTCACGATCGTGCACGCGCAGCGCGCCGATGCCGACGGCGACACCCAGATCTGGGGGCTGCTCGGCTGTCAGAAGGAGGCCGCGTTCGCCGCCGACCGTGTGATCGTGGTGGTCGAGGAGATCGTCGGGGAAGCGACGATCCGCAAGGACCCGAACCGAACCGTGATCCCGGGCGCCGTGGTCGACGCCGTCGTCGAGGAGCCGTTCGGCTGCCACCCGAGCTTCGCGCAGGGCTACTACGACCGCGACAACGCCTTCTACCTGGGATGGGATCGGATCGCGAAGGATCCCGAGACGCTCGCCTCCTGGCTCGACGAGTGGGTCTACGGCCTCGCGAACCACCGCGAGTACGTTCAGAAGCACGGCGACGCGCACTGGGACCGGCTGCGACCCGAGCAGGCGCTCTCGGGCGAGGTCGACTACGGGAGGTACGCGTGAGCGACGCCGCCGCCACCGACCTCAGGTATTCCAAGAACGAGCTCATGATCGCCGCGAGCGCGCGGCAGCT
>CAZZND010000054.1:0-15757 GCA_964655465.1 uncultured Actinomycetes bacterium
CGCCATGATGATGACGCCCTTCTGCGAGTCGAACCCGTCCATCTCGACGAGCAGCTGGTTCAGCGTCTGCTCACGCTCGTCGTGCGCACCGAACCCCGACCCCATCGCGCCCGAGCGGCCCTTGCCGATCGTGTCGATCTCGTCGAGGAAGATCAGGGCGGGGGCGCGCTCCTTGGCCTGCTGGAACAGCTCACGGACCCGTGCGGCGCCGAGACCGACGAACATCTCGACGAACTCCGAGCCGCTCATGAAGAAGAACGGGACGTTCGCCTCACCGGCGACCGCCCGAGCGAGCAGCGTCTTCCCGCACCCTGGAGGCCCGAGCAGCAGCACGCCCTTCGGGATCCGGCCGCCCAGGCGCTGGTACTTCTTCGGGTTCTTGAGGAAGTCCACGATCTCACGCAGCTCCTCTTTCGCCTCGTCAACGCCGGCGACGTCGGAGAAGGTGGTCTTCATCTCCTTGCGGTCATAGATCTTGACCTTGTTCTTGCCCATGGTGAGCGGGTTGCCGGCACCGCCTGCGCCCATCCGACGGATCAGGAAGTAGTAAACGACGCCCATCAGCAGCAGGAGCGGCACGATGTTGAACAGCAGACCGAGCCAGGGGCTCGGGCCCGTCATCTCGACGTCGATGCCCTTCTCCTGCAGGAACAGGAGCTCGTCGTTGGGTACGAAGCCGGTGGTGACGGTCGCTGAGAAGGGGACATCCTGGGCCGCCTCGTCCGTGTAGGTCCCCGTGATCGACGCGTCGGAGATGGTGACGGTCCCGGTGACCTTGCCGTCGTCGACGAGCTGCCGGTACTCGGTGTAGGTGACCGGATCGCGGCTCGCGCCCGAGAACCAGCTGTTCAGAGCGAATAGCCCGGCCACCACCAGGGCGATCAAGACCCACGGCGTGAACCGGGCCCGGGGAAGGTTGGGACCAGCAGAGCCGTCGGGGCGGCGGCCTTTCGACCGATCGTTGTCGGGCATCGTGAGTCCATCATGGCACCCGACCCGTCATATGACAGGTAGCGCGCGCTAGGCTGGGGCGATGGCGCAGACGGTGGTGCCGCTGGACGACGAGACGCGCGAACGGTTCGAACGCGACGTGCTCCCGCTGCTGCCTTCGCTCTACGGCGCGGCGCTGCGCATGACCCGGAACCCGGCCGACGCCGAGGATCTGGTCCAGGAGACCTACCTGCGAGCGTTCCGGGGCTTCGGCGGGTTCACCGAGGGCACCAACCTCAAGGCATGGCTGTACCGGATCCTCACCAACGGCTACATCAACTCGTACCGGAAGAAGCAGCGCGAGCCGCAGCTCGTCGAGGGGCCCGACGACCTCGACGAGTGGTATCTGTTCGACCGCCTCGGCGTGCGGAGCGTGGAGGGATCGGCGGAGGAGGAGGTGCTCGACAAGATCCCCGACGCCGACGTGAAAGCGGCCCTCGAGTCCTTGCCACAGAACTTCCGGATACCGGTGCTGCTGGCCGATGTCGAGGGCTTCAGCTACAAGGAGATCGCAGGGATCATGGACACCCCGATCGGCACCGTCATGTCCCGGTTGCATCGGGGAAGGAAAGCGCTCGAGAAGGCGTTGTGGGACACAGCCGTAGAGCGAGGACTGATCGATGGCTGAGCGTGAACCCGAGTGTGACGAGATCCTGCGTGCCGTCGAGTCGTACCTCGATGGAGAGGTCGAGGCCCCGGCGGCGGCCGAGATCGAGGGGCATCTGAAGGACTGCCACCCGTGCATGGACCGGGCGGATTTCCGCCGCCACCTGAAGGCACTCGTGCACGACAAGTGCGCCGAGTCGGATCTGCCACCGGGTCTGGCCGACCGGCTCCGTGAGGCGCTCCGTTCGCCCGAGGCAGGCGCGGCCTCCGACGTCTAGGATCGACGCCGGACGGAAGGAGCGAGGGGTGGATCTTGGTACCACGCTGGGGGTGTGGGCGCACCCCGACGACGACATCTACCTGTCATCGGGGCTCATGGCCTTCAACGCGTCAGCGGGCAACCGGGTCGTCGACGTGACCGCCACTCGCGGGGAGGGTGGTTCGATGAACCACGATCGGTGGCCGCCCGAGCAGATGGGTGAGGTCCGCACCGCCGAGCTCCTGCGCTCGCTCGAGATCCTCGGAGTGTCGGAGCATCGTTTCCTCGATGGGCCGGTTGACATCGGCATGGACACCCCGCTGCACGACGCGAGTGGCCAGATCCGCGCCGTCATCGAGGAGGTCCGCCCTGACACCGTCCTCACGTTCGGGCCCGAGGGCATGACGGGACATCGCGCCCACCAGGACGTCTGTCGCTGGGCCACCGAGGGGTTCCACGCCGCCGCCCCGTCCGGTGCCCGCCTGCTCTACGCGACGTTTCCACCCGAGTGGGCGGCGCGCTGGCTCGACGAGCTGGCGCCCTTCGAGATCTTCCGGCCCGGCACGCCCCCGATCACCCCGCGTGAGGAGCTGGCGATCGACTTCCCGTTGCCGCCCGAGCTCCTCGAGCTGAAGCTGGAGGCGCTCAAGGCGCACGAGAGCCAGATCGAGGGGCTACTGCACGTGTTCGGAGACGACGGTCTCCGCGCCTTCATGGCAGCGGAGTACTTCCGCCTCGCGACGGAGAAGGAGGCGTAGATGCGCACCTCGGCCCGGCTTCGTGGCGTGATGGACGCGCTCGCCCCGTTCCTGGACTTCGCCATGTCCGACGAGATCGCGCACATCGGCGAGGACGCGCAAGCGTGCGATTTCCTGTGGGGCAACCCCCACGAGGTCGCGAGCGTCGCCTACGTCGACGCGGTCATCGCCGGCGCGCGTCCCACCGGCCCGCTCCACTACGCCTACACGATGAGCGACCCTGAGGCGACGGCAACGATCGCGGCCAACCTGCGCGCGCGGTTCGGGCTGCCGTTCGCCGCTACCGACGTCATGATGACGAACGGGAACTTCACCGGGCTGGGCGCGATGCTCCAGGTGCTCGCCGATCCGGGTGACGAAGTCATCTTCGTCTCGCCGCCGTGGTTCTTCTACGAGACGCTCATCGTGGCGGCGGGCGCGACGCCGGTCCGGGTGCTCGCCGATCGCACCACCTTCGACCTCGACCTCGACAGGGTCGCGGCCGCCGTCGGTCCGAAGACCCGGGCCATCATCGTGAACTCACCCAACAACCCGTCGGGCAGGATCTATCCGCGGGAACAGCTGGACTCGCTCGGGGCGCTCCTGACCGAGGCGAGCGAGCGTCACGGAGACCCGATCCACCTGCTGTCCGACGAGGCGTACAACCGCATCCTGTTCGACGGGCGGGACTTCCCAACCCCGGTCGCGAGCTACCCCTACAGCTCGATGCTGTACACGTACGGGAAGACGCACCTCGCTCCGGGGAATCGCCTCGGCTACGTGGCCCTCAACCCGGCGATGCCCGAGCACGAGGAGCTGCTGATGCCGCTCTTCACGGCGATCGTCACCGGCGGGTGGGGCTTCCCCGTCTCCTCGTTGCAGCACGCCGTGCCCGCGCTCGAGCGGATCGGCGCCGACATCGTGCGGCTGCAGGCCCGCCGGGATCTGCTGGTCGGCGCCCTCCGTGAGCAGGGCTACGAGCTGATCGAACCGGAGGGCACGTTCTACATCTTGGTGCGGTCGCCCGACCCCGACGACCAGGCGTTCTGCGGGCGGCTCCGTCAGCTCGGCGTGTTCGTCCTGCCGGGCGCCACGTTCGAGATGCCGGGGTGGTTCCGGATCTCGATCACCGCGAGCGACGAGATGGCCGAACGTTCGATCCCCGGGTTCGCGAAGGCGATCGCCCAGGTGCGTTCGTGAGCACGTGGGCGTTCCTCGGTTCCGGCGAGTTCGAGCCGTGGCACGACGAGGTCGACCGCCGGCTCGTCGGGGACCGACCGGGCCCGGTCCTGGTCGCGCCGACGGCGTCGGCCCACGAGGGCGAGGCGTCGTTCGATTCGTGGGCCGCCAAGGGCCTCGAGCACTACGAGCGGCTTGGCATCGAGGCCCGGCTGCTGCCGCTGCGCACGCGCGAGGATGCGGCGCGCGACGAGGTCGTCGCGGCCTTGGACGACGCCGCGCTCGTGTTCTTCTCCGGGGGCAACCCATGGCGCCTGGCGGAGGCCGTGCGCGGCACCCCATTCTGGGATCGGCTGACCGAACGCCTGAACGACGGCCTGGCGTACGCGGGCTGCAGCGCCGGGGTCGCGTGTCTCACGGAGCGGACCTTCGACAGCGACACGGACGACATGGAGCAGATCTTCAAGCCTGGGATCGGGCGGTTCCGCGACCTGCTCTTCGGGCCCCACTGGGACATGATCGACATGTGGGTACCGGGCGCGACGGACTTCATCACCGGCTCGGTGGTCTCGGGGCAGACGCTGATCGGGATCGATGAGCGCACGGCCATGGTCGGTGACGGGACGGACTGGGAGGTGCTCGGCGTGGCCGGTGTCCACGTGCTCCGCGACGGGTCCTGGACCGTCCACGCGCCGGGCGATCGCTTCATCCTGGCGATCGCCTGAAGCGCGGGTGATCTGGGGCGGCGGTAGGATCGCGGCCATGCCGGCTGCCAAGCCCATCCTGATCCGCACCGACCCCATCGAGGACCGGGCTCCCGAGGTCATCCGACGGCTCTTCCGGGCCTACCCGGGGGCGAAGGTCGCCCTGCGCTTCACGACCCCGCTCGAGTGCCTCATCGCGACGATCCTGTCCGCCCAGTGCACGGACGAGAAGGTGAACGAGGTCACGGCGACGCTCTTCGGGAAGTACCGCGAGGCCGCGGACTACCTCGCCGTCGCTGAGGACGAGCTGAAGGCCGACATCAAGCCGACGGGGTTCTTCAACCAGAAGGCGATCTCGATCCGTACGGCGTGCCAGCGGATCCTCGACGTCTACGGCGGCGAGGTCCCCGACACCATGGAGGACCTGATGACGCTCCGCGGCGTGGCGCGCAAGACCGCGAACATCGTCATGAGCAACGCGTTCGGCAAGGTCGAGGGGATCGCGGTCGACACCCATGTGCGACGGCTCGCGAACCGGATCGGGTTCAGCGACGAGGAGGATCCCGACAAGATCGAGCAGGATCTGATGCGGCTGATCCCGCGAGCGAAGTGGTTCGGGTTCTCCTACGTGCTGATCGATCACGGCCGCGCGATCTGCAACGCGAAGAAGCCGCGATGCGCTGAGTGTCCGATCGAGACTCTGTGCCCGTCGAGTCAGGCGTGAGACGAGGCGCTCAGACGGCGATCAGCTCGCCACCGCGGGCGGCGGCGAGCTGCCGGCGACGGACGCGCCGGATCTCGCGGCGCTCCTCCTCGTCGAGGCCACCCCAGACCCCGGCGTCCTGGCAGGTGACGAGTGACCACTCCAAGCAGTCGGACCGCACCGGGCACGTGCGACAGATGGCTTTCGCAGCGCGGGTCCGGTCCAGCGCAGGCTCCGAGGTCCCGACGGGGAAGAACAGTTCCGGGTCCTCACCGATGCAGCGGGCCTCGGGCAGCCACCACATCTCTCCCGGGTCGTGCTTGAAGTGTCGTTCAGTCATCGTCGGTCTCCAACCAGAGGATGGGGCATCGTCACCGGTAGCGCGCACGCTAGTGTCTGAATCGCCGTTCAGTCAAGTACCCTTCTCACTCGTCTTCGCACCCGGGATGGAAGGCTGATGTTCCGCCGTAAGCAGCTCCTGCCCGAGTTCTCGGTTGCGCTCGAAGGGTTCCACGCCGTGCTGGCGGAGCTCGAGCCGGCGAAGGCAGGGCTGACTGACGTGCTGCCGGGGACGCGCATGCCAGGGCGCCCCTTGCATGACGCCCTGGCGGAGTTCGAGGAGCGCCTGGCCAGGGCGGCGTCGCTGATGCCCCCGTGGCGGCGGCCGGAGGTCGAGGAGCAGTGGCAGGCGTGTGAGGAGGGCCTCGCGCGGGCGCGCGGCCTCGCGAACGCGGTGCGTGAGGGCGCGCGCGAGCCGGAGGGGTTCGAGGGCTTGCTGGGCCTGGTCAGCTCCCTGCTCGACCCGCTCGAGCCGTTCGCCGACGCCGAGGAACGGTTCCGGCGGCTCCGACGATGAGCAGCGCGGAAAGACTGGCGTCGATCCGCGACGAGGTCGTCGCGTGCCGCGCATGCCCCCGTCTCGTCGCGTGGCGCGAGCGCGCGGCACGCGAGAAGGTCGCGCGTTTCGCGGACCAGACCTACTGGGGGCGGCCGGTACCGGGGTTCGGCGACCCTGACGGGGGCGTGCTGATCGTGGGCCTGGCGCCGGCCGCGCACGGCGGCAATCGGACCGGCCGCATCTTCACGGGGGACCGGTCGGGCGACTTCCTGTTCGCGTCGTTGCACCGCACCGGCTTCGCGAACCAGCCGGCGTCCACGGGCCCGGGCGACGGCCTGCGTCTGAAGGGGGCCTACGTGAGCGCGGTCAACCGGTGCGCCCCGCCGGCGAACGAGCCGACGCCCGAGGAGCGTGACCGCTGCCTGCCGTTCCTCGAGCGCGAGATGGACGCGCTGCCGCGACTCCGGGTCGTCGTGGCCCTCGGCGCCTACGCCTGGGACGGTATCCTCCGGGCGCTCGCCGCCCGAGGGTTCCCGGTGCGGCCCAAGCCGCGCTTCGGCCACGGGCAGGAGGTCGCGATCGGCGAGCTCGTCCTGCTCGGCGCCTTCCACCCTTCGCAGCAGAACACCTTCACAGGGACGCTCACGCCGGCGATGCTCGACGGCGTTTTCGTGCGGGCGCGCGAGCTGGAGCAGGGGTGCTTCGAGGAGTAGGCCCGGTCCTCGAGCGTTGACGGTCCCCGCGCGTATGGTTGGCGGATGGGCCGTCATCGCAGCTTCTACGCCGTGCGTCCGACCGAGGACGCCGAGCGGCCCGTCGACCGCGAGACCGTCCGTCGGGTCGTCGCCACGTTCCGGCCCTACCGGGGCAAGGTGGCCTGGGTCGGTCTCGCGATCGTGGTGTCGTCGGGCCTCGGGGTCATCAACCCCCTCCTGATAAAGGCCGTCTTCGACGACGCGTTGTTCGGCGATCCCCCGGGCGTGTGCCAGGGGCAGCCCTGTCCCCAGATGGACACGCTGGTCATGCTCGTGGCCCTGATGGTCGCCATCCCCATCATCACGGGTCTCATCGGCGTGGGGCAGACCTACCTCGCCAACATCGTCGGCCTGCAGGTGATGCAGGATCTGCGCAACGCGCTCTACACCCACCTGCAGATGATGCCGCTGCGGTTCTTCACGCAGACCCGCACGGGAGAGATCCAGTCGCGGCTCGCGAACGACGTGGGGGGCGTGCAGAGCGTCGTGACGGACACGGCGTCCTCGATCCTCGCGAACATCGTCGTGATCCTGAGCACCGTGATCGCGATGCTGATCATCTCGGTGCCCCTGACCGTCCTGTCGCTCGCGCTGACTCCCTTGTTCCTGTGGCTGACCATCAAGGTGGGACGCGCCCGGCGCGACGTGGCCTCGAGCACGCAGAAGACGATGGCCGACATGACCACCGTCACCGAGGAGACGCTGTCGGTGAGCGGCATCCTGCTCTCGAAGGCGTTCGGCCGCCAGGAGCACGAGATCGGCCGCTTCCAGCAGGAGAACCGCCGGCTGACGGGCCTGCAGATCCGCCAGACCATGATCGGCCGGTCCTTCTTCGCGGTCGTCGGCACGTTCTTCGCGATCACGCCGGCGCTCGTGTACCTGGTCGCCGGGGTCGTGATGAACCGCGACGGCGCGTCGACGATCACCTCGGGCGACATCGTGGCGTTCACGACGCTGCAGTCCCGCCTGTTCTTCCCGATCGGCTCGATGCTGCAGGTCTCGACCGACGTGCACTCCTCGCTCGCCCTCTTCGACCGGATCTTCGAGTACCTCGACATGCCGCACGAGATCGCCGACGCGCCCGACGCGACGCCACTCGCGGCCCCGGTCCGTGGAGCGGTAGAGCTTGACCACATCCGGTTCCGCTACGACGAGCCTGAGGAGGGCGCGACGCCGGTCTCGCCCGACGTGGACCCGGGCCCGGGGCCGCGGGAGTGGACGCTCGACGACGTGACGATGCGGATCGAGCCGGGTCAGCTCGCGGCGCTGGTGGGGCCGTCGGGCGCCGGCAAGACGACCGTCACCTACCTGGTGCCTCGCTTCTACGACGTACAGGGCGGGGCCATCCGGATCGACGGGCGCGACGTCCGCCACGTCGTCGGCGCTTCGCTTGCCGACGCCATCGGCATGGTCACGCAGGAGACCTATCTGTTCCATGACACCGTGCGGCGAAACCTGACGTACGGGGATCCCGACGCGACGCAGGACCAGCTCGAGGCGGCGGCGCGAGCGGCCAGCATCCACGACCGTATCGCCGAGCTGCCCGAGGGCTACGACACCGTTGTGGGGGAGCGCGGGTACAAGCTCTCGGGCGGCGAGAAGCAGCGGCTCGCGATCGCGCGGGTGATCTTGAAGGACCCGACCATCCTCATCCTCGACGAGGCGACGTCCTCGCTCGACACGACGTCGGAGCGGCTCGTGCAGGCGGCGCTCGAGCCGCTGATGCACGGCCGGACCACGATCGCGATCGCGCACCGTCTGTCCACCATCTTGGCCGCCGACGTGATCTTCGTGCTCGATCGCGGCCGGGTCGTCGAGCAGGGCACGCACGACGAGCTGCTGGGCGTGGGTGGTCTTTACGCGCAGCTGTACGAGCAGCAGTTCCGCGACCAGCTCGCCGAGCCCTAGAGGGGCTTGCGGTAGCCCAGCAGCACGAACCCGTCGGGCATGACCTCGTCGGCCGTGCGCTCGTAGCCGAGTTCGCGGTACATGACCTGCGCCGCGGTCATCAGGTTCGTGGTGTGGAGCGTGATCTCGGTCTTGCCGGCGGCGCGTGCGCGCGACTGGGCTTCGAGCATCAACGCGCGGCCGGCGCCGCGCGCTCGCGCGGCAGGTGCCACGCCGAGCATCCGGATGTGCGCTTCCCCGGGCTCGAGCGGCCGGTCTTCACGCTCGTCGTTGCCGACCCGGCCGTCGAGCTCGAGGGTCAACGTCCCGACGATCGCGCCCTCGTCGATCGCGATCAAGATCGTGGTGCGATCGGCGCGACCCGCGATGTCGCGGATCCGTGCGAGGTACCGGTGATCCTCGTCGGCGGCGCCGGGCGCGAAGTACTCGCGGTACGCGTCAGCCGTGACCCGACCGGCCTCGCCGTACTCATCCGCCCGCGCTTCTCGGATCTCCATCGCGACGTAGCGTAGCGAGGGTCGCGGCGATGATGGTCAACGAGATTGACCATGACAGGCGCACTCTGTCATCCTCACGAACGTGACCGATCTCGCGCGACTGTTGTTGGAGGCACGGCGCGTCATGGCGGATGAGCTCGGCTCCGATCTCGCGGAGCGCGGCTACCCGGAGTTCCGTCCCGGCCACGCCGCGCTCTTCCTTTCGATCGATCGCCGCACCGGTTCGCGCCTCGTCGATCTTGCTGAGGAAGCTCGAGTGACGAAGCAGGCGATGATGACGATCGTGGACGACCTCGAGTCGCGCGGGTACGTGCGCCGCATCGCCGATCCATCGGATACGCGCGCGAAGCTCGTCAAGCTCACGGCGCGCGGACGTACGGCCGCGGCGGAGTACCGGCGCGCGATCGCCGCGCTGGATCAGCGGACGAAGAGACGGCTGGGCGATCGCGGCTATGACGCCCTGGTTGAGGCCCTCCACGAGCTGTCCGAGCCCGACGACGGGCAGGCGTAGCCGGGGCATTGACGCGTAGCATGCGGGCGTGCCCGACGAAGCCACCGGCAAGACCGGTGTCCCCAGCCCATCCCGTCAGAAGCCCGAGCGCCCGCGCGATACGCTCGGCCGCCCGTTGCCCTGGGGCGAGCCGACCGAGCTCCGACTGCCCGACTTCGACGCGCTCGACCTGGAGGAGAACGACCGGCTCGGCCGAAGGTTCATCGGGTCCGGGCAGTGGTTCGAGGCTCACGAGGCATGGGAGACGGCGTGGAAGCAGGCCCGGGGCACGGGTGACGAGGAGCTCTTCAAGGGTCTGTCCCAGATGGGGGCGGGGTACGTCCACCTCCTGCGGGGCAACGCTCATGGGGCGATCGTGCTCCTGCGACGAGGTGCCGGTCGCGTCGGCGCCTACCCCGACGGGCATCGCGGCCTCGCGACCGCGGCCATCAGGGAGCACCTCGAGTCACACGCCGCGGCCGTCGAGGCCGGGGCCCTCGTGCCGGGCCCCGATGCGGCGTTCGAGCCGCCCCCCGTGTAGCCTTAGACGAGTGCGCGGCGTTTCGCCGTGCCCAGCGCCGGGAGCCGTATGAGCGAGGAGCTGACCACCGTCGAGTGGCGGGGCCGCACCGGTCCCTTCCCTCTCACCGTGGGCCGCGGGGTGTTCAGCCCGACCACGACCAGCCGCACGCTCGCCGACGCGCTCGAGATCGGACCCGACGACACGGTCATCGACGTCGGGTGCGGGAGCGGGGTTCTGGCCTTCGTTGCTGCCAAGCTCGGCGCGAAGAAGGTCTACGGGGTCGACCTCTCGGGTCCCGCCGTCGAGGCCGCCATCCGCAACGCTCGTGCGCTCGGACTCCAGGACGTGTGCGAGTTCCGTCATGGTGACCTCCTCGATCCTGTGCGCGACGTCCGTGCCACGGTGCTGATCGGCGATGTCTCGGGGATCCCCGATGGCATCGCGAAGGCCTCAGGGTGGTTCGAGGACGTGCCGTCGGGTGGTCCGACGGGCGCCGAGCTCCCGGCGAAGTTCCTCCGCTCGATCGGCGACGTGCTCACCCCGGGTGGCCGCCTCTACCTCCCCACGGGGACCATCCAGAACGAATCGGCCATCCTCGCGGCCGCACGCGAGGTCTTCGGCGATCGGATGGAGCGTGTGCTCGAGCGAGAGTTCCCGCTGCCCGAGCTCGTCGCCAGATCCAAGGCGGTCGCGAAGGCCGTCAAGGAAGGGATCGTGAGCTTCCGTCAGCGGGGCAGCCGGGTGCTGTGGCAGCTCCGGATCTGGCGCTGCATCGCCGCCTGAGTCAGTCCGTCGGTCGCAGGACCGCGACGGCCTCGACCTCGTAGCCGGCCTCGCGCAGGTGATCCGCGCCACCTCGGTCGATCGCGAGCACGATCCGCCGGACGTCGGCACCGCTCAACGCCAGGGCCTCGGCGGCCCGGCGTACCTGATGGCCGGTCGTGCTGACGTCCTCGAGCAGGGTGGTCACGGCGCCCTGAGGCACCTCGCCCTCGACCTGCGCCCGGGTCCCGTAGGCCTTGGCCTCCCTGCGCACCACCGAGACGGGCAACCCCGCGGTGAGCGAGACGGCGGCGACCAGCAGCATGGCGGCTCCTTCGGGGGCCCCAAGCAGCTCCGTGCCCGGGGCGAGCAGGCCCGCGACCTCCTCTGCCACGTCACGCAGCAGGTCGGGCCGGGTGAGGAAGCGGAACTTGTCGAAGTAGACGGTGGAGGTGGCCCCCGAGGAGAGCACGAACTCGCCGTGCAGCTCTGAGGCCTCGACCATCCGGCGCACCAGGTCGTCGTTCACCGGCGGCGAGGATAATCGTTCCTCGATGGGGTGGGCGTGGGCGATCGGGAAGCGAGCGTTCTTCGCCGTTGACCCCGAGCGCGCCCACCACGCGGCCCTCGCCCTGCTCGCACTGCCGTTGCCGTGGGAGCGGATCGGCGGCGCGTCGCAGGACCCGTCCCTCGGGACCGAGGTTGCCGGCGTCCGGCTCGCGAACCCGATCGGGCTCGCAGGCGGGTTCGACAAGACGTGCGAGCGGCTCGGGCCGCTCGGACGTCTGGGTTTCGGGTACGTGGTGGGTGGCACGATCACGCGCTATCCGCGGCCGGGCAACGCCCGGCCGCGGATAGCGCGCACGCTCTCAGACCGCGCGCTCGTGAACGCGATGGGGCTTCCGAACCCCGGGGCGGAGGCAGCGGCGCGCGCGCTGGCGCGCGCGCCGCGGACGACCTCGCGGTGGGTGAGCCTGGCTGATGAGGGCCTCGACGACGCCGTCGAGGCCCTGCGCCTGGTGGCGCCCCACGCGGACGCGATCGAGCTCAACGCGAGCAGCCCGAACGCGGGGTGGGCCCATCGAGCGGCGCACGTCGGGGCGCTGACCGGGGCCTTCCGAGCCGAGACCGCCCTCCCGCTGTTCGTGAAGGTGCCGCCGTTCCGCAGCGACGAGGAGCGCGCCGGCGTGCTCGAGATGGCCTCCGTTGTCGCGGGCGCGGGCGCCTCGGGCCTGACCTGCGCGAACACGATCTCGGTGCAGGACGCTCGGATGTCGACCGGCCACGGCGGGTTGTCGGGGGGTCCGCTCACCGCGGCTACGCCCGGCATGGTCGCGATCCTCAGCGAGGCGACGGGCCTGCCGGTCAACGCTTGTGGCGGTGTCTTCAGCGCCGCCGATGCCAGGGCGTGCCTGCAGGCCGGAGCCGCCACGGTGCAGGTCTACACCGGCCTCATCTACGGCGGCCCTCGGGTCGTCGGTGCGCTCGTCCGCGGGGCAGGGCAGGCCGGGCGCTGAGGGCCTCACCGACCCCGAGCGTGTTGCGCCGCTGCCCTGGTGCGGTCAAGATGGCGCGCAGCCGACGACCTGGGGGGCCGATCGATCGCAACACCAGCGGGTGTCGCCATGCCCGGCGGCGATGTCGCCGTCCGGCTCGAAGGCGTGGTCAAGCACTTCGGCGACGTCGTCGCCGTCGACGGGGTCGACCTCGACGTGCTCGACGGCGAGTTCTTCTCGATGCTCGGACCGTCGGGCTCGGGCAAGACGACCTGCCTGAGGATGATCGCGGGGTTCGAGCAGCCGACCGAAGGGCGGGTCGTGCTCCACGGCGAGGACGTCTCGCGCAAGGCGCCGTATGACCGCGACGTCAACACCGTCTTCCAGGACTACGCGTTGTTCCCGCACATGACCGTCGCAGAGAACGTCGCGTACGGCCTCATGGTCCGCAAGGTGCCGAAACCCGAGCGTACTCGGCGGGTGAGTGAGGCGCTGGAGATGGTCCGGCTGGGCGAGCTCGGCGACCGGAAACCGTCACAGCTCTCCGGTGGCCAACGCCAACGCGTCGCTCTCGCGCGGGCGCTGGTGATGCGGCCGAGGGTCCTCCTGCTCGACGAGCCTCTCGGTGCGCTCGATCTGAAGCTGCGCCAAGCGATGCAGATCGAGCTCAAGGAGATCCAGCAGGAGGTGGGGCTCACGTTCATCTACGTGACCCACGACCAGGAGGAGGCGCTCACGATGAGCGATCGCCTCGCCGTGTTCAGTCACGGGACGATCGAGCAGGTCGGCACGCCCGCCGAGGTCTACGAACGTCCGGCGACAGGGTTCGTTGCGGGATTCGTCGGGGTATCCAACGTCTTGGACGGTGCAGTTGCGCGCGCCATCACCGGCGACGACCACGCGTTCACGGTGCGACCCGAGAAGATCGCTATGGCCGGGCCCGAAGCACCTGTGGGTCCGGACGACTGCACGGCAACCGGACACGTGCAGGAGGTCGTATACCTGGGTGCGGTCACGCGCTACATCGTGGAACTCGACGGGGGTGGAACGCTGGTCGTGCTCGAGCAGAACCTGAAGACGAGCTCGATGGAGGCGCTGCAGGTGCGCGGCAGGGCAGTGCGGCTGGTGTGGAAACGCAGCAGCAACCGGCATGTGGAGGCGCCATCGGGCGCCGAGGAAGTGTCCGTGGACCAGGAGGAGGGGCAGGGATGAAGAAGATGTCCAGATGGATCGCCGTGTTCGGCGCGCTCGCGCTGATCGGAGCGGCGTGCAGCGACAGCTCGTCGCCGGGCGAGGGAACGTCTACGGCGAGCGCCGTCGCGTCGATCGGGCCGACCGAGGGGGAGCTGAACCTGATCGCGTGGGTCGGCTACACCGAGGACGGCACGACCGAGGGGTACGAGAACTACGACTGGGTCACGCCGTTCGAAGATCAAACGGGATGCGAGGTCAGCGTCAAATACGCGGACAGCTCCGACGAGATGTACAACCTGATGACCACCCAGTCCGGCCAGTGGGACGGGGTGTCGGCATCCGGCGACTCGTCGAACCGCCTGATCGCATCCGGCGCTGTGTCCGCGATCGACCCCGCGCTGTTCGACTTCACCGACATCATCCCGCCGCTCAACCCGGTGACGGGGAACGAGACCTCGCAGTACGTCGTGGACGGCAACGTCTACGGCGTGCCGTGGATGTACGGGCCCAACTTCCTCATGTACAACGAAGACGTCGTGAAGCCGGCGCCGACGAGCTGGGACGTCGTGTTCGAGACGGAGCTCGACGGTGCACCGAACCCGTACGCGGGCAGCGTGACGGCGTATGGCTTCCCGATCTACATCGCCGACGCGGCGGTGTACCTGATGGCCCATCAGCCCGAACTGGGCATCACGGACCCGTATTCACTCACCGAGGATCAGCTCAACGCTGCCGTGGATCTGCTGACCGGCCAGTCGACGCTGATCGACAAGTACTGGGATTCCTACGTGACCGCGATCGACGGCTTCGTCGACGAGAGCATGGTGGCCGGCACAGGGTGGCCGGTGAACCTCAGCTTCGCCGAGATCGACAATCCCGCGGTGCTCGCCGCCGAGCCGAGCGAAGGGATGACCGGATGGGCGGACACGTGGATGATGTCCTCGAGCGCCCCGCACCAGAACTGCATGCTCGAATGGATGGACTACTCGCTAGGAGCGGACGTGCAGGCCGAGACCGCCGAATACTACGGCGCCGCGGCGAGCAACACGGCGGCGTGCCCGATCCTGCGTCAGTCACTCGACGACCAGTTCGACTTCGGCTACGCCGTGGACACGGTGCGGTACGGCTACTGCGGCGACGAGGGATTCCTCAACGATCTCTGGTTGTGGCGGACACCGGAATCACCGACCGACTATTCGCTGTGGGTGCAGAAGTGGACGGAGATCCGCGGCGCGTAGCCGCCTCGCGGCGGAAGGGCCTGCCCGTGGGCAGGCCCCTTCGGGTACCGTGATCCGTCCATGAGCGACGCGATGACGGACCTCGCCGGACCGCCCCCTTCGGGGGCGGTCCGGCGCTCGTCGTCGTTCCTCAACTCCCATCACCGAACCCGGCTGGGGCTCACCCTCGGGATCCCCTTGCTCTGGATCGGCGTGATCTATCTCGGCGCGCTCGTCCTGCTGTTCTTGAACGCCTTCTGGCGTGTCGACGTGCTGACGGGAAGGATCATCCAGGACTGGGGACTGCAGAACTTCGACACGCTGTGGAGCTCCTCGGTCTATCGCACGATCACGATCCGGACGGTGGGCATCGCAGCATCGGTCGCCATCGCGGACGTCATCCTCGCGTTCCCCCTGGCGTACTACGCCGCCCGCCTCGCGACCCCCCGGGTCCGGGCGCTGCTCCTGGTCGCGGTCGTGCTGCCGCTGTGGTCGAGCTACCTGGTGAAGGCCTTCGCCTGGCAGACGATGACCGCGCCTCGTGGACTCATCGACTCCGTCTTGGGTGTCTTCGGCATCCCTGAGGCCAACATCGGATCGTCGCAATGGGCGATCTGGCTGACCTTCACGTACCTGTGGCTGCCGTTCGTCATCCTGCCGGTCTATGCGGCACTCGAACGGATCCCGTCGTCGTACCTCGAAGCGTCCGGCGACCTCGGCGGCCGGGGATGGAAGACGTTCCGCCACGTCGTCTGGCCGATGTCGATCCCCGGCGTGGTCGCGGGGTCGATCTTCGCGTTCTCGCTGACGCTCGGGGACTACATCGCCCCCTCGATCGTCGGCAACACGAAGTTCATCGGCAACGTGATCTACGACAACGTGGGCGTCGCGAACAACCT
>CAZZND010000055.1:0-15723 GCA_964655465.1 uncultured Actinomycetes bacterium
TTAGTTCTGGTTCGCGCGGTAGTCGGTGCGCGAGAAACGCGACATGCATCGCTTCTCTATGCTCGCACACATGACGCAGCGGGTCGCCGTCGATATCGGAGGGACGTTCACTGACCTCGCCGCAGTGGATGGGTCCGGGCGCCTCACCCTCGCTAAGTCGCACACCACCGCGTCGTCACCCGACCGTGGTGCGGTACACGCGCTCGAGCTTTCCGGCGTAGCTCCCGCCGACATCGTGACATTCGTCCACGGAACCACGGTGGTGATCAACGCGGTAACGGAGCGCAAGGGTGCCACCACCGCACTCCTCACGACCGCGGGGTTCCGCGACGTCCTGGAGATCGGCCGCGCGAATCGGCCCGACCTCTACAACCTGGCATACCGCAAGCCGCGGCCTTTCGTCCCGCGCCGTCGACGATTCGAGGTGGGCGAACGGCTGGACCATCGCGGCCGTGAGCTCACGCCGCTCGACGAGGGCGCACTGCCCGCGATCGCCGAGCGGGTCCTCGAGGAGGGCGCCGAGGCGTTGGCGATCTGCTTCCTTCACGCCTGGGCCGACCCCGTGCACGAACGCCGCGCCGCCCAGGTGCTCCGGCCGCTGCTCCCCGACGTCGCGATCGTCTGCTCACACGAGGTGAGCGGCGAGTGGCGCGAGTTCGAACGGAGCTCCACGGCGGTGCTCTCCGCGTACGTGAAGCCGGTGGTCGAGCGGTACCTTGCCGAGCTCGAAGCGACGCTGCGCGGCATCGGCGTCGAGGCACCGCTGTACGCGATGCGCTCGGCCGGCGGGGTGGCTTCGTTCGTGCGCGCCACGGCGAACCCGATCACTCTGTTGGAGTCGGGGCCGGTCGCAGGGGTCGAGGCGGCTGCAGAGCTGGGGCGGCGGATGGGCGCGCAACACGTGCTTACGCTGGACATCGGCGGGACGACCGCGAAGACCTCGGCCGTGCGCGACGGCCGTCCGGCGATCGAGACGCTTTACCACCTTGAGCGCACGCCGACGTCCGCGGGGTACCCGATCCAGGTGCCCGTGGTCCAGATCGTCGAGATCGGAGCGGGCGGCGGATCGATCGCGAGGGTCGACGAGGCGGGTGGGCTACACGTAGGGCCGCTGAGCGCCGGCGCCGAGCCAGGCCCCGCGTGCTACGGGCGCGGAGGTTCCGAAGCGACGATCACCGACGCGAATCTGGTCGCCGGGCGGTTGGATCCGGACTTCTTCCTTGGCGGCACGATGCCCCTGGACCTCGGCGCGGCGCAGGACGCGCTGGCCCGGCTGGGCACGGCGCTCGATACCGACGTGCGCACGGCCGCGCGCGGCATGCTCAGGTACGCCGTTGCGCAGATGGCCCACGCCCTGCGGCTGGTGACGGTGCGCCGCGGCCACGACCCACGAGACTTCACGTTCGTGGCGTTCGGCGGCGCCGGTCCGCTGCACGCGGCGCTCCTCGCCCGCGAGCTGGGGATCCGGCGCACGGTGATCCCGCCCGCGCCCGGCCACTTCTCCGCGGTGGGGATGCTGCACGGGCGCCTCCGAGCAGACGCGGTCCGCACGCACGTCGGGCCGTTGGAGCCCTCGCTCCTGGGCCCGCTCCTCGATGAGCTTCAGGCTGAGGCGGCCGCGCAGCTCCCCGCCGGTGGCCCGGTCGAGATCCATCGGTTCGCGCAGCTTCGGTACGCCGGGCAGGAGCACACGCTCGAGGTCCCGGTTCCCCACGGTGAGGTTGCCGAGGGAACCGCGGTCGCGGTCCGCGAGGCCTTCGACCGCGCATCCCAGGAGGCCTACGCGTTCTCGCTCGACCAACCCGTGCAGCTGGTGGCGGCGCGGGTGGCCGTCTCGGTGCCGGGAGAGCCCTTCTCTTGGCGCGTGGACGAGGCCGTACCTGACCACGAACTCTCGTCGCGCGAGGTCGACCTTGACGAGCACGGCGGCCTGCAGGTCGTGCGGGCTGAGCATCGCGCTGCCTTGGAGGAGGGCTCACCGGTCGCCGGCCCCGTGGTCGTGGAGGAAGCCGCGTCGACCACCCTGGTGCTCCCCGGTCAGACCGTAACGCGCGACGCGGAGGGGAACCTCCTGATCGAGGAAGCGGGATGACCGACCGCTTCACGATGGACGTGCTCCGCGAGGCGTTCCTAGCCGTCGCCGACGAGATGTTCGTTTCGCTGCAGCGCACCTCACAGAGCCCCGTGATCTACGAGGTGCTCGACTTCGCCGTGGGGATCACGGATCCGGCCGGCGAGCTCGTGAGCCAGGGGAACGGGATCGCCGGCTTCCTGGGTCCGCTCGGCGAGGCGGTCCGTGCTACTCGCGAGCGTGTCCTCGACCTAGAGCCGGGCGATGTCATCGCCACGAACGACCCGTACGCGGGCGGGGGCACGCATCTATCCGACGTGGCGCTCGTGCGGCCGATCTTCGTCGATGGCGAGCTCGTGGCGTGCGCTGCCGCCAAGGGCCACTGGACGGAGGTGGGCGGCAAGGATCCGGGCTCGTGGACCGCCGACTCCCGCGACGTCTTCCAGGAGGGACTGCAGCTGCCGTTCGTGAAGGCGTACCGTCGCGGCGCGCTCGACCGCGACATCGCGGCCATCCTGCAGGCGAACTCCCGCCTGCCCGCGCAGGTCCTGGGTGACCTGGTGGCGCAAGCGGCATGCCTGGAGGTCGCCGAGCGCCGCTTCCTTGAACTCTGCGACCGCTATGGCGTGGGCACCGTGCGCGAGGCTATGGCGCAGGTGCACCAGCGGAGCGAGGCGCTGGCGCGGGCTGCGCTCGCGACTCTGCCGCCCGGCACGTATACCGCGGACGACCTGATCGACGACGACGGCGTGGGCGGCGGCCCCATACCGATCAGGGTGGCGGTCACGATCACGCCCGACGAGATGGTCTGCGACTTCACCGGCTCACACGCGCAGGTGGGCGGGCCGGTGAACACCACCTGGAGTGGGCTTGTCTCGGGGGTGCGCACGATCTTCAAGGCCGTCACCGACCCAGCCGAGCCACCCTCGGACGCCTGGTTCCGTCCGCTGCGGATCGTCTGTCCCGCGGGAACGGTCTTCACCGCCCAGCGGCCGGCCCCCGTCGCCGCGTACTTCGAGGCGACGGAGCAGGCGAGCGACCTGGTGTGGAAGGCGCTGTCCCCGCTATTGCCGGAGCAGCTGACAGCGGGGAGCTACGTCTCGGTGTGCTCCACGTCGATCTCGACGACGCATCCAGACACCGGCGAGGAGACGCTTCTGGTGGAGCCGCAGCCCGGAGGTTGGGGCGCGAGTGCGGTCGCCGACGGGGAGAGCGCGCTCGTGAGCGTGGGGGACGGCGAGACCTACACGATCCCGGCCGAGATCTGCGAACAGCGCTACGGAGTGCGAGTGGAGCGAGTGGCGTTCGACGTCGTGCCAGGCGCGGGCGCAGGGCGACGGCGCGGCGGACCGGGGCTCGTGAAGGAGTATCGGATCCTGTCGGATCGGGCGCTGCTTACGGTGGTGTTCGGACGGCACAAGTACCCGCCATGGGGCGTGGACGGAGGGCACCAGGGCTCGGTGAACGCGATCGAGATCGTGCCGGCCGACGGCTCCACGCCGGTGCGGTTCGGCAAGGCGGCCGCGTATCCGCTCCGGTCGGGGGATCTGGTGCGGCTGCGGACGGGGACCGGCGGGGGCTATGGCGACCCGCGCGAGCGCGAGCGCGAGCGCGTTCGTGAGGACCTCGCTGACGACATGATCCGCCCAGAGGAAGCCCGCCTCATCTACGGGTTCGAAGTCTGAGGCCGACGGACGGTCGAAGTGTCCGAGCTCAGCGGTCGCCGCCCCGCATCACGTCGGTCAAGAAGGCGTACCCGTCGATCTGTTTCGTCGGCGCCGGCGGCCAGGTGCGCGTACTGTGAGTCAGCCCACACGCGAGTAGCGCCTGTGCCGCCCGGACCGCGACGGGCACCGGGTCGAGCACGGGGACGCCCGGATAGCCGCGCGCAGCGAGACCGTCGCGGACGTCGTCGGCGAAGCCGAGCATGCCCGTGCAACCGAACACGATCACGTGCGCACCGTCCGCTTCTATCGCGGCGACCGACTCGTCGACCAGCGCCGCGAGGAGCGCTTGCGGGTCAGCCGCGAGGTCCAGCACCGGGATGTCCACCCAGCGGACCGATGCGAGCCGCTCGGACAGCCCCGCGACACGCGCCTGGTTCTCGAACTCCGGCATCGAGCGAGCCTCGGTCGCCACGATCGAGAACCGGTGGCCGAGGAGACAGGCCACATGCATGCTGGTCTCCGCAGGCCCGAGCACCGGGATCCGCACCAGCTCGCGTCCTGGCCGCACGCCGGGGTCGGCCATGCAGTCGACGACCACCGCGTCGATGCCCTCCCGTTCAGCCTCGACGATCAGCCGCAGCGTGTCCGGCACGGCGATCGCGTGCTCGAACTCGCATTCGATCGATGCTGGCCCGCGCTGCAACTGGACGAGGTCGACCTCGGTCGAGATATCGCCCAGGCTTCGCGCGAACGCGGTGTTCCCGAGTGCGTCGCTTGTAACAGGCCCGATGACCCTGATCCGCCTGCGCTCCATCGGCTCTCCTTCCCCCGGGGCAAGGGTGGTGAGCATAGGGACCCTCCCCTGCAGACGCAAGGCGCGCCGAACTCATGACAGCGATCGTGCGCGGCAAGCCAACTGCAGCGCGAGGCGCGCATCGGGGTCATCGGGATCGACCTCGAGATGGTCCCAGATCCGGGCGATCCGATACCCGACGGCGTTGCGGTGCAGATGCAACCTCCGCGCCGTCCGAGTCGTCGAGCCCTGCTCGTCGAGGAAGACCTGCAAGGTTCGGATCGCCTCCTCGGCGCGCCGGCCGCCGAGCCGTTCGAGCGGCTCCAACAACGAGGAGACCGAACGCCGAGCCGAGTCCGTGGCGTACCACTCGGCAAGCATCGCCCGGAGCCCCGACGCGTCGAACACCAACGGGCCTTGGCCGGGGCGTGCGGCGGCCAGGGCGGCGCGGGCCTCTCCGGCGGAGGCTCGCAGGCCGGAGGGCCCAAGGTGCTCCCCACCGATGCCCACCCGGGGAGCGATCCGCGGGAACCGCTCCTCCAGTGCCGCCAGGACAGCGGCGCCTGCAGCGTGGACGGCCGTCGCCCCGCGCGCGCCCGACTCCGCGTCGGTGTCCCGCAGCAGGATAACGTGACCCTCCGAGCGCGCTAAGTGCCAGGTGCCCCTCACGGCTCGGGCGGCCGCCAACCCGGTCCGCTCGACCGCCCGCCGAAGCTCCTCTACGCGCACCGGATCATCCGAGGTCCCCTCGTCGAACCCGACCAGCATGACCGTGTGCCACGCGTCGACCGGAAGCCCGAGCACACGCGAACGCCGCAACAACGATGCGTCACGCCCCGGCTCCGTCGCGAGCAGCTCGGTGAGCAGCTCCGACCGGCTCCGGATGGGCGCGTCCTGCTCGCGCCACACCCTCCCCATCGCGGCCGCCACATCGGCGGCTCCGGCGCGGAGCAGTAGGACCTCGACGGCACCGCCGGCGGGCGCGACGAGCCACGTCTCGCGGATCCCGTCGACGTCGATCGGCTCGGCGAGCAGCTCCGGCATCGGCTCGCCGAGCGCAGCACCCGGCAGGGCCTCACCCACCGCCGCGAGGGTTCCCGACACATCCTCGCCGGCGTTCCGTGCACGCTCGAGCGCACGCAGCCCGGTCCTTGCAGACTCGAGCGAGGCCGCCGCGTCGCCGCGGAGGATCGCGCCGAGGGCCGCGGCGAGGTCTGCGAGGTAGGCGCCTTCGGCCACCGAGAGAATCGCGAGGTGAGCGCGATCCGCCACCGCTCGCGCGGAGCTAGAGAGGACCTCACCGCCGCCGGCTGCGAGCGCGATCCCCGCGATCCCACGCTCCACCCCGCGCCTCAGTGCGACGTCGAAGCGGTAGGTTCCCGCCTCCCCAGAGGCGGCGCGTGTGAGCAGTACGAGCGCGTCGGGAGGCGCCAGGTCGACGTCGGCTAGCGCCTCCCCGAGCGCGAGCGAACGCACGTTGCGCTCCAGGCCGAACCCGGTGAGTGGCCGGAGGCGGTCGCCACCAGCCCCGGTGATCATCGCCGCGATATTGGGCATATCGCACATATTCAACCCCATCTCTGGTGCATCCCGCACTTCTTCGTGCCTGCCGCGTGGCGTAGCGTGCCGCCTGAGACGAGGAAAGGGCGTCGTGCAGATCGACGGGTCCAACGTGCTGGCGATGGCGGTGGGGTGCTCGATCCTGGGCGCCGGTGGTGGCGGCGATACCGCGATCGGTGTGCTCGCCGCGCTGCAGGCCATCGAGGAGTTCGGCCCGGTGCCGGTGGTCGACCTCGACGAACTCGACGACGAGGCGCTCGTGATGCCGTGCGGCGGGATCGGGGCGCCACTGATCTGGATCGAGAAGATCGCCCGCGGTGACGAGATCGCCAGACTGATCCCGGTGGTCGAGCGGATCCACGGCACCAAGGTGGCGGCGCTGATGTCCGGGGAGATCGGCGGCTCGAACGGCCTCGTGCCCGTGGCCTGGGCGGCGCGCGCTGGGCTCCCCTTGGTGGACGCCGACGGCATGGGCCGAGCGTTCCCCGAGGTTCCCCAGGTGACGATGGAGGTCGCCGGCATCTCGCCGAACCCCGCCGTGATGACCGACGAGCGCGGCAACGTCGTGATCTTCGAGGGCGTGGACGGTCGGTGGATGGAACGGATGGAGCGTGCGATGGCCGTGGAGTTCGGGGGGCAGGGCTACTCCTCCGAGTACCAGATGACCGTCCTCCAGGCCAAGACCGCCACCGCGCGCAGGACCGTCACGCTCGCGGTGCGGATCGGGGAGGTCGTGTTCGGGGCCGAACGCGACCCAATCGAAGTGCTCGCCGAGGAGGTGGCAGCGGCGGTGCTGATCGAGGGGAAGATCGTCGACGTCGAGCGGCGTGTCACTGGCGGATTCGTCCGGGGGTCGGTCACGATCGATGGGCTCGGCCCCGACAGCGGCCGCGTGCTCCGGCTCGAGATCCAGAACGAGAACCTGGTGGCTCTCGACGAGGGCGAGGTCCTCGCCATGGTGCCCGACATCATCACGGTGCTCGACACGCAGACCGCCCGCGCCGTCCACACCGAACGCCTCCGCTACGGGCAGCGCGTCAGCGTCGTCGGGTTCCCCTGCGATCCGATCTGGCGGACCGAACGCGGGCTCGAACTCGCCGGGCCCCGCGCGTTCGGCTACGACCTCGACTACGTGTCTGTGGAAGCGATCCATCCCCAGCGGAGGTGATCCTGACGAGCGACGCGACCGCGGTCATGACCGAAGACGAGGCCATCGAGTTGTTCGCGTTCCTCATGACCTCCGCGAGGAGCCAGCTCGACGACCCGTGCAGGTATGCCTCGATGCGCCTGCTTACGGCCGCCGAGGAGCTCCGTGACCGGATCGTCGACAGGGTAACGCCCGACACGCGGGCGATCCTGCGGGCGACCGAGCCGAAGACCTCGTTCGCGCAGACCCACACGAACGACCTCGAGGCGTACACCGCGGTCCTCGACGAGCTCTGCGCGGAGACGGCGAGGTTCCTCGTCGAGCGGTTCGGAGGATCGGCTGCCGACGATGTGTGAGTCGATGCTCGACCTGATCGCGAGCCGGCGCGTCGTAAGGGTGATGACCGACGAGCCGGTGGCGTGCGAGGACCTGGAACGGATCCTCGAGGCCGGTCGATGGGCTCCCGTCGGCGGGAACCAGCGGACCGTCCGGTTCGTGGCCGTCCAGGATCCATCGACCTTGCGGTTGCTGCGGATGGTCTCGCCGGGGATGCTGCAGCGTCCGAAGGCGGCCATCGTTCTGTGCTTGGACCGAGACGTCGCCGGTGCCGAGGGCAGCAGCCCGACCGATCCGACGCAGTACTACGACGTCGGGACGACGCTGCAGACCATGCTGCTCGCCGCCCATGCGCTCGCGCTGGGCGCGGGACCCGTGAGCTCGTGTGCGTGGGTCGCCGTCGCCGTCGTGCTGAACCTGCCGCCCAACCTCCTCCCGAGGATGATCGTGTGCATTGGCCACGCGGCCGCGCCGGCCGAGCAGATGCCGATGCGTGGACCGAAGGTGACGTGGCAGGACCTCACCCGCTGGGAGCGATACGAGGTCACACCGGAGGGCGCCGACGGTGGCTAGCCGGATGGATCTGCGCCTGGGGATCGACGTCGGCGGGACGAACACGGACGCGGTGGTGCTCGGGCGCGACGACGCGCTGCTCGCCCGCGCGAAGGTCACCACCACGCCCGACGTGTCCTCAGGGATCGCCGAGGCTATCGCCGTGGCGGTCGAGGCCCTGGGGGAGGGGCACGAACGGATCACCCACGCGATGCTCGGCACGACGCATGCGACGAACGCGGTCCTGGAGCGCCGACATCTCCGCCGGGTGGCGGTGCTACGGATCGGGGCGCCGGCTACCTTCGCGATCCGGCCGCTGTTCGGTTGGCCCGAGGATCTTCGAAGCACCATCTCGGCAGGCGAGACGATCGTCGGCGGTGGGTTCGAGTTCGACGGCCGGGAGATCGCACCACTCGACACCGAGGCGATCGCGCGGTTCGCGGGCTCCGTTGCCGGCGTGGCGGACGGGATCGCGGTCACGGGTGTGTTCTCCGCGGTCTCGGCCGAGCACGAGCTCGCGACACGCGACGTCGTGCGCAAAGAGCTCGGGGATATCCATGTCTCGCTCAGCCACGAGATCGGCTCGCTCGGGTTGATCGAGCGCGAGAACGCGACCGTGCTGAACGCTGCCCTCACCGGTGTCGCCGGCGACGTGGCCGGCGCCTTCCACGGCGCGCTGACCGAAAGCGGCCTCGATCCCGTGACGTTCTTCGCGCAGAACGACGGCACGCTGATGGACCTCGAGTACGCCCTGCGTTTCCCCGGGCTCACGATCGGGAGCGGTCCCGCGAACTCGATCCGCGGCGCCGCGTACCTGACCGGCTCGACCGACGCGATCGTCGTGGACGTGGGCGGCACGAGCGCCGACGTCAGCGTGCTGGTGGGCGGGTTCCCCCGGGAGTCGAGCTCCGGCGTGGAGATCGGCGGGGTCCAGACGAACTTCCGGATGCCCGATCTCGTGACGATCGCGGTGGGCGGCGGGACGTGCATCCACGAGCACGGCGACGAGGTGACGGTGGGTCCCGACAGCGTGGGCTACCGGCTCACCGATGAGGCGCTCGTGTTCGGCGGCGACACGCGAACCCTCACCGACGCTGCGGTGGCCGGGGGCCGCGCCGCGATCGGGGATTCCGCGTCCACCGCCGGCCACGAGGACCTGCTGGCCCGCGCGCTGCGGCTGGCCGAGACGATGCTCGCCGAGGCGGTCGACCGCGTGAAGACGTCGCGGGAACCGCGTCCGCTCATCGCGGTCGGCGGCGGCAGCGTGCTGGTGCCGGAGTCCATCCCCGGGATCAGCGAGGTGCACCGTCCGGCGCACTTCGACGTGGCGAACGCGATCGGCGCAGCGATCGCGTCGGTAGCCGGCGAGGTGGACCGGATCGTGCATCTGGGAGCGGGCGGCAGGCAAGCTGCCGTGGAGGAGGTGTCCGAGGAGGCCCGCGCGCGCGCCGTCGCGGCGGGTGCGTCTCCTGGCAGTGTGGAGATCGTAGAAGTGGAAGAGATCCCGCTCGCGTACCTGACGAACCCGGCCGTTCGGATCCGGGTGAAGGCGGCGGGCCCGCTCGATGTGGGGGAGCGGTCGTGATGAGGAAGGGGCACAGCATGCGAACGAAGGGACGGATGATGGCTGCCGTGGCGATCTTCGCGATCGCGGCCGCGGCGTGTACCGGGGCCTCGACGAGCCCGTCGAGCTCCGCTTCGGCGTCGGCGGGGGGCAACGCGACGTTCACGTACGCCACACACACGCAGGTGATGATCGGATGGGATCCGTCGACAGCCGTCTCGAACGAGAACATCGCGATGAGCAATATGTACGAGACGCTCACTCGCTACGACTCGACGACCCAGCAGCTGCAGCCGCTTCTCGCAACGTCGTGGACCTCCTCGAAGGACGGTAAGTCCTGGAGCTTCACCCTGCAGGACGGTGTGACCTTCCACTCGGGCCGCGCGATGACCTCGGCCGACGTCAAGGCCTCGATCGAACGGACGATGCAGCTGAACCAGGGTTCGGCTTACATCTGGGGCGCGGTCAAGTCGATCGACACACCGGATGACCAGACCGTGGAGTTCACGTTGAAGTACCCGGCGCTTGTGGATCTGATCGCGTCCGCGGGCTATGCGGCCTACATCTACGACACGACGGCCTCCGGCTCGATGGACCAGGAGGAATGGTTCGCCGAAGGCAACGACGCCGGGTCGGGTCCCTACACGGTCGACGCATGGAACGAGGGGCAGGAGGTTGAGCTTAGGCTCAAGGCCTACCCTGACTATTGGCGGGGCTGGGACGGCGCGCACTACGACAACTGCGTCTTCCGGGTCGTCCCCATCGCGACCACCACCGCACAGCTCCTGCGCGACGGACAGGTCTCGTTCGCGATGCGGCTGACGCCGCAGCTCTACGACTCCTTCGACGGCGAGGACGGCTTCACCGCGGCGAGCGCCGCCTCGTGGCAGACGCTGCTGGGGCTCCTGAACACGAAGTCGGGGCCGCTCGCCGACCCGACGGTGCGCCAGGCGCTCTCTTACGGCATCGACTGGGAAGGGATGATGGTGGCCCTGCAGGGCGCCGCGACGTCCCTGTCCGGATTGATCCCCCCGGGTCTGTGGGGCCACGTCGACGGACTCGAACCGACCTACGACGCCACGAAGGCCGCCGATCTGCTCGGCCAGGCCGGCTATGGACCCGACGGCGACCCGCTGTCGCTCACGCTCACCTACGTGAGAGGCGATTCGGACGAGCAGCTGGTCGCCGCCCTGATGAAGTCGGACCTCGCGAAGCTGAACGTCTCCGTCGACGTACGGGGCCTCGCGTGGCCCACCCAGTGGGCGAAGGGCCAGTCCGAGGACCTGGCGGAGCGGCAGGACATCTTCCTCTTCTACTGGTGGCCCGACTACGCCGATCCGTACTCGTGGTTCCTCAACATGTTCCACACCGAGGACCCGCCGTACTTCAACCTCTCGTACTACTCGGACCCGTGGATGGACGAGACGATACAGGAGGTGGGGGTGGTGTCGGCCTCCGACCGCGAGGCGGCGATCAGCCTATATGGGCAGATGCAGGACCAGCTCATGCAGGACATGCCGTCGCTGTCGGTCTACACGCAGCAGTATCAGCGCGTGATGCTGTCCTCGGTCGAGGGCTACGTGGACAACCCGGCATATCCGAACGTGGTGTTCGCATACGAACTGACGCCTGGGTCGTGACCGAAGGTGACGCGGTACCTGATCCGCAGGCTCGCCCTGGCCGTCCTCGTGGTCGTCGGCGTGGTGATCCTCACGTTCGCGATCGCCCGGCTCGTGCCGGGCGATCCGGCGGCATCGTGGACGGGACCGCGGGCCTCGCGCGAGGAGATAGCCCAGGTCCGTGAGGACCTGGGCTTGAACCTCCCGTTGCCGGCGCAGATCTGGCGGTACTTCACCGGCGTCCTGCAGGGTGACTGGGGGACCTCGATCCACACCCACCGACCCGTCCTGAGCGACATCGTGAATCGCATCCCGCCGACGATCGAGCTGGTCGTTGCGGCGATCGTGATCGGGCTAGCGTTCGGGATCCCGCTGGGGCTCGTGTCGGCTCGGTGGGCGGGGGGCATCCCCGATGGCCTCGTGCGGATGGTCGCGGTCTTCGCGGTGTCGATGCCGGCGTTCTGGCTGGCGCTGATCCTACAGATTGTCTTCTTCCAGGAGCTCCACCTGCTGCCGGTGGCAGGGCAATACGACCAGAACCTCGACTACACGAACCCGCTGATCCAGTACACACGGATGCCGGTGATCGATTCGCTGATCACAGGGAACTGGGCCGTGTTCCGATCGGCCGCCGCCCACCTGGTGCTGCCGGCGCTCGTGATCGCCGCCTACCCCTTCGGCGTTGTCGCGCGGATGGTGCGGGGATCGGAGCTCGACACCCTGAGCGAGGACCACGTGAAGGCCGTGCGAGCGTTGGGATTCCCGGAACGCGCGGTGTTCGGCCGGTTCGCCCTGAAGCCGGCGCTGGTACCCGTGATCTCGGTGATCGCGCTGGTGTTCGCCTACTCCCTCGTGAACACGTTCCTGGTCGAGGCGATCTTCAACTGGCCGGGGCTCGGCAGCTACGCGGCGAACGCGATCGGTTCGCTCGACACGCCTGCGATCATCGGTGTAACGCTGTTCGTCGCGATCGTCTACGTCCTTGCGAACCTCGTGGTTGACATCGTGCAGGCTTGGGTCGACCCGAGGATCCGGCTCTCATGAACGTGCAGCCACTGCCGGAGACGGTCGAGGCCACTCGGTCCGACCTCGCCGGGCGCCTCCGCACGAATAGGCTGGTGGTGTTCGGGCTGAGCGTCTCGCTCGTCATCGTGCTCGCCGGGATCTTCGCGCCGATGATCGTGCCGTACCCGGAGGACGCTGGCGGTGCCGCCCACCCACGGGAGACGCTGCTCGCGCCCTCGTCCCAGCACTGGTTCGGGACCGATCAGCTCGGGCGCGACGTGTTCTCCCGAGTGGTCTACGGCGCGCGCGTCTCGCCGATGATCGCGTTCCTCGTGCTCCTGATCGCGTGTCTCGTCGGCGTGCCGCTCGGGCTAGCAGCCGGGTACTTCGGCGGCCCGATCGACGATGTGATCATGCGCGTCACCGACGTCTTCCTCGCGTTCCCGGCGCTGCTGCTCGCGCTCGCGTTGGCTTCTGTGCTCCCACCCACCATCGGGTCGACGACGATCGCGATCGCGGTGACTTGGTGGCCGTGGTACACGCGGCTGATCCGTGGCCAGGCGGCGTCGGTCGCGGGCCGCCCGTTCGTGGACGGCGCGAAGGCCTCGGGCGTCTCCCACGCCCGCATCCTGTTCCGCCATGTGCTGCCGAACTCGCTCACGCCGCTGATCGTCCAGGTCTCTCTCGACGTGAGCGGGGTGATCCTCACCGTGTCGGCGTTGTCCTTCCTGGGCCTCGGAGCACAAGACCCGACGCCCGAGTGGGGCCTCATGGTGAACCAGGGGCAGCAGTACTTCCCGGGGCAGTGGTGGCTGGTGACGTTTCCGGGGTTCGCGATCTTGATCACGGCGGTGGCGTTCAACCTGATGGGTGACGGCCTTCGAGACGCGTTCGACTCCAAGATGGTGCGGCGCCGGGGGGTGCTGGGCGCATGAGCGCCGAACCGAGGCTCGCGATCGACGGGCTTCAGATCCGCATCGGCGGCCGGCAGGTCGTCGACCTGGCCCACCTGCGCCTCGGTCCGGGTGAGATCGTCGGGCTCGCCGGCGAGAGCGGCTCGGGCAAGTCGATGACGGCGCAGGCCGTGCTGGGACTCACGAAGACGATCGGCGCCGCGGTCGCCGGTAGCGTGATCTTCGAGGGCATCGAACTGGTGGGGCTCGACGACGCGTCGATGCGGGCTATCCGCGGCCGACGTATCGCGATGATCTTCCAGAGCCCGGTCTCCTCGCTGAACCCCGTATTCCGGGTGGGCGACGTGTTCGTGCGGGCTCTGCGGCTGCACGGCATGCCCTCGAAGTCAGACGCGGTCGAGCGCGCCAAGGAGGCGCTCCGCGAGGTGCTGCTCGCGCCCGAGCTGCTCGAGAGATACCCGAGTCAGTTGTCCGGGGGCCAGGCGCAGCGGGTGTCGATCGCGATGGCGCTCGCGCTCCGCTCCGAGGTGCTCTTGGCCGACGAGCCGACGAGCGCGCTCGACGTCACCGTGCAGGCCGAGATCCTCGATCTGCTCCGGGACCTGCGCGACGAGACCGGCATGAGCGTGCTGTTCATCAGCCACGACCTTGCCGTGATCGCCGAGATCTGCGAGCGCGTAGTGGTGATGCAGCGGGGCCGGATCGTCGAGGAGGGCATCGCGCGCGACGTGCTTACGACGCCGACAGAGGACTACACGAAGGAGCTGGTCGCGTCGGTGCCACGGATCGGCGGCGGTGCTCCCGCATGAGCACCTTGCTCCAGGTGCGGGATCTGGAGGTGAGCTTCGGCGATGTCAGGGCCGTCGACCAGGTCGACCTGGAGATCCCCGAGGGCCCGTTCGGCTTCGGGTTGGTCGGCGAGAGCGGTTCAGGCAAGACCACCATCGGACGTGCCGTCGTCCGGCTGGCACCGATCGCGGCCGGGTCGATCGCGCTGAACGGTGACGACGTCACGAAGGTACGAGGCGCCGCCCTGAAGGAGTACCGACGCGCCGTGCAAATCGTGTTCCAGGATCCCGATGGCACCCTCGATCCACGGATGCGGGTGGGGACCGTGATCACCGAAGGGCTCCTGGCGAACCGCATCGTGCCCAGGGCAGCGGCGCCCGACCGGGTCGCGAAGCTCTTGGCCGATGTCGGGCTAGAGCCCGAGCACGCCGACCGACTCCCCCATCAACTCTCCGGAGGGCAGCGCCAGCGGGTGGCGATCGCGCGCGCCCTCGCGGTGGAGCCGCGCCTGCTGGTGCTCGACGAGCCCACGAGCGCGCTGGACGTCACGGTCCAGGCGAAGGTGCTGCGGCTCATCGCGCAGCTGCGCGAGGACCGGCAGCTCGCTTACCTGTTGATCTCTCACAACCTCGCCGTCGTGGAAGCGCTCTGCGATCGTACAGCGGTGCTGTACTTGGGGCGGGTGGTCGAAGAGGGGCCGACCGGTGCACTGCTGTCGCGACCGGCGCACCCGTACACGGTTGCCCTGCGCGCCGCGGTGCCGGAGATCGGCTCCTGGGCACCCCGACGTGCCGTGACGGTACCCGGCGAACCGCCGAACGCCGCGTCCCCGCCTTCCGGCTGTCCATTCCATCCACGATGTCCGCTGGCGGCTGACCGGTGCAAGACCGAGCGACCCGCGATCATGGCGATAGAGGGCGGACGGGAGGTTGCCTGCCACCGCGCTGACGAGGTCCTCGACGGGGCGATGGCATAGCCGCCTAGCCCGAGGACGGCATAGGTGGCTCGAGGGAGCTCCTCCACCAACCCGGTTCGAGGTCGGCCAGCATGTAGTCGTGATCCGCGGACCATCTATGGATCAGCAGGATGGGTATGCCCTCTCCGTGCACCTCCCATGCGAGTCGTGTTGCGGAACCAGTCCTTGAAGTAGGGCAGCTGATAGCCCCAGGAGTCAGCCGTGCCGCCGGCGCCCGAGACCCATACGATGTCGGGTGCTTCGCCCACCTGCTCGTAGTGGATCGTCGCCTTCGAACCCTGCACGATCGGCACGTCGCTCCCTCCTTCTCGATCTGTCGGGCGGGAGCGAACCTTACTCGCGGTTCCGCTGCTGCCCACCGCGCGGACCGTGAGGTCCGTGTCGGCGAGAGCCTGGATCGGAACGAGCCGGGCTGAGCCTGCGTCGGCGGGTTGGCTCTCCGTGTGGATGCAGAACCTCCTCAACTACCAGGGCGACTCAATCAGGCAGGAAGGAGCCTTCTACCTCGGCCAAGGCCAGGGACGCGTGAGCTTCATCGACATCCGCTACGTGGGCAGGGCGGCCTGGGCTCTCGCGCAGCGCTACTACGACGGTACGGTCTCGTAGGGCTCAGGAACCGTCGGCGAAGATCCGCTCCGATCCAAGCGCTCAGACAGACACCCGTCCGCGGAGGTGGTGATCCGCATCGTTCGCGACGACGTGTGACCCACGTTCGATCCGTGTGAGGTCT
>CAZZND010000056.1:0-11269 GCA_964655465.1 uncultured Actinomycetes bacterium
GCGGCCGGCCCAGGTCCGGCAGGATCGACACGGCCGCAGCGACGATCGCGCTGCCCGAGACGATCACCGCGAGCCGGGTCAGCGGCTCGAACCGGTCGCTCTCGACGAGATCCGAGCCCGCAACCACGATCAGCCCCCCGGCCGAGACCCCGACGAGGAACATGAACATGATGATGTACATGCCCCAGCTGATGGTGTTCGAGAGGCCGGTCACGCCGAGGCCGCTGGACCACTGGTAGAGGAAGGAGCCCAGCCCGACCGCCAGGCCCGCGATCAGCACACCCCACCACGCACGGCCCCAGGTCCGCCGCCGGTTGGATCCAGTCGCGCGCGTCGTGACCGCCGCACTCACAGCGACCGCCTCCTGCGCGGCTCGAGGTAGTAGACCTTCGGCTTGGTGCCCTTGTCCTCCAGGAGCTGCGACCCCTTCCGGTCCTGGATCACCGTGACCAGCTCGCCCTCGGAGTCGTTCAGGTCCCCGAAGATGCGTGCCTGCGCCGGGCACGACCACACGCACGAGGGGACCTGGCTCTCCTGCAGGCGGTGGACGCACATCGTGCACTTCTCGACCGAGCCGACCGGGCGCGGGGGCACCATGCCCAGGTGGTGATCGAGCGGGTGGACCGGCTCGCCCCAGTTGAAGACGCGAACCCCGTAGGGGCAGGCCGCCATGCAGTAGCGGCAGCCGATGCAGTCCTCCTGGTTGACCGCGACGAGGCCGCCGTTGGCCTCGTCGACCCACGTCGCGGACGTCGGGCAGACCTTCATGCACGGCGGGTCCTCGCAGTGCTGGCACGCCAGCGGGACCCAGCTCATCTCGAGGTCGTTGAACTCGCCGATCCCCGGGGTGTCGAGTGCGTCGCCCTCGGTGAGGATCCGGTTCCACCACATGCCCATCGGGATGTCGTTCTCGGACTTGCAGATCACCGCGCACGACCAGCAGCCGATGCAGCGTTCGATGTCGACGGCCATCCCCCAGCGGGGCTCCGCGCTCGTCGGCCCGATCTCGCCGTAGGAGCGCGATACCTTGGGCAGGGCCTCGATCGGCGACACCTTCTCGGTCGGTGCCGGACCGGCCTCGCCCAAGGTCAGCCCTCCGTTCGCCAGGTCGATGTCGGTGACCTCAAGCACGGCGCACCTCGCAGCGGCAGTCCTTCCAACCCGTGGACGGAGCCCACATGTTCGGCACGTACCAGACCTCGTGGATCGGGTTGATCGCCGAGCTCGTGAGCTCGTTCACGCCCTTGCCCTCGATGAAGTAGCGCGACCACCATCCCTCGGGCAGCGTCGCGGTGCCGGGCTTGGCCGCGTCGCTCACGTGCGCCCAGGCCGTTAGTAAGCCGCGCGAGTTGAAGACCTCGATCTCGTCGTCCTCGGCGATGCCGCGCGCCGCGGCGTCCTGCGGATGGATCAGCACCTTCGGCCTGCCGCCGTGGATCTCCTCGAGCCACGGGTTGTTAGAGAAGGTGGAGTGGATCCGCCACTTCGAGTGGGGCGACAGCAGCGTCAGCGGGTACTCGGACGGGTCGTGCACGCCGTCGTCGTGCGGATCCTTGTGCGTGACGACCTGCTCGCCCAGCTTGAGGAACAGGGGTTCCTCCTTGTACAGCTCGATCCGGCGCGTGGGCAGGAACACCTGGGTCGACTCGATCGGGGCGGGCGGCGACGCGGGCGGGAACGGCACCAGGTCGTCGATCTGCGCGAGGAACGGGATGTCGGGATCGGGCACGTTCAGGCGCACCGGTCCGGCCTTCAGATCGTCGAGCGTGATGCCCTGGGTCGGGCCGCCCTCGACGTTGCCGGCCTCCAGGATCAGCTCGATCGCCTTCTCCTCGTCCCAGCCCTCGAAGTAGGCCTCCCACTTCTTGCGGTCGATCCGCTCCACCAGCTCGGACCACATCCACAGCTCTGACCGCGACTCGCCGATCGGCTCGACCGCCGGCTGCTGCAGCTGCAGGAACGGGTGCAGCGGCGTGGCCGTCAGGTCCCATTTCTCGTACCAGGTGGTGGCCGGGAAGATCACGTCGGCCATCTTCGCGGTCTCGGTCATCTGCGGTTCGACGACGACGACCAGCTCCATCTCCTCGAGCCGCTCGTACACCTTGTTCAGGTTCGGCGATTGGAGCATGAAGTTCGAGAACGACAGGAAGAGCGCCTTGAAGCCGTTCGTCGGGTACGGCACGGTGGGGTGCATCGTGTCGGTCTCGCCGGTGACCCAGTAGATGGTCGAGACGATCGGGCCGTGGATGTCGTCGGGGAAGTTCCACGGCGCGGCGGCCACGCGCACCTTGTACTGGCCGACGTAGACCGAGAACCCGCCGCCCGAGTTGCCGATGTTGCCCGTGAGGACCGCGAGCAGCGCGTAGGCCCGGCCCGTGAGGTCACCGTGGTACCAGTGGTTCGATCCGCCGCCCATCAAGATGGCGGCCGGCGACTCGGTCGCGTAGGCCATCGCAACCTTCTCGAGCATGGAGGCCTCGACGCCGGTGACCTCCTGGACCTTCTCGGGCGTCCACCGCTCGACCTCGCGCCGGACGTGCGCGAAGCCCGGGCTCGCCTCGGTCGTCTCACCGCCCGCGAGCGTCACCTCGAACGTCCCGTCGAGCGCCGCCGTGACCCCCGCCGGCATGCCGAGCTTGTCGATGCCGATCGTCACGGGCGCACCGGTCCCCTCGTCCCACACGACGAACCGGTCGGTCGCCCCGCCTGCTCGCAGATCGGCCTCGCGCAGGCGGACGCCCGTGTCTGCTCGCACGAGCAGCGCGGCGTCCGTGTAGGCGCGCAGGAACTCGGGCTGGTGCAGCTCCTCACGCAAGATCACGTGAGCGAGCCCGAGCGCGAACGCCGTGTCCGTGCCCGGGTTCAGCTTCAGCCAGGTGTCGGCCTTCGAGGCGGTCGAGGAGAAGACGGGGTCGACGACGACGATCCGCGCCCCTTCGGCCGCCGCGTCGAAGATGAAGTGCGCGTCGGGGATGCGTGTCTCGAGCGGGTTGGCCCCCACGATCAGCAGGAACTTCGAGTTGGCCCAGTCCTTGGCCTCGTGCTCGGCGTTCTGGACCCCGAAGGTGATGGGCATCCCCATCGGGAGGTCGCCGTTGAAGTCGAAGGACGTGCCGTGGCTCATGCCGAGAACCGAGGCGGCCCGGTAGTTGGCGCCCTTCTGGATGTAGCCGGAACCCGGCACCTGATCGAACACGTGGATCGAGTCGTACCCGTAGGCGTCGCCGATCCGCTTCAGCTCGCCGGCCACGTGGTCGAGCGCCTCCTCCCAGGAGACCTCCTCGAACTCGCCGGACCCCCGCTCGCCGCGGCGGATCATCGGGTGATGGATCCGATCGGGGCCGTACATCTGGAGGTGGAAGCTGAGTCCCTTCATGCACCCGCGCGGGCTGTACACAGGGTCGGGGTAGTCGGCGGCCTGCTGGATCTTGACGATCTTGCCGTCCCGCACGAACGCGAGCTGGCCGCAGGAGCCGGTGCAGTTGGGCGAACAGGTCGTTCGGACGACCTTGTCGACCTTCAGGGACGGCTCGGCCTCCTGGCCGATCTGGGGGTCGTGCAGCACGACGGCGCCTGCGACCCCAGCGGCGCCCACCACGCCCGCGCCCTTGATGAACGTGCGACGGTCGACACCGGTCATCTCAGACCACCCTCGGTGCGGCGGGGCACGAGGGGTCGAGCATCGCGTGCCCACGCTCGCCGCACTGTGGGCAGACGGTGAGGGTGGTGCCGCGGGCACCGGGCCGCGCTGCCGCGATGGCGCCGCGAGCCGCGCCGAGCGCTCTCGCTCCCACGAACGCAGCGGGCATGGCGAGGACGCCCCAGAGGAAGCGCCTTCTCGTCCTCGTCGACCGTTCCGTCACCGCTGGCCACCCTTCTCGAGCTCCGCACCGGATCGTTCCGGTTGTTGTATGCCACCGGAGCTGGAGAACCCCAGGGCGTAAGTCCCTGAGGTCGCGGGACTCCCCGGCTCGCACGCTGCCTATGTATCCCTCCGCGGGGTTCATCCGTCTCTAGGCACGGTGGACTTCCTGAAGGAGGGGAACGATGAAGAGGAACATGGGAACGACGGATCGCGTGATCCGGAGCTTCGTGGTGGCTCCCGCGGCGGTCGTAGCCGCGTTCTGGCTCGGTGTGGGCACGGTCGGAGGCATCGTGTTGCTGGTGATGGCCGGCATCATGCTCGCCACGTCGGCGATGGGCTTCTGCCCTCTCTACGCGCTGACGGGTGTGTGTTCGATCCCGCGCTCGGAGAGGGCCGAGGATCAGGCCACGAGCGGCGAGCCGGCCCATCGGGCGGCGTAGTCGCCGAACGGGGCTAGCCTGGAGCGATGAGCACGGATGCGGCGCGTGGGGAGCGAGGCCTCGACCCCGAACGATCCGAGGACCTCGCCTCCCTCCACGCGCCTGCGCTGTACCGGTTCGCGCTGTCGCTGGTGCGGGACCGTCAAGCCGCGGAGGACCTCGTCCAGGACACCTTCGTCCGCGCGCTCGAGCGGCGTCAGCAGTACCGAGGAGACGCTCCGGTGGAGCGCTGGCTCAAACGGATCCTGCACAACCTCGCGGTGGACCGGGCCAGGCACGGCTCCAAGGAGGTGCTCGTCGATGACGTGGAATCCAAGTGGAAGGATGACGCCTACTCGGTGGACGGCGAGGCCGTGGTCGAGCGGGCCCAGACGCGGGAGGAGCTCGAGGACGCGCTGGTTCGCCTGCCCTTCATCTACCGAGCGGTCGTGGTCCTGCACGACGTGGAAGGGTGGACCGCGGAGGAGATCTCACGGACCCTGGAGATCGGTCTCCCGGCAGCGAAACAGCGCTTGCGCCGGGGACGGATGATGATGGTGACGGCGATGGCGGAGGGGAACGAGCGACGGGCCCGGCTCGAGGGCGTGCCGCTCCGGTGCTGGGATGTGCGCCGCAAGGTCTCCGACTACATCGATGGCGATCTCCCCACCGAGGAGCGGAGCGGGATCGAGGCGCACCTGAAGACCTGCCCGACGTGCCCGCCCCTGTATGCGTGCCTCGTCGGTGTCAAGGCGAAGCTGGACGGCCTCCGCGATCCCGACACGGTGATCCCTCCAGGTCTGGTCGAGCGGGTCAAGGCCGCCGTCTGCTGATGGCGCCGCACAGGCTCGTGGCCTGGTCGTTCGTGGCCGTGCAGGTCCTGCTGCTGGCCGCCGTCGTGGCGACCCCGCGCGGCGACGACTGGGCTCGCCCCTGGTGGCTCGACGCCGTGGCGGTCGCCACCCTGGCGCTCGGCGTGGGTCTCGGTCTCTGGGCTGCCCTGCGTCTCGGGCGAGGGCTCACCCCGTCGCCCCTGCCCAACGGGGCGGTCGATCTGGTGACCCGAGGCCCGTACCGGTGGGTACGCCACCCCATGTACACAGCGGTGATGCTCATCGTCGCCGGCGTCGCGATCCGTTCAGGCAGCTACCTCGTCGTCGTTGAAGCGGTGGCGCTCGCCGCGCTGTTCAACGTCAAGGCCCGCTGGGAGGAGCGCCGCCTGGTCGAGACGTTCCCGGGCTACCGGGACTACCGCAAGTCCACCGGGCGGTTCCTGCCGGCGCGGGGCAACCACGCTGACACCTGAGAGCCTGGGACCGCCCCTCGACCAGCTGACCGGGTCGAGCTGGCTTCAGGCGATGCAGGCCCCGATGAGCGCCCTCGCGGCGTCATCGACGCGACCCGCGTGACTTCCCGGCCCGAAGACGCGGGCAGCGCTCCATGCTCCGTCCATGAGCAGGAGGAGCTCCTCCGCGAGGGCTTCCGGGTCGCTCGCGCCGGCCTGCTCCGCGAGCCCGCGCAGACGCTCGATCACGGCTCGCTTGTGGGCGATCGCCACCGCGTGCCCGGGGTGATCCGGCTCGGGGAACTCGGCGGCCGCGGCCACCCATGTGCACCCCCGGCACGCCGGGCTCGAGGCGAGCTTCGCGACGCCGTCGAAGACGGCCTCCAGAGCCTGCCTGGGGCTCGCGTCCGGATCGATCAGGCCGTCGAACCACTCCCAGAAGCGAACGTTCGCTCGATCGAGGTAGGCCTCGATCAGATGGTCCTTCGAGGGGAAGTGCCGGTACAGGGTCATCTTCGCGACGCCCGACTCCGCGACGATCGTGTCGACACCGACCGCCCGGTAGCCATCGCGGTAGAAGAGGTGCTCGGCGGTCGAGAGGATCCGCTCTCGAGCGGGTGAGCTGGTTCCATCTGCCATCGAAGGTTCGCGGGCTGTTGCCATGGGCTGCATGATACAGACCTGTCTGTTAGTATCCGCCTTCTCGATAGACAGACCTGTCTCGTGGAAGGAGCGTGGAGAGATGAAGATCGCGGTGCTGGGCACGGGCCCGGTGGGCCAAGCGGTAGCGGCCAGGTTGTCCGGGCTGGGTCATGACGTGACCGTCGGAACCCGGGATCCGGAGGCGACGATGGCCCGGACCGAGCCGGACACGTTCGGCAACCCGCCGTTCCCCGTGTGGAAGGAAAAGCATCCGGAGGTGGTGCTGAGCACACTCGCCGATGCCGCCGCAGGGGCCGAGCTGGTCGTCAACGCCACCAACGGCGCCGGTTCGATCGAGGCGCTGGAGGCGGCCGGCGAGGAGAACCTGTCGGGCAAGGTGCTCATCGACATCGCCGACCCGCTGGACTTCTCCCAGGGGATGCCGCCCTCGCTGTTCGTGTGCAACACCGACTCGCTGGGTGAGCAGATCCAGCGACGGTTCCCCGAAGCTCGGGTGGTGAAGTCCCTCAGCACGATGAACGCCTACCTGATGGTCGACCCGAAGCAGCTGGCCGGCGGCGACCACACGGTGTTCGTCTCCGGCAGCGACGCCGGCGCCAAGGCCACGGTCACCGAGCTGCTGGAGAGCTTCGGCTGGTCCGACATCCTCGACCTGGGCGACATCACCACCGCGCGCGGAGCGGAGATGTACCTGCCGCTGTGGATCCGCCTCTGGCAGGCCCTCGGCGACCCGATGTTCACCATCAAGGTCGTGCGCTCTGCCTGACCGGCATCCAGCGACGCCTCCCCGTGTCGCCACAGCTCGCCGTACAGGACCGTGTCGCCCGCCTCGTCGGAGGCCCGGACCGCGACCACACCATCGAGAGGGACCGCGGCCGCGAGCCCCACGACCAGCGGCCGATCCGCCCCGACGCGAGCGTCCGAGCGAAGTCGTTCGCATCGAGCTGGAGGTTCGTCCAGCTCCCGTAGCGTTCATGATGGAACCGGTGTCCGCCGCGAGCCCAGCCCGCACATCGCTTCAAGATCGCGCTCTCCGATTGGAGTACGCGACGATCGTCTGGAACTTCGGCGAGGCGATCTTGACGATCGGGCTGGGGATCTCGGCCGGATCGCTGGCCCTGATCGGGTTCGGGACCGACTCGATCATCGAGATGTTCGCCTCGTCGGTCGTGGTCTGGCACATCCGTCCACAGCACGAGGTCGACCGCCCGGACCGGACCCGCCTCGCCCTGCGCCTGGTCGCGGTGGCGTTCGCGGTGGTCGCGGTCGTGCTGTCCGTCGTGGCGCTCCGAGATCTCGTGACGGGTCGCCGGGCGGGCGAGTCGCCGATCGGCATCGCCTATCTGGCCGTGACGGCGTTCGTCATGTTCGGTCTCGCGATCGCCAAGCGCCGGACGGCCAACGAGCTCGACTCGGCGCCGTTGCGATCGGAGGCGTCGATGACGTTCCTCGACGGCATCCTGTCCACCGCGACGCTGATCGGTCTCGCCCTGAACGCGGTCTTCGGCTGGTGGTGGGCCGACCCGGCGGCTGCGCTGATCGTGGCGCTCGCCGCGTTCAACGGGGCCCGCCAGAGCCTGAAGGAAGCACGCGAGATCCACTGAGCCCGCCGGGCCCGTGAGGCTACGCGAGCCGTCGGCAGACCAGCGTAGTCAGGGGATGCTGGAAACGAAGCGGTTCCGAGGAACCTTCTGGCCGGTCTCTCGATCAACCTGTCGATCCCTCGGAACCACCTTCACCATCGCAGAGTGGCTGCCGTGGTACGCGGGCCGGACGATCCTTCTTCTCCGGGTCCTTCGCCTCTGGCGCTCAGGCCTCGATCGAGCGCAAGGTGCGAGGCCATCGCCACGGAGCCGACCAGGCTTCGCCGTGTCCGGTCGGTCGGCGTTACGCATCCGAGGGGTAGGGGGCTCGCGAAGGAGATGCAGGTGTTCTCAGATCTCATGAAGGTGGGCCCGCGAGGGGTACTGGCAGCAGCGGTCTTGGCGGGATCACTCGTGTCGTGCTCGGATCCGAACGATGGGTCCAGCGGGGCGCTCGGTCCCGTCATCGAGCTGCCGGCGCCTCGGACCGACGGCCCCGTGTCGCTCGAGGAAGCGCTTGGCGGGCGGCGCTCGGCCCGCACGTTCACTCCGGAGGCGTTGACGGTCGAGGAGATCTCGCAACTCCTGTGGGCCGCGCAGGGCATCACCGCCTCGTGGGGCGGTCGCACGGCGCCGTCGGCGGGGGCGCTGTACCCGCTGGAGGTGTACGTGGCAGACCAAGCCACGCTCTCACGGTACCTTCCCGACGGGCACCGGCTGGAGCTGGTGGTCGACAGGGATGTCCGCGCGGACCTCGCCCATGCCGCGCACGATCAAGAGGCGGTCGGCGATGCCCCTGCGGTGTTCGCCATCACCGCCGTCCCGTCGCGGACGGAGGCGAAGTACGGGGATCGCGCGGAACGGTATGTGAACCTCGAGGCGGGTCATGCGGCGCAGAACGTCTTGCTGCAGGCCACGGCCCTGGGACTCGGCGGCGTGCCGATCGCCGCCTTCGATGATGGTGATGTCGCGCTGGTCCTCAGCCTGCCCGAGGGGTTCGTGCCGATCTACTTGATCTCGGTCGGCCACCCCTCGGAGGCATCCGAGTAGGTACGGGCAACTCGCGCGGACGATACTGACGACTTGGGTAGCCGTTGTCGCTGAGGGGGGTCGGATCGATCGATGCGCGACCTCGATGATTCCGCCATGGGTCTGACGGCTGCGCCTTCGGACCCGTGGGCGATGGATGCGCATGTCGTGGCCCTTGCCCTCGCGGTCGACCCCGGTGCGGGCCTTTCCTCACCAGAGGCGCGCGAGAGGCTCGAGCGCTACGGGCCCAACGCGTTGGTGGAACGGCCGCCGAAGCCGGCCTGGCGGATGTTCCTGGAGCAGTTCGCCAGCACGATGATCGTCGTGCTGCTCATCGCGGCCGCGGTGACGGCGTTCATCGGTGATCTCAAGGACACCTTCGTGATCCTCACGATCGTCGTGATCAACGCGGCCATCGGCTTCGCGCAGGAGTACCGGGCCGAACGCGCGATGGCCGCGCTGAAACGGATGACTGCGCCGCTCGCTCGAGTGATCCGGGACGGACTCGAGCAGATCGTCCAGGCGAAGGTAGTGGTCCCCGGTGACCTCCTGGTCCTGGAGGCGGGCGATGTTGTGCCGGCCGACGCCCGCCTACTCGAGGCCCCCGGCCTTCGCGTCGATGAGGCCCCGCTCACCGGGGAGTCGGTTCCGGTCGACAAGATCGCGGGTCCCCTGCCACCGAGGGCGGCTGAGCTCGTGTCCGAGCGACGGAACATGGCGTTCAAGGGAACCTCCATCGTCCACGGACGGGGCAAGGCGGTCGTTACGGCCACAGGCATGGCGACCGCCCTCGGTGAGATCGCCGGCCTGCTCCAGGCGCACCAGGCGCTCCGGACCCCCCTCCAGCGGCGGCTCGCCGTCCTCGGGCAGCGCCTGGCGGTAGCGGCGCTCGTGATCTGTGCTGTCGTGTTCACTGCCGGCGTCGCGCGGGGGGAGCCGGTCACGCTCATGTTCCTCACCGCCGTCAGCCTCGCCGTGGCGGCGATCCCCGAAGCGCTGCCGGCCGTGGTCACCGTGTCGTTGGCCCTCGGAGCCCAGCGGATGGCCCGGCATCGCGCCCTCGTCCGCAAGCTGCCGGCGGTGGAGACCCTCGGATCGGTGACTGTGATCTGCGCCGACAAGACGGGGACCCTTACTCAGGGCCGCATGCAGGCGGAGCGGGTGTGGACGGTCGACGGCGAGTTGGAGGCGATCGGGTCCGGGTACGAGCCCGCGGGCGAGCTCCTGGCCCACGGGCGGCCCGTGGACCTGGCTTCGCGGCCGGGGATCCGGAACCTCCTCCTGGCCGCCCTCCTGTGCAACGACGCCGCGCTGCTGCCGCCGTCGTCGGCCGCCGAGGCGTGGGACGCCGCCGGTGATCCCACCGAGGCTGCCCTGCTGGCCCTCGCGGCGAGGGGTGGGCTTGAGCGACATCGTCTCGAGGATGAGGGTTCGTTCCGACGCGCGGCGGAGGTTCCCTTCGAGGCGGCCCGCAAGCGCATGACCACGTTCCACGAGACGCCCCAGGGGGACATCGTCGTCTCGGCCAAGGGAGCCCCGGAGGCGGTGCTCGATATGTCGGCCGCGGTGGCTTCGGACACGGGGGAGCATCCGCTGTCTGGGCCCGACCGGCTTCGGATCGGCGAGCAGGCAGAGGCCTACGCCGATCAGGGCTATCGGGTGCTCGGCGTTGCGGGCAGTCGGCTTCCCTCGCTCCCTCCGCGACCCGAGGAAGCAGGGCGCGGATTGACCTTCTACGGTCTGGTGGCGATGGCCGATCCCGTCCGGCCCGAAGTCGCGGCCGCCGTGGCCGAGTGCCGGACGGCCGGGATCCTGCCGGTCATGATCACAGGGGACCATCCCGCGACCGCCCACGCCATCGCGGAGCGGGTCGGGATCGACGACGACCGTCGTGTCCTGGTCGGCTCGGAGCTGGCGACCGAGGGGTCCGAGCTGCTCGCACAGCACGTCGCGGATGTGGGGGTCTACGCCCGCACGGCTCCCGAGCAGAAGCTCGACATCGTCGAGGCGTGGAAGGCCCGGGGCGACGTCGTGGCCATGACGGGCGACGGCGTGAACGACGCCCCCGCGCTCCGCCGCGCCGATATCGGTGTCGCGATGGGGGTGGCGGGGACAGAGGTCGCCAAGGAGGCGGCCGACATGGTGCTCGCCGACGACAACTTCGCGACGATCGTCGCGGCGGTGCGGGAGGGTCGGCGGATCTACGACAACATCCGCCGCTTCGTGCGGTACACCCTCACGTCGAACTCTGGCGAGATCTGGGTGATGTTCCTCGCCCCCTTCCTGGGACTTCCGCTACCCTTGCTGCCGGTCCAGATCCTGTGGATCAACCTCGTCACCGACGGGCTTCCCGGCTTGGCACTCGGCGTGGAGCCTTCCGAGCGGGGTGTCATGCGCCGACCGCCAAGGCTGCCCTCGGAGAGCA
>CAZZND010000056.1:11279-15600 GCA_964655465.1 uncultured Actinomycetes bacterium
CAGCACGTCGTGGTCGTCGGTCTGCTCATGGCCGCCATCCCCCTCGCGCTCGGGATCTGGGGAAGTGCCACCGGCCGGCCCTGGCAGACCATGGTCTTCACGAGTCTGGCCCTGCTCCAGCTCGGGCACGCGCTCGCCGTCCGCTCTGAGCGACGGTCCCTCTTCTCCCTCGGTCTTCGGACCAACCCGTCGCTCCTCGCGGCAGTCGCAGTCACGCTCTCGGTGCAGGTGGGGGTCCTGTACTGGGAGCCGGCCCAGCGGATCCTGCGTACCGAGCCGCTCGCGCCGTGGGATCTGGTGGTCGTGCTGATCGCCGCGACGGGCGTGTTCTGGGCTGTTGAGCTGGAGAAGCTCGTCCGGCGACATCGGTCCGGTCCGGTCCACACCCGAGAGGACGTCCAAGACCACTGAGGGCACGCGCGTCGGGTCGCGACCCACCCGTTCGTGCCCATCACAGGGAGGTTCGCCGGACATCAGCAAGGCGCGAACCGGAACCGTTCCGGTCACACACGATCAGCACGCGGACGTTGACACGGTGTGCGAGCCGGCTCGCGGTGCTGCCCATCAGCGCCTTCGACAGCCTCCTTCATGAGGGCCGTTGCCGGCTGCCTGACGAGGATCGTGGTCCTGGGCTTCGGATATCCCACGGAGTCACCGAGCCGAGCCAGGGCCTCTGCTGCCCCGGACCTCTTCGTCCCAGGGCGGCGTGGACCCCACGCTGTCGTAGTCGGCGGTGCCGGCACCCGCGACTCCCGGAACGAGCTCATGGGGTCGGGACCGGGCTTCGTCTCGGGTCGCGTTCCTCGGATGGAACCATCAGGTGCCCATGCAGGCGACCACGATGACCATCCCAACCTGCGTCCTGTCCATGGTCGCCCCTCCCTGCGATCAGACGACGAGGACCGGGACATCTGTCCCGTGTCCGAGCCGCGTCGCGGTGCTTCCGAGCAAGGCTTTGCTCGCGCCGTGGCCCCGCCGTCCCACGACGAGCAGCTCGTAGCCCTCTTCGACCGCGTGCTTCGCGAGCGCGGCGGAAGGCTTCCCGACGAGAACCACCGTGGCGGGCCGAGGAACCTCCACCGACGCGGCGAGCCGGTCCAGCTCCTCGACGGCGAGCCGCTCGGTGTCCCAGGGCCGGGACGAGATCGCGCTGTCGTAGTCGATGACGCTCGCGAGCGTGAGACGGCCGATGCGATCCGCGAACAGATCGAGCGCGGCCCGAAGCGCCGCCGCGGACTGGAGCGACCCGTCGATCCCGACCAACACGTCCACCGTTCCCGACCCGGCCGTGCCTTCGTCCATCGGACGGGCGTGCGCGCGCGGATCACGTCGCTCGGCCCGGACGGCGCTGATCCCGATCGGCACCACGAGCGGGCCGAGCAAGGCTCCCTGGAGGAGCCAGGTGAACGAGCTGTGCCCGCGCCTACCCATCACGATCGAGGCGGTCACACCGATCGACACCCAGAGGGCGGCGATGATCACGAGCTTCTGCGTCGCCGTCACGCAGCAAGGTTAGTTGAAGGCATCCGCGGACATCCGCGGCCATCCGCCCCGTCGCCGAAGCGGCGTGTGGCCTTCCCGGCGGGCGCCGCTCTCGCCCGAGACTGCCGGGGCCTGGGTTAGGTTGGTTCGTCCCGATCGAGGGGTGGGCGGTTGACGGAGGGGTTCGGGCTCTGGCAGTGGAGCGCTGTCTTCGCGATCGCGTGCGCGGCTCTCGTCTGGGCGGGCATCGCGCTCGCGCGGGCCGGCGACGAGATCGCTACGCGTACGGGGCTCGGCGGTCTCCTGGTCGGCATCCTCCTCATGGCCGCGGCCACGTCCCTCCCGGAGATCGTTACCGACGTCAGCGCGGCGATCGCCGATGCCCCGGACCTCGCCGTCGGGGACCTCTTCGGGAGCAACATGGCCAACATGGCCATCCTGGCGGTGATCGATCTGGCCGCGCGGCGGAAGGTCTGGCCCGCCGTCGAGCTCGGACATGCGCGTGTCGCTTCCGTGGCGATCGCCCTGACGACGCTCGCCGTGCTCGGGATCGTCACCCCGGTCGGCATCTCGATCGGCTGGGTCGGCCTCGACACCGTCGGGATCGCGGCGGCCTACGTGCTCGCGGTCGCGTGGGTTCGGCGAACCCGATCGCGGGTTCCGCGGACCGGACGCGATCTTGGAGAGCTGCCGGCTCCGACCGGATGGACCCGATCGGCGCCCGGGGCACGGCAGCTGCGAGGCGCCGCGGTCCGCTTCGCGCTCGCAGCCTCGGTCGTGTTCGTGAGCGGCCCGTTCGTGGCGGTCTCGGGGAAGGGGATCGCCGACACCTCCGGCCTCGGCCAGACGTTCGTGGGCGTGGCCATGCTCGCGATCGCGACGTCCCTCCCCGAGCTCGTGGCCTCCATCGCCGCCGTACGGATCGGGGCGTACGACCTCGCGGTCGGGAACCTCTTCGGGAGCAACGCGATCAACATGGCGATGCTCGTGATCGTCGACCTGGCCTACACACGGGGACCGCTCCTGTCGGCTGTTGCGAGTCCCGGCGTGATCGCCGCGGGCCTGGGGGCGATCCTGCTCATGGCGATCGCCCTGGCGGCGGTCGTCCACGGAGAGGAAACCCGGATCAAGCAGCTCGAGCCCGACGCCGTCGTCCTGTTGCTCGCCTACGTCGGCGCGCTGGTAGCCGTCGCGGCCGCCTCCATGTAGATGGGAGCTCTGGTGAAGATCGGTGTTCCCAGGGAGCGTGCCGCGCGTGAGCGGCGAGTGGCTCTGGCGCCACAGGGCGCCTCCGCCCTCGTCGCGCGCGGCTTCTCCGCTCGTCGAGGAGGGAGCCGGGCTCGGCGCCGACTTCGCCGACGATGAGTATGTGAAGTCGGGCGCGCAGCTCGTACCGGGTGGAGCGTCGGCATCAGCTGTCGACGTCGTGCTGCGGGTGGGACCCCCGCGACCCGACGAGCTCGACCCGATCCCTCGCGGGGGCGTCCTCGTCGGCTTCCTGGCCCCCTTCGCCGACGGACCGCTTGCCCGGCGCATGGTCGAACGGGGCTTGACCGCGCTCGCCCTCGAGGCGGTGCCACGGACGATGCTGGCCCAGAGTCTCGATGCCCTGTCCTCGCAGGCGAGCGCGGCGGGCTACGCCGCCGCCATATCGGCCGCGTATGGGTCCGGGAGGATCTTCCCGATGCCTCACCACGGCCGCCGGCACGGTGCGGCCCGTGAGGGTGCTCGTCCTCGGGGCCGGCGTGGCGGGACTGCAGGCGATCGCTACCTGTCGGCGCCTGGGCGCGGTCGTCTCTGCCTACGACATCCGACCGGAGACCAAGGCCGAGATCGAGAGCCTGGGAGCCCGGTTCGTCGACGCGCCGGCGGCGGAGCGCTCCGACCCATCCGGCTACGCCGGTGAGGTCACGGAGGATCTCGGCCGCCGTCAGCGGGAAGCCCTCGCAGCGGCGGTGGCCGAAGCCGATGTCGTGATCACGGCCGCCTACGTCCCGGGCAAGCCCGCTCCGCTCCTCGTGACGAAGAAGATGGTCGAGGGGATGCACCGTGGGGCGGTCGTCATGGATCTCGCGGCCGCGGACGGTGGGAACTGCGAGGTGACCCGTCCCGGCAAGCGGGTCGAACATGGCAGCGTGATCGTCGAGGGCCCTACCGATCTCCCGAGCCGCGTCGCGCACGACGCGAGCAGGATGTACTCGCGGAACATGCTTTCCGTCCTCGACCGGCTGATCCGCGATGGCGAGCTCATCGATCCCATGGACGATCCGATCCTCCGCGAGTGCTGCGTCGTCCTCCGCGGTCAGGTCGAGCACCCGAAGGTTCGCGCCTTGCTCGATCGAGAGGGGAGGCCATGTCCAGAGAGCTGATCAAGGAGATCATGCTGTTCGTCCTGGCCGGCTACGTCGGGTTGGAGATCATCCGCAAGGTCCCGAAGATGCTTCACACCCCGCTCATGTCCGGGGCGAACGCGATCTCCGGCATCGTGCTCATCGGAGCCCTCCCTCGTGGTCGCCTCGGCTGGTCTCGGGACGGCGGCCACGGCCCTCGGGCTCATCGCGGTCACGGCCGCCACGATCAACGTCGTCGGCGGCTTCCTCGTGACCGATCGGATGCTCCGGATGTTCCGGCACAGGCGGGAGGAACGGTGAGCGAGCTCCTGTACGCCGTCGCCGCGGTGGCGTTCATCACCGGGCTCAAGCGTCTCTCCTCGCCGAAGAGCGCGCGATCGGGGAACCTGCTGGCCGCGCTCGGGATGCTCCTCGCGGTCGCGGTCACGGTGGTGGTCCGGGTCGAGGTGAACCTCGGCTTCCTGGCGATCGCCGCTGCGCTCGGCGCG